>JAGYLH010000069.1 GCA_018400955.1 Bacteroidales bacterium
ATCAATTTCACGCATAATATTGGCGGCGCGCAATTTTTCCTGTGGGCTTCCTTGCGAAAAAACATTGATGATTTCATCTCGCTTGGCTTCAATAACCAATTGGAGAAAAAACAAGCCCGGTCGCTCGCGGTATAGTTTCTCCAGATGAGGCAAAGCTTCCAGAATTTTGGCGCGACCTTCATCGGGTTTGTCGGCCATCACATCAAGCCCCAGCCTGTGGTATTCATAAAGGAATTGCCGCAATGGCCGATAAGTTTGGTTGCGCAGGTTTTCGACCAGCCAATACCTGTTGCGGTTGCCGTCGAATGCTTTCCATCCCCGCTCGTTGGTGCTTTGGGCAGCGTTTACTACCTGCTCGGCTGCCTGAAAAAAAGGATCGCCCCCATAGAGCGAAAAAGTGTCGAAGTCGAGCCCCAGAAAAATATAGGCATAAAAAGCAAGGGTAGATGTGAGGTTCGACATAAAGGTGTTGTCGTTGAAGTCGAGTGGTTGATACTCAATATATCGGAACTGAAAGTTTTCGTCCACATAATTGAGCACAGGGGAGTTGTAGGATGATTTGTATATTGGCCGACGCAGCACCAAATTGAGATTGGCCTTGAACTCATCTGCCGAAATGCGGTCGGTAATGGTAATCAATACCGTTGCTTCGATGCGCTCCTCAATTTTAAAGTTGAGGTTGGTCCATTTCCGGTTATTTAAAAACTCATAGGTTGATTCTTGCAATGCATCAAAAACACGCCTGTCCGTTCCCTCAATACCGGGGGCACTTACCCTGATTTCAAAGAAAAACTCCTGCCCCTGAACTTTTAACAAACCAAGGAATATCAATATTATCAGGCTTAATTTTTTCATCGGGTTTATGATTTTTCTGTTGTCAACATAGTATAAATGTGGTTCACGAGGTCGGCGGCTACAGCGGTTTTTTGTTTGAGTTCAAAATGTAATTCTTTTCCATTTTGCCCGAAAAAACTAACCTTATTGGTTGCATGCCTGAATCCGGCGCCTGGTTCTTCCAATGAGTTTAGAACGATCAAATCCAGGTTTTTCTTGTGCAATTTTTCAAGTGCATGTTTTTTTCCTTCATTTGTTTCGAGGGCGAAACCAACCAACAATTGATTTTTTTGTTTCATTTGGCCCAGCTCCATCAAAATATCTGTTGTTGGAGCAAGTTGCAAGCTAAGCACACTTTCTTTTTTCTTGATTTTTTGTTTTGCGACGGCTGCTGGTTTATAGTCCGCAACTGCTGCTGTCATTACCGTGATATCAGCTGTGGTAAAAAGTATGCGGCAGTTTTTATACATTTCATCCGCACTGCTAACGGCAATTACTTCAACATTTTTGTTGGTTGGTTGCAAATGAGTTGGCCCCAATACGAGCTTTACTTCAGCCCCTTCGGCAGCAAAAGCATCTGCTATGGAAATGCCCATTAAGCCACTGCTATGGTTGCCGATAAACCTTACGGGATCAATGGCTTCGTAAGTTGGCCCTGCTGAGACCATAACTTTTTTACCTTCGAAGCGTTTTTTTTTAACAAAAAAGGCTTTGATCAAATCAAAAATTACTTCTGGCTCCTCCAGGCGGCCTTCGCCGCAAAGTCCGCTGGCCAATTCACCAAAGGCCGGCGATATTAGCAGATTGCCCCGATTGACAAGCCCTTGGATATTGTGTTTGGTTGCCGGGTGCTGATACATATCATAATCCATCGCCGGGGCAAACATTACGGCACATCGCGCTGATAAATAGACAGTCAACAGGTAATTGTCAGCAATACCCATATGCATTTTAGCCAGGGTGTTTGCCGTGGCAGGTGCAACAAGAAAAAGGTCGGCCCAGAGACCCAAATCAACATGGCTGTTCCAGGCACCGGTTTCGTGATCAAAAAAACCACCTTCAACAGGGTTTTCCGAAAGTGTTGCTAAAGTTAGTGGGGTAACAAAATCCTTTGCTGCCGGACTCATTACAATCCTCACTTCTGCGCCCTCTTTTTTCAGAAGACGCACCAGAAGTGGAATTTTATAGGCTGCTATGCTCCCGGTAATTCCAATAAGGATTTTTTTCCCTTTAAGCATGCGCGTTTCGATAGATTAAAAACCTGATTGCAATTTATGCGGGTTTCTGTAATAAATCTGACCTTTTAGCAATTCGTGGATAGAGAGCAAAGTAGCTTTAGGTAAACGTTCGTAATACCTTGCAATTTCAATTTGCTCGCGGTTTTCAAAAACCTCCTCCAGGTTGTCGGATGCTGTTGAGAATTCACTGATTTTTTTATGCAGTTCTTCTTTTATTTCGAGGGATATCTGATTGGCCCGTTTCGACAGGATGGCAACAGTTTCGTATATGTTGCCCGTATCTTTGTAAAACAAATCTTTTTGCCTTGTTACAGCGGTAGTTTCTGTTTTAATTTTTTTGTAATCCATGGTATATTTTAAAAATTAATTAATTATTCTGGCCCTTGCTTTTTCATTTACCGAAGCCAATTCATTAAGGTATTCGCTTTCAGGGTATTGGTACAATAAATTATTGTAGGATTCGATGGCTGATTCAAAACGCTCTTTACGTCGTTCAGGAATACTTTGCTCAGCAAATTCAAAATAGGATAATGTCATATAATAGAAAATTTCCTCCCTGCGTTCGGTATCAGGAAAGCGTTTCATTACATTTTCAAACATTTTAATGGCTGCCATATAGTCGCGCATCCGATAATACATCAACGCAATATTTAAATCCTTTGTTTCGAGTTTTTTCCGTAAATCATCGATCAGACCATTGGCTTCTTCCACTTTGTCGCTACTGGAATAGGCATCGATAAAGGCCTGCAATTCCCTGATGGCTTCATAGGTATTTGTCTGGTCGAGGCTGTAACGCGGCGAATCAAGATAGTAACAGTAGGCAGCCATATAGGCAGCTTCCTCAGCCTCATTACTTTGGGGATATGTCCGCACATGGCGCTTAAAGTAGAAGCTTGCGACTATATAGTCCTTCATATGGTAGTAGGCATAAGCGGTGCGATAACTTAGCAGCTCACCACGCGAATCGCCACGGTAAAGGCCTGCAGCAAGTCGAACAACTGAAGCGCGCGGGTGTAATCGCCTTTCTCATAATAATCCATGGCGGCTTCATACTTGGCATCATTATCAGTGCTTTTAAGCAGTTTCTGGTAATTGCTGCATGATCCCAGGCCAAAAACAACAAACAAGACTATTAAAAATGCGGTATTCTTAATCATGTGGCAAAATTATACTTTTTTAGTGTTGCTTGATAACGAATTATGAATCATTATAGTATTGGTTTGCTTTTGCAAATAGAGTTTAAAAAAATCAATGTGTTTTCGTCATATTGGGCGGCACAGCAATAACAAAATCGGCAACTCCGCGCTTTTCTTGGATCAGCCTTCTGCTTTTGTCCGCTTCGGTGGTTGCAATTGTCAGCATCTTCAAATCGGGGCGAAGAAGCTTTAGGTACCACAAGATGCCTTCATAATTGTCACTGTGATACGTGCCATGGAAATGGATAAAAAGTTTGCCCTCCTCCAAATTCTTGTGGATAAAATAAGCCATCGTTGCATCCTTAATAGCCTGTGCCTTGGGGAAGTTCTCATTGGGTTCGCCACCATGGCCCGCCATCATGTCCATCATATTTTTATAGCCCGGCAGTTCAGGGTCATAGGCTGGGGGCAAAGGGGCTATTAAGGCTTTGGTTTCGTTGCTCAGTGCATCCAATGCTTCAAAACCACCCCGGAAAACCATCGAGGCGTAGCGACGTGGAATATTGGTAGCGACAAAATGGATCTTGTTTTCCTTGGCAAATTCTACCAAAGGGGCGATATCTGTTTTGTAGTTTTTCCATAGCCTGGCTTCTTCTTCAAAACTATTTTTGTCTTTAATCCCTCTCAAATATTCATCAAGGATAACCTGGTTGTCCGATTCAAACATTTCGGCTCCCATGGTAATCATGCCATTTTTTAACGAAAACAGGTCCTGCGTCAACTCCAGCTGAAGCCAGTGGCTGATGGGGTTGTTGTGCAGTTCGCCAAAAAAAACAATATCAGCTTTTTCAGCTTCTTTAAGCAGTTTTTTGTATTTGACTTGTTTGCCTTTGTGGTTAAAGAGTTGATAGGCAGGATTGTCTTGCCTGAAGGATGACAACGAGACAACAACAAGCAATAAGATGATTGTTTTACGGAATCTCATTTAGTTCTTTTTTTTGGTAAATGTTTATCTAAAAAAGTGAAAGGAAGCAAAGTGCTCATTTCATTTACAACCATAATTGGACCTGTTTGGCCACGCATAATAACGCGCATTTTATTGCGAAACCGGCTTTCAGTTTCTGCCATCACTTGGCGGCAGGCACCACATGGAGGTATAGGATTTTCCAGCAGGCCGTTTGGCGAATTCACCGTAATGGCAATGGCATCCACACCCATTGATGGGTATTGTGCGGAGGCATAAAAAAGGGCTACTCTTTCGGCACACAAACCTGATGGGTAAGCGGCGTTTTCCTGGTTGTTGCCCTGTATCACCATCCCATTCGTAAGGCGGAGCGCTGCCCCCACCTTAAATTCAGAATAGGGGGCATAGGCCTTATGAACTGCCTCCTCAGCTTTTTCAAGCAATTCCTTGTCATCAGCTGGTAAATCAGCTTCAGATTCGTAAAGGGTAAATTGTAGCGGAATAATTTCGTTTTTCATGCATTAGCAAATGGGGTGCAAAGATACAAATATCATTGACAAGGAATTGTTGCTTATGAAGCCTGTTTTTCTTCCCCTTCTTTATCGGTAAAAGCAAACAGGAGCAGGGCATTAAAAAAGGCAAACAAGGTAACACCATCCTGCGATTCGATAGTGTCTTCGGTAAACATGGATAACAACATCAAAACCAAAAATATACTGTAAAAGTACTGATGATAGCGTTTGAGCCGGATAAGCGGATATATCAACGAAAACAAAAACCATATAAAGCCAAAGATGCCAAAAGCGATAAAAATGGATAGGTATTGGTTATGCGATCTCCATCGGAATTCTGGCTTAAGGGCGGTATTCATTTCTTCGTAAATATTATCAAATGCCATGGGCAAGTCGCCTGTGCCTACACCAAACCAAATATTGTTTTTGATGATCAGAATCGATGCTTTCAGGTATTCAATACGCTGTAAAAAGGAACTGCCACTTGGGTCGTTCATATAGCTGTAATACTTATAGCCTGTTATGATTTTCGAAATCCGGACGCGTAATCCGGGCTTGTTGGTGTAATTAAAATTGGCCACACCTTCTTCTATAAGCCTTATATCGTGGTCAGTAAGTGCAGTTACCCCTGCTGAATCCTTGGTCAGGTTGCGTGAATTCAGGTAACGAATCAGCGTGAATTTAAGCTGCTGATTGGCCCTGTCCAAATCTTCAAAATCAATATTACCCCTTTTGTTCCATGCTTCTTCCAGCTCGTCAACCGATAAATAAAGCCCAATAAAGGTGCCATCTTCAATGCCGTAATTGATGGTGTCGTGCACGTAGGGGTTGCCTTGCGCGGTGTGCGTTGGCAGCGATTCAAAATTGATATCAGGTGCTTTGTTCAGTGTGTCAACAATCGATTTTACATAGAAAAATCCTAAGAGGGGCATGGCCATTAGCAAGAGTATGAGGGCAAATCGAAGTCCGGTTTTTTTAAGCTGAAGAAGCTTTACGAAAATTAATCCTAAAGCGATAAAAAACAGGCTCAATACACCAATCATGGACTCCAGAATGATCAAAAACAAAATAAACCAAATCATCACACTTGCCATTGCTGCCCGCTGCCAATGTTTAAGCTTTCTGTCCTTTGCCACAAACCAAAGCAAGATGAAAAAACCAAATACCACATTCAGGCTGAATCTTATCGGGTTGATAAACAGCGAAATCTGCCTGATATCTGTGAATGATTGGTTGATATAGGCATGTAGGCTGAACATGCTGCCAATGAAAATAGCCAACACATAAAGTAAGAGGAGGGTTTTTAACTGCTGCCAGCTGATTTTTTTCATGGTTGCCATTACAATAGGCAACAAAAGCAAAGGAAGTTTGATGCGCAAATCCTTCAAAGCATAGTTGAAATCAGTGCTGTGGATAAGGCCGATGATATGCATTAAATATAGTGAAACCAATACCAGGGCCACACGGTTTTTGAGCAGCAACTCAAAATTGTCCATCAGGTTGTTGCGAGCTGTTTTGAGTATATAACCAAAGGTGTGCCACAGTCCGGATAATGGCCCTGCTTTTCTGAAAAACCTGTTCACCACCTCAAACGAAAAGCCCCACCATACCCACATAATCAATAGTGTAAACTGGAACACACTCATGGTGAAGCGCGAAAGTACGATGCTTAAGGCAAGCAAAACAAGGTTGAAAAAATAGAGGTTGGAGCGAAACTGAGCAGTAAAAAAACGCATAGGGGTTTTATTTAGTCAGTTGATCCTTTCAGCAACTCCTCATAACGATTCCGATCGCTCAATATAGCCCTGGCTTCCTTTAGCTCCTTGTCGTTGACGAGTGAGGCCCTTATTTTTCCCTTTTGGTAATAATAGCGTGTAGCAATTTCCACATGCAGTAATTCCTCAATTTCAGCGCGGTATTTGTAAAGGTCATTGGCTTTATAGGCTTTTAATTGCTCTTCCAGCTGTTGTATCTGATCTGAAATTGCATGCAAATATGCCTCATCTTCAGCCGTTTCGCGAAGCAACTGAATGGCTTCTTCGCTTTCGGTTTGATGTACAAAATCCTGCTGGTGTACAAATTGCACAAAGTCCTTATAGATATCGTCTGTAATCATAAAATTTTCCGCTGATTCGGGTGCATCATTTTCGCGCGCAAACTTATTGGCAAATTGGAAGATGATGTTTTGACCAAAAAGCTGTGAACTTAGCAAACTGAATTCACGGGGTTCAACCTGTATATCCGGCAAAATGCCACCACCATCGTAAACGAGCCGGCCATTGCGTGTGCGGAATGAGGAGAACAATGAATCAGGTATTTTGGTTCCATTGCCATTATTATGTTTGTAATCAATGGCTTGAATTCCTCTGCCGCTGGGGATAAAATACTGGGCCACTGTAACCTTCATTTGGGTATTGTACGTCAGTGGCAATACATTTTGCACCAGGCCTTTACCAAATGTACGCTGTCCGATGATAACGGCCCTGTCGTAATCCTGCAGGGCACCGGCAACAATTTCGCTGGCAGAAGCACTGCCTTCATTCACCATAACAACCACAGGCAGCTCGGCTTCAGTTGTAAGGTTTCGTGTGCGGTGCACCACGGTTCGATCTGTAGATTTGCCCTTGGTCGTCACGACCAATTCGCCCCTGTCGATAAATAAGTTTGTAATGTCAACCGCCTCGTTCAATAGGCCGCCACCATTGCCACGCAGGTCGATAATTAGGCCATTCAGTGAGTCGTTTTCCTGGTGCATGGCTTCCATTACTTTTTTTACCTCGGTTGCTGCCTTTTGGGTGAAACCAGTGAGCCTCATGTAGCCAATACCACCTTCATAAACGGTATGGTAGGGAATGTTGTCTATACGGATACGCTTCCTTACCAGCTCAAAATCAATCGGGTCTTGCACTCCTTCGCGACCAATGCGCATTTGCAATGTTGTACCGGGTTGCCCTTTGAGCAGTTCGCTGATTTCGGGTGAGTTTTTTGATTTGGCATCCAAACCATTAATTTCGAGAATGCGGTCGCCCGCCTTCAGGCCTGCTTCCTGGGCAGGAAACCCTTCGTAAGGCTCTGAAATATAAACATAATCCCCGATTTTTTGAATCAAAGAACCGATACCACCATACTCGCCCGTAGTCATCAGTTGAAAATCTTCGATTTGCGATTCGGGCACAAAAACGGTATAAGGGTCAAGCGCAGTGAGCATGGCATCGATGGCAATCTGATTGAGTTCGCCGGGGCTGATTTCATCCACATAGTTCAGGTTGAGCTCACGCAATACGTTGGCATAAATGTCGAGGCTTTTAGAAATCTCAAAATTGTTTTGGTTTTGAGCTTTAAGCTGCGCAACTGCCGCTATTTGCAGCAGCATTATTATTAGAAATCCTTTAAGAGCTGTCTTCATGCTGTGATTTTATGGATTAAGGCACGGGGTCGTAACCACTTCCTCCCCAAGGGTGGCAGGATGCCAGTCTTTTAATGGTAAGCCAGCCGCCTTTGCGTGCGCCATGCTTTTTCAATGCTTCCACCCCATATGCTGAGCAGGTGGGGTGGTAGCGACACGATTGCCCGATAAAGGGTGAAAGCGTGTACTGGTAAATCCTGATTAAAAGTATTAAGAACTTTCTTGGAAGCTGTTTAACTAACCGCATAAACCTTATTTAAACGCTGTAAAATTAGAATTATTTTGCCATCAATCTCCTTATATGTGGGGATGGTCTTGGCGGTGTAAATAAGTCCCACATCAACTGTTTGATTTTGTTTGTGCAAATGCCCGGTCAATGCGCTTTTATTTTTTCTCCAGGCCTCGCGCACAAGGCGTTTTATCCTGTTGCGGTCAACTGCATTCTTGTGGTTTCGGCGTGGTACGGTAATCAGCACCTGCAAATGGCCTTCTATGCTTTCTCTTTGTTGATGTAAAACCTTGAACGGATATTGAAAAAAAAACTCATTTGCGGCGAAAAGCTCCCCCACAAGCTTTTTGGAGCGCAACCTTTCGTTGCGCTTAAATGATTGATATGCAGTATAATGGTTGTTAACTGGCATCAAGCATAAAGATAGCTGATTTTGTTTGTCAACGGCTTTGTTAATATGACTTACTTTTTCTTAGATTTTTTCTGCTGCTCTTCAATAAATTCCTCAATGGCCATGGTCATTGAGGGGGAAGATTTGGTAGGAGCATTGATAAGCAAAGTGAACCCTGCCTCATTAACAGCCTGTGCGGTAGCAGGGCCAAAAGCACCAAAAACAATGTCGTTCTGCTTGAAGTCAGGAAAATTCTTGGTTAAGGATTTAATACCGGCCGGGCTAAAGAATACCATCATGTCAACATCATCCAGTTTGAGGCCAGACAGATTGCTTGCTACTGTTTTATAAAGTACTGCTTTGTTATAGTTAATCTTGGCATCATTAAGCATTTTCAACATGCTTGCTTTATGAATGTCGGAGCAAGGCAGCAGGTATTTTTCGTCTTTGTGCTTGCGGATTATTTCCATTAAGTCAGCAAAAGTTTGTTTGCCATGGAAAATTTTGCGCTTGCGGTAATGCACATATTTCTGAAGGTAAAAGGCCGTAGATTCTGAAATGCAAAAGTATTTGAGTGAGTCGGGTACTTCAAAACGCATTTCCTTGGCAATACGAAAAAAATGATCAACGCCATTGCGACTGGTGAGTATGATGGCAGTGTGATCGGCCAATGAAACGCGTTCCTGCCTGAATTCCCGTGCAGTAACACCTTCAATTTTAATGAACTTCTGAAATTCAATGGTCAGGTTATATTTTTTGGCCAGGTCACTATAAGGTGATTTTTCGAATTCAACCGGTTGAGGCTGCGAAACAATAATTTTCTTGATTTTCATTCGTCCATTTTGTTTTTACCAATACCTGAATAAAGCGAAAACAAATTACTCTTTTGCTTCTAATCACTTCTGCATCAAACCCTTAACATACCTTCTCCAAAGCTAATAATTGTTTTCGCCAACAACAGTAAGGGCATAATTTCAAGGGCGCAAAGATATAAAAATAAATAGAGCAAACCATAGGTTCGTTCAGGCAAGGCTGAAAAAAAACTTCTTATTAATCTGTAAATCATAAATATAACCACCAAAACGAAACTTACCTCAATGCCTATGCCGCCCTGGCCGTAAACAAGGGCAAGTGATACGACCAGAAAATAAATTCCGCCTACCAATAAAAATGAATATTGATTGCTGAGGTAATTGAGCGTTTGTTTTTTTGTTTTGAAAAGTTTTGCCAATAGCAGAATTGCAACTGTTTTCAATCCAATCACGCCCGCTACTACCAGACAAATCATCCAATAAAATCCTTGCCCGGAGTAATACTCACCTCTTGCAGGTTCAACCATGAGGCTGATATGAAAAATCAAAAGCGAAAACATCAACACATACAGTAAATAATAAACCATACCCAAAATATGTTTTGCAGGAATCCATTCGCGCAGCATTTGGTTGAGGTGGTTTGTAGCTGTTGCAGATAAGATGCTTTGGCTGAATTTTCGCGGAAAAAGCTGCCTGGCAGCCACTATGAGCCCAAAAGCAAACAAGATGATGATGCTTTCCCATTGGCTTGCTGCCGGAGGGGTAGGGCGGGCAATTGGATCAAAGGCATTTACAGGCTGCGTTGTGATAAAATTAGATATTGAGGCAGTATCTGCTGCGGACAGTATTTCCTGCTGATGAATAATTGTATCCATTGGTTCAAACTGGCCAAATGCTGACTGTTCCCGTAAACCGGGCAAGTGAAAAGTAGTTGAATTGCTTCTGGTCATAAACAAACAGCGTTAAAAAACAAGGCCAATGGGTCGCTTCCTCAATCCCGGCTGCAAAAGTAATAATTTAGATTCATTATACACAACAGTGTAAATTTATAATATTAATTTACAGCGAGTTAATAATATTGATAATTGTTAATTTATTAACAATTTACAGCTATAAATTCGGAAAAAAGCGGTAATTTTGCACACACAAATCAAATTGATACCCATACGGTACTTATCACCATGAATCTTATACAGCAAATCAGGATCAAAGCCATTGATACAGGGGCTGTAATCGTTTTACCCGAAGCAAGTGAGGAGCGTAATTTACGCGCAGCCAATTTTGTTTTGGAAAATCGAATTGCAGAGTTGGTATTGCTTGGAAACGAAACCTTGATAAATAGAAACGCCCTGCACTGGAACTTGCAGCATATCCATAAAGCCACAATTATTGACCCATCGAACAATCCGCGAAAGCAGGAATTAGCAGAATTATTCATGGAAATCCGTGCCGGAAAAGGCCTTGGCATGGAGCAAGCGCTTGCATTGGTTGAAGACCCTTTATACCTGGCCCCCTTGTTAATTAAGTCCGGTATGGCTGATGGCGAAGTTGCTGGTGCCATCAATGCAACGGGCGATGTGTTGCGGCCCGCTTTTCAAATCGTAAAAACAAAACCGGGTGTGAAGTCTGTTTCCGGAGCGTTTATAATGCTGCTAAAGGATAAGCAATATGGTGAAAACGGTATAATGGTTTTTGCCGATTGCGCGGTAAACCCGGACCCCGGTGCCCATGAGCTGGCCGAAATAGCTGTGGCTTCGGCTGCTACAGCGCGTGATATAGCCGGTATTGAACCACGGGTAGCCATGCTGAGTTTTTCGACCAAAGGCAGCGCCCAACATGAAAAAGTGGATAGGGTGCGCAAGGCAACCGATTTGGCCCGGATAATGGCCCCTGATTTACATATTGATGGTGAAATGCAGGCAGATGCTGCTATTGTACAAGCTATTGGTAAAAGCAAAGCACCCGGATCAAGGGTTGCCGGAATGGCCAATGTATTGGTGTTTCCGTCTCTGGAATCGGGAAATATTGCCTATAAACTGGTACAGCGACTGGCCGGGGCCGAAGCTATCGGGCCAGTTTTGCAAGGCATGGCAGCCCCCATAAACGATTTGTCGCGCGGATGCTCTGTTGACGACATCATCAACCTGATTGCCATTACAGTAAACCAGGTGAATGCAGAAAAAATAAGTAAAACCTATAACAAGCAAACTTTAATAGAAGTATGAGTGAATCATTGGCAGATTATGGCCTTGGCATGCGGATACAGCCCAAAGGCATGATACAAAAAGTGGGAGTGATTGGCTGTGGATCAGTTGGGCAGGAAATCACCCGCACCATCAGTGAATATGGTATAGATGTGATTTTTCTTGATGTTTCTGATGAACGCATCAAAGAAATCACACAAGACCTCAGCAACCAACTGGATGAGGTAATTAACCACTGGGGTTTAACTCCGGGCGAAAAGCGTGCCATCATGAGCCGCATTAAGGGAACAACTGATTATAGCGATCTGGCTGATTGTGATATCGTTATTGAAACCATCAGTTCGCGCAAACGCGGTACAAGCCTCGAAATAAGGAAAGAAATTTTTAAGAAAGTGGAAGAGGTTGTTAGTCGTAATACGGTTATATCCAGCAATATAGCTACCTTAATGATCTCTGATTTGGCTTCGGCACTAAAGTATCCCGACCGCGCCATAGGGATGCATTTTATCCTGCCCATCTACAAAACACATGTGGTTGAGGTAGTGCGTGGCATCGCTTCCTCAGATGAGGCTTATGCCCAAATCACAAAATTTGCTGGAATGATCAATAAACAGGTAATCCGCCTGAATGAATCGCCCGGAAATATAGTAACCCGCATGATTGTTACAACAGTTAACGAAGCTTGCGATATATTGATGGAAGGTGTTGCGTCCGTAGCCGATATTGACCGGGCCATGAAAGAATCTTCAGGGCACCTTTTCGGGCCTTTTGAAATGGCTGATCGTATTGGTTTGGATAAAATGCTCAAGTACATGGACAACCTGTATCAGGAGTTTGGCGACCAAAAGTACAAGCCATCACCAATTATCAAACGTTTGGTAAGGGCCAACTATCTGGGCAAACTCACCGGCCGGGGATTCTATAATTACGAATCGGGCAGGCCTGTTGACCAAACGGTTACCTGTGCAGTGATCAAATAATCCATTCAAAAAAAATTGTAAGACAGAAAACAGATGAAAATTATAGTTCTAAACTGCGGAAGTTCATCCATTAAGTATCAACTATTTGAAATGCCCGCAAAAAGGGTTCTGGCCAAAGGCCTGGTTGATAAAATAGGCCTGAAGGGATCAATGATAAAACACAAAAGGGACGACGGGGCTTCTGCTGTGCTTGAAGGTGAGATTTTGGACCATCAGGCCGGTATTGAATATTTGTTGGGCGTGATTGTAAGCGAAAAATACGGCAGTATTAAAAGTATTGAGGAAATTGATGCTGTTGGCCACCGCGTGGTGCATGCCGGCGAAATGTTCAGTGGCAGTGTTTTTATAAGCGACGAGGTAATTGATGCCCTCGAACAATGTGTTGATTTGGCACCGCTCCACAACCCTCCAAACCTCAAGGGTATTTATGCCATGAAAGAGTTGCTGCCCGAAATACCTCAAGTTGGTGTTTTCGATACGGCTTTTCACCAAACCATGCCACCAAGGGCCTATCTTTATGGTATTCCTTATGCCCTATATGAAAAATACAAAATCAGAAGATATGGTTTTCATGGCACCAGTCATAAATATGTTTCGCGCAAAGCCTGCGAAGTGTTGGGCCTTGATATGGGCAAACAAAAAATTATTACCTGCCACCTCGGCAATGGTGCTTCTATGGCTGCCATCAGTGGCGGAATTTCGGTGGACACCTCCATGGGGATGACCCCAACAGAAGGCCTGATTATGGGTACCCGTTGCGGCGACCTCGATGTGGGTGCTCTGCTATATATAGCTGATAAAGAAGAAACAAGCATTCCGTTTACCAATACACTCGTCAATAAGTTTTCGGGTATGATTGGCATTTCGGGCGTTTCATCAGATATGCGTGATATTGAAACAGCAGCAGATGAAGGAAACGAAAGGGCAAAGGTTGCCATGGAAATGTACCAATACAGGGTGCGGAAATACATTGGCGCCTATGCAGCAGCCATGGGCGGTGTGGACGTAATTGTGTTTACCGGCGGTATTGGCGAAAACGACACTGTAACGCGTACCAAATCTGTTGAGGGCCTTGAGTTTATAGGCGTTGAGATTGATGAAGAAAAATCGCTGAAAAGCAGGGGCAAGGAAGAAATCATCAGCACACCCGAATCGCGCGTAAAAGTAATCGTTATCCCGACCGACGAAGAATTAATGATTGCCACTGATACGTTCGAAGTATTGCACCAATTGGCTGACAAAACTTCAGAAATGTAGGCAGTAGCTTGAGATTTAAACAGAAAAAAAAGCGGCAGGTCACAATGAACCTTGCCGCTTTTTATGTGAATAGGAGGATATTGATCCTTGGCAACAGTTGCTTACCATCCGGCAAGTACCAAGCCAACAGAGAAGGGATATAATTCAGGGCCCCTATCTTCGATAAACAAGCTTGTGATGGAATAGTTGGCATAAATATTCACAATACCCCAGCCAGCCCTTAAAGTGACATCCAACTTTAAGGGTGCCATGTGGAAACTGTCGTATTTTTTAACAATGGCCCTGTTCGTTGCATCAGGCGACCTTTTTATAACGGGTGACAAAGCGCCTGTTTCCGGATCGCGCAGCCTGAATTCCTTATTGGGTTCATTATAGTAGATTTTGCTGTGCGTACGGATACGCCATCCGCCAATTACACCGGCAGCGAAATGAAGTTTTTCTGCGTTCCTGGTGCCTTTTGACTGCACTTCAAAAAGCAAGGGTACTGTCAGATAAAGGTTGGTGATTTTGCTTTTTCGCACCGAAACATCATCCATGATGTATCCTTTTAAGGTGGCCGAGTCGGGGGTGATATATACGTTGTTGCCAAAGCGGTAGTTGTTCCACGAAAGGCCCAGACCACTTACCAAACCTACATTTCTTGCTTTATTCAAGGGGATGTTTTGTTCGAAAAAGTTCAAATTTACATTGATGCTTTTTTCCATTCGCAAGTCAAGGTAGCTGTGTTCTTTTGGATAGTTCATTGAAAAGTCGGGGGTGAGCAGGCCGTTGAAACCAAGTTCGAGCCCGGCCCAATTGCCATTAAATTTACGTTTCTTTTCTTTCCCTCTTTTCTTTATATCAACATTCCCATCTTCATCAACTATTATTCTGCGTCCTGCGACATTCACCGTAACATTATCACCATCAATAACTTCTATATTGAGATCACCAATGTTTACCCTGGTTGTGTCAGCATACCCGGGCCGTGACAGCACTACTTTTTTATCTGATTGGCCACTCATTTGCTTGCCATTTGAGAACCAGACTTCAGGAGTGTGGTCCATCTGCACTTTTGCAGCGCCGCTTGTATGCGTTTCCAAATGATCCTGTGCCCAAAGATGAGCCTTTGATGCACCACTGGCATGACAAATGGTTGAAGTGGTTTGCAACTTGCCCACATCAAGCTTTGAAGCCCCGCTTATCTTGGCCAAATGACTCTCGGCCTGGCCTTCCAGATTAATTTTACTGGCGCCTGACAAGGTGGTTTCAATGGAATTGTAGTTCAGCTTTAGGTTTGCCTTGGAAGCCCCGCTAAGCGACAGTATCAGGGATTCGCCGGTAAGAGTGTTATCTGAACTTACAGATACGGCACCACTTGCTTCAAAACCATGGAGTTTGGGCATGCCTATCATTGCTTTCATTTTGGAGTATTTTCTGATGTTTTTTGACCCCAGTTCCAGTTTTCCGTCCTGTACCTTGACCTCAATGTTGTTAAAAAGGTTTTCATCAGTCTCAATCTTAACAAAATATGCATCAGCCTGGCTAAGTTCAACATGGAAAGCCCCGCTTACTTCAATCTGATTAAAATCTTGCAAATCGAATTCTTGAATGCTTACATTTCCGTTTCCGGTGGTCTGTGCCTTCAGCATGGCCGGTACCCCCATTAAAAGCATCAAAAGGCTTGATAAAATTAATTTGTTCAAAGTTTTCATGGTAATAAATGTTTTAAGTTTGGCAGTATGACGCGGGGGCAATTGAAAAGTTACTGGAAGAAGTGGTTTTTTTTGCACAAAGCCTGATTACCGGTTGGGCCGGGCTGCAAAAATATACAAACGCAAATTCAGCAAAGTAAGTAGCATATCCGTAGAATGAAATACCATGCAAAGTGTTAAAAAACGCCATAAGCATAGATAGGAAATAAGTCAATTGACCCTTCCTTAAGTACACACAGGGCAAAAATTTTCATAGGGATTGAGAACAATCAGGGATTTGACTTTCGTTCTTTGGGCCCGGAAAAAGCAATCCGACTCGATTGAAACCGATAGGAGATTACATCTCCTTCTGAGTTGTGGGCTGTCGTAAGTTCCACATCGCGGTCAGCCATATTGTTGTAGGTTTTAACACCCAATGCAGCTAAGTCCCAAAGGCTGATGCCTGTATCTGCATCCTTATTTACCTCTTCCTTAATAGGTGTTACGATTTGTTTGTTGAACAACTGCCTGACTGCCTGACCTGATTTGGCCAGCAACAAACCGGCAAGGCTGCGGTTCTCGCTTTCATCCTCTGTTTGCAAGCCTGCGTAATTGTAATCAGCATCGAAAAAATCAGTATTTGGAATATGAAATAACTTTTGTGCCGGGCCGAATCTAATGTCTGAGCCGATACCGCTTGCTTTGCGCATGGCCAATACCGGAACAAGCGCCACATCCTCACTCAGCCATTCAAAAACGGGCTCGGGAAAGGTGAATGTTTTTACTTCCTGAATAGAAAGGGTTTTTGTTTCCAATGGGCTTACAGGCAACACACCGGTTTCTTTCTGTTTCATTGTAATGCTTGCAAAAGCTTGGCGCCCCGGTTTATCATCAGCTGGCCACCACTGCCACAATCCAATAAGTAACAGCAGGCTGGCTGCAATAGATAAGCCGCGGTATAAGGGTTTCGACAGGAAGATTGCGTGCTGTTTGAGTGCTGTCTTGTTTTGATATGTAATGTTTGTATCAGCCACAAAGATGGTCTGGGCATACAATTCAAAATCGGCTTGCAGGCAAGGGTTTAGCTTCAGAAAAGCTTGGAGGTCCTTTTGTTCACTTTGCTCCAGAATGCCTTCATAGTGGGCTACAAAAAACCATTCGGCATTGGACGCATCAATGAGCCCAACAGCATGTATTTCATTTTTTTTTAAGGCATCGGGGTTTGGGAACTTATCTGTTTCGGTGGGCACGAGCAGGGGCAATTCGGCAGTGAGTTCATCAAAATCGCCCAAATGCGGATTTTTATGGATGAAATCCTTCAACATTAGCACTTCCAGGGCATTTAGCTGGCCCTCGATATAATCGAGCAGGTATGCTTCGTAATTATGTTGGTTGATATTCATCGTGTTTCCAGTACTTTGTCCAGTTGCTGAATGTATTGCTTCAGGAATTGCCTTGCCCTGAAAATATACACCTTTACCTGCGATTCGTTCAGCTTGGTTATTTCGCCTATTTCATTGTATGCATAGCCTTCGTAGTCGCGGAGTAACAATACAGACCGTTGTATTTCGGGCAATAGGTTCAGGGCTTCGTTCAGCACTTCACCTACATCTGAATAGCTGTTGTAAACCATGCTGTTTTGCTGGTGTTTTTCTTCCAGCCTTACCTGCCGCTCGTCTTTCCTGATGTAATCAATCATGGTGTGATAAGCCGTGGTAAACAGATATGATCTTGCTTTTTCAAAACTGATATCGTTCACCTTCAGCCATACCTTGGCAAATGTGTCCTGCACAATATCCCTGGCTTTTTCCGTATCCCTGATTTGTTTCAGTATAAAACGGTAAAGGCCATCTGCGAACTCATCCACACATTGATTGTATTCCGATCGGGTCATGTTCTTCTTAAAATGCAAACTTACACTAAAGACGTGACAGCTTTCATAAAGTTACATTTTGGCACTATTTTTTTGAATTCCATTTTTAGGAAACTTGCATTTTCAATTAATAAACAGATAATGAATGATATAGAATTTTTGTTTAGTCTGGGCTATCATGCTAAGCAATATACAGTTTTTAAGCCGGTATGATTGTAAAATACTGTAAATTATGTTTATAACAGCTTATTATTTCTTAAACACCTCCATTTTCTTTGCTGGGTTATCTTGGTAATTCTATAATTAGGAATAAAATTCCCTTTATGGGATTTTTTAGGTCATGGGTATCTTTTATAAAGCTTTGAAAATAAAAACCTTCTGATATTGGCATAGCTTTTGATTAAATGTGATCAAAGATACTTGTTTTGTTTGTTTTTCATAATTGGGCCGCCTCTTGGGGCGGCTTTTTTTGTGCGTTTGTTTTAAATTCGGTTAACTTGGCTTTAAAAGCGATCTAATTAATTAAACACATAGGCACATAGGCCACATAGAATAAATTGGTAAAGGAACTGCTATCAGACAGCCTAACCTACTGTGCTCTATGTGTCTATGTGTTTATAAAAGACTGAACCACATAGGCACATAGGCCACATAGAATAAATTGGTAAAGGAAC
>JAGYLH010000007.1 GCA_018400955.1 Bacteroidales bacterium
AATATTAGAGCCAAGCATCGAGTAGGTGTCTTTATTTTATTTAGGCTAATTAACACATTTTCAGTCATCCCTTCCATCTTAGAAAATGCAAACCATTTCTTGCCCAGGTCTTTGAGTGAAGCCCCCATGTGGTAAAGTTCTTTTTCATCCAAAATCAAAAAGCGGTCGTGGGCTTCGGTAAACTTCAGCACTTTTATTTCGGGGTATTGACTGTTGTGTTTGTTAAGGTCGAGTTGTAATTGTTTGTTGATGCTTTTGGTGTAGATAGTTGCAGATATTTCTTTATTGCGTTTGGCTAACAGAGTCAAAACGGTTTCGTCCACATAGTTGTCAATCAGTATAATATCAGTTTTCGCTTTTTTGATTAACCCGGCCACAAACACATAAGCATCGAATACTTGCCCGTTATAGAAAATACCTTGATTGGGCAACTCCTTTGTTTTAAGCTGCAAGGATATTTTGCTTACCTCTTTCGATAGATTCTCATAGTTGTTTTCTATTCTATCCATCCGCTGGTTGACCGCATAACCTTTTAGTAAATAATCTCTTAAAACATTGGTTGCCCATATTCGGAATTGAGTGCCTTGCTTCGAATTCACCCTGTATCCAACTGAAAGAATTGCATCCAAATTATAGTATTCAATTTCCCGTGTAACTTGTCTCCCGGACTCAATTTGAACTGTTGCATTTTTTGCAACAGTTGCTTCACGGCTTAACTCTTCGTCTTTATATATCTTGCTTAAATGCCTTGAAACGACAGACTTGTCTCTGTTAAATAATTGAGCTATTTGATTCAACGAAAGCCAAACAGTATCTCCATCAAGCCTTACCTCTATGTGCTCTGGCAAATCGTTTGATTGATACAAGATGATTTCGTTTTTGTTAGTCATTGGGCACCTTAATTTTTGAAATATTTTCAGCAATAATGACTGAACAAATGTAACAATTTAGCGATTTAAATCAGCAGTCTAATGGCTTTTTCTGTACCTAGTCATTATATTTAGATTCAAAAAATAATTCTACTTTAACAATTGCCTATGCAGTTCGTAACGCTTAAAAACTATTTCACAAAAACAACCTTATTCATTGAAGCAGCATATAGTGAATAGGAATTGCTACTATTTTCTTGAAAATTCATAAAATTGGAAAGGCTGTTGTTTTATTGTTATATTTACACCCACTTAGAACAAACACCCTATCCGATGAAAAAAATTCAGGTTCTTATCCCATTGTTGCTTCTTTCTTTTTTGCTTATTGGCCAACACTTTACATCGCAAAACACAGCCATTTCCATCGATGCTGATGGGCAATCTGCCCGGGAAGCTTTTTTGTTGGGCAAATCAAATATCCCAATGCAAAGTGCAGTGAATAAATCTGTTGAACAAAATAGTGAATTCGTTTGGGTAGTGGATTCAAGTTATCATTACAGGACAATAGCCAATGTTTTTGGCCTCGATAGCCGCGAGAAGGTGTTGAGCCGCAACGAATTTGGCAACCCCACCTATACAATTACGCACCTATGGGATGAACAGGACAATAGCTGGATTAACCGCTTTAATATCCTGATCACTTATCACGAAACACAATCCCGGCATATATTCCATCGGCGGTCGTGGAGCCGTGTAGGGCAACAATGGCTTGATACAAGCTTGTTTCTCGAGTATTCCTTCAAGGGTAATGTGGTTTTTAATAAAGAACATATTTGGGACCTGACAGGAAGTTATTTGGCATACGCTTACAACCGTATCCATATGTATGACGAAAACGAAAATTATTTGGGGCAACTTTATCAAGGTATTGATTTCGATTCAGGCGATACATTGAACTTCTATTTGATTGAAAATGAAATAAATGAAGACGGAAAAATTGTTAAGTCAATTAGAAACACCTGGTATCAGAATAATTGGATACTTAACCGACAGGAGATTTACACCTATGATGAGAACGGGAACAGGGTGGGGCAGTTGACACAGGTATGGGATAATGGGGCGTCGGTATGGTATGATTTTGCAAACTACATTTTTACTTATGAAGACAGCGGAAACCAACTAACAGAGGTTCGTCAGAACAAAAACTTCGAAACAAATGAATGGTATGATTGGTGGCGTTATGAGCATGCCTACGATGATTTGAACGGGCGCATCGAAAGTGTCTATCTTAGCTTTGATGAAGATTCAGGTCAGCTGACCAATCAGTGGTTATACACCTACGACTTTGATGAAAACGGCAACCTGTCCCACTATTTATTTCAAGGTTGGAATCTTCAAACCGGAATATGGGACGATTTTTCGCGCGAACTATATAGTTACGATGAACGCAACAACAGGACGCAGCGTTTGTCGCAAACCTGGTCAAACTATCACAACCACTGGCAGAATATTACACAGGATGATTACTTTTGGTCGAGTTACGAAATTGCCGGAATCGACAATTACAATCAATTGAGCCTGGGTGTATTTCCCAATCCCGCGAATGACATCATCTACCTGAATGGAATAGGTTCAGGAGAGCTTACAGTAAAACTTTATAGTATTACAGGCCTCTTGGTTAAGAGCGAAACACTTCGTAAAGATCAGGGAATTGATATCAAAGAAATACCGGTTGGAACCTATATTTTGCATATTGAAACACCCCAAGGCACCTTTTACAGCAGATTCCTGAAACGATAAAATAGCAGAGGTGTGGTTTTCTTTGTTGGAGTGGTTGAAAAGAAGATGTTAAATTACTGGTTTACAAATCACTAACATTACATACTGAAAACAAAATCCTGAGTTTTCCTGTAATTTAGACTGCATTATCACACTTTTTCGAAGGAAAAAATGTGTTTTGTTACACTTATACGAAGGAAAAAATGTATTTGCTTACACTTTTTCGAAGGAATAAGTGTTACCTTTGTTAAAAAAATGCATGAAAAGATTGATTATTGAACAGTTAAAAGAGTGGAAAACCAAGAAAAACAGAAAGCCTTTAATCATTCAGGGTGCACGACAAGTTGGGAAAACCTGGGTCATGAAAGCCTTTGGTTCCAACTACTTTAAGAAGCATGTGTATATCAATTTCGAAAGCAATATCAAGTTGCAATCAATTTTTGAGCCTGATTTGAAAATTGCCCGGCTAATTTCTATTTTTGAAATCGAAACAGGTGTCAGCATTGATGAGGAAACCTTAATTATCCTCGACGAAATACAGGAAGCAGAGGGCGGCCTCACTGCGTTAAAGTATTTCTACGAAAACGCACCACAGTACTACCTAATGGCAGCCGGTTCATTTTTAGGTGTTTCATTACAAAAGGGGCACACTTTCCCCGTGGGTAAAGTTGACTTCTTGAGGCTTTACCCAATGTGTTTTGAAGAATTCCTGCTCAATATCAACGAGGAATTGTTATTGAAAAGCCTTAAAGCACAAAACTGGAAGATTCTTTTGCCATTTCATGAAAAACTGATTTCATTGCTCAGGTTGTACTACTTTGTTGGCGGCATGCCGGAAGCGGTTAATGAATACATTGACAGCAAAAACCTGAAACAGGTAAGGGCTTTGCAAAACAACATCTTACTTGGCTACGAAAATGATTTCTCCAAATATGCACCCATCGAAGTGGTGCCAAAAATAAGAATGGTGTGGCAGTCAATCATAGGGCAATTGGCGAGAGAGAACAAGAAATTCATTTATGGACAGCTAAAAACAGGGGCAAGGGCTAAAGAATTCGAAAGTGCCATCAATTGGCTGGTCAATTCGGGATTGGTCCATAAAAGCAACAGAATCACAAAACCCGGCATACCGCTGCAATCTTATGCCGATATGGATGCATTTAAACTTTACCTTCTGGATATCGGTTTACTGAATGCAATGGCCGGGCTTGGCGAGAAAATCCTGTTGAATAAAAACCAAATTCTGGTTGAACACAAAGGTGCCATGACTGAGCAGTTTGTAGCCCAGGAATTAAAAATAAAGCACGGATTATTCTATTGGTCTGCAGAAAATGGCACTTCAGAACTCGACTTTATCCTGCAAAAAGAAGATGCCCTCATTCCTGTTGAAGTTAAAGCTGAAAAAAACTTAAAGGCTAAAAGCTTGAGAGTGTTCGTGGAAAAATACAAGCCCGCTAATGCAATACGGGCTTCCATGAGTTTTTACAGGGCAGATGACTGGTTGGTAAATATCCCCCTTTACGCAGTATTTACTATCTGAAATAATTGACTTTAGTTATAGCCCTTTCTGTCAAATGATTAATTCCTTTGCAAATATTTCAAATCCCAAGCTCCAACCCCTCCTGGCGCACTATTTCCAGGATAGGTGAACTATCATCGCTCTGGAAACGCTTCGCGCTGACCAGCAGGGGTTCGATACGACTATCAATATGACGGGTCAAAACCCATGCACGGCCTTTTTTCTGCACATCGTCATCATTTAATGTTTCCGACAAAAGCATCAGGTCTATATCACTTGTATCATTGGCTTCGCCCCTGGCAAAACTGCCATAAAGAAACACCCTGCTGATGTCGAAGCCCTCACGGTTTAGCAGGTTAACATAAATCCTTATGTTGCTTATAATTTGCTGATCAACCATAGGTGTAATTTGCGGGTTTTGCTTAAAAATAAAACAGCTTTGTCCTTTGGTGGTACTGAAGGATAATTCTCTGGATACCTGCCTTCCAACTGAAAAACCATAAGCTCACCCATAATTTCCAATGCTTCATCATCAAAATCAACATCTGTTTTCTCACTTAACCAAAGCAGGTTGTGGGTTTTTGGGGGCAATTGCTACATGCGCTTTCAAAGACTTTTCAATCGTTAGATGACACCAAAACAAACCATGTAAAAGGCGATTATTGTTTATCAACAACTCACTTGTTACCATATCATCTTTGGCGTTACCTACCCAATAGTCTATTTGCCCTTGTAGATTCATCTTAACGATTTATGTTCCAAAGATATTCAAAAACAACATAACCAAAGCACAACAAATAGAAAGTTTCTTAACCATACATTTTTCTGTGATAAGAGTTAACGCACAGGAGCGCAAAAAATCTCTCTTTGCGCTCCTGTATCCGTGCCCTATCTCATGCCTTTCGCTCGCAAATACAACTATTTGTAAAAAGGTTTCGGTCAACCGAAAACCAATGTTTATTGCTTAATCATTTTTTGCCGTAGAGCTTTTCTTCCATCATATATAACGAATATATAGATACCGGCTGGCAAATGTGATACATCTATGGTTGTTTCGCTGCTGCTTATGGCCCCTCCTTGGGCATTTGTCCCCAAAGCATTGAAAATGTTGTAGTATGTATCAGGAGCTTCGGGTTTATAAACAATAGACAATTGCCCGCTTGTTGGATTAGGCCTTAGCTTTAATCCTGTATTTGGATTTGCTGTTGTTTCACCCACATCGGTGGCTGTAAGATCGAGACAGTCATCAGCAATGAATTCATCATAGAACTCTTTTATTTGCTCAATATTGGCTTTCATTACGCTAACACTTGAAAGGTGATCGCCTTCCATATCACGACCAAACACAAAAGCGATGTCGAAGCAAATTTTTTCTCCCGGCTCAAATTGCCCGATGAAAGCGGAACTTATTCCTCTGCGGTTTCCCGGGTCAAATCCAACGGCAACTTCGTGCCAGCCTTCAGCTGAATTGGGGTCATCAGGAAACATATGGCTGACAACTTCATCCGTTGTACCCGGCCCGCCGGGGAATCCATATCCTCCCCAAACCATTGGCTTACCGTTGGGCCATCTTCCACGTAAGTTGTTATAATAGTTATGTGCATTATACTCTGGCATAGAAGGGTCAGGCATAACATAAATCAGACTTGACAATGGTTGATTAAGAAATGTTACAGCCTGCGCCGGGGGGCTGGCACCATAGGAATCAGGTTCTCCTGAACCATCAACAGCATAGCCATTGTATCCAAAATAGCTGTTCAACAATGTATCGGAGCCTATGTAATCGTCCCAACCATATCCAATTTCAAAATCGGTGAGAAAGCCAGCGTACAGCGAATCGTAAGTGGTCCCAGAGCGGTTCACGATTTGATAATTAACAAAAACTGAATTATGCAAGGCTTCGTTTTCAGGTGCATTAAACCCATAAGCCATAGCCCTGACTTCAATGCCAAGTGGCACACCCTGGGATTCAGTATTTTCATGCCGGATGTCATTAAAGATAAAAAACAATGCCTGATCACCTCTAATTACGGGATAGTCGCCTAATTGTGGTTCATATATTCCATTTGTATTGTGGTCCATATAGGGTGCCATATACCATTCCTGTCCATTAGTGGTGTCGCCATGAGCCGGCCAGTTTTTGATTACTTCCGGTATTTCATAAGCAGACTTCCACCAATTTGCCCTGTGGTAGTCAATAGTCTGCCGGTCAATTTTCCATACCCGGTTCCATTTTTCCTGCTCCTGTTGATAAACTTCATAGGGAAAGGATACAGGACCAGGCCAGTATTCCCTGCCAACCTGCCTGTAGCGTTCAGCAGAAAGATGCAGATCATTTCCATTGGCCAATCCTCCAATCCAGAGGTTATGATTCCATAAGGTATTTTTACCACTCCCCGCTGGAATTTCAAACCTTGGCCGTTCATGCAAGCCATTTTCCCATGCAACACTTGAAGATGCAGAAAAGTCAGCCAATACATTATTGATGTCAAGATAGTTAAGGTTGTCGTAAAGCTCAGCCTCCTTTAAATGATATGCTTGGATCCCCCAACTATTTGTCAAACCGATATAAACAATATCATCTATGAATTTATAATGACCTGGTGCCCCATAGCGATAAACCTGGTGCCCGTAATTTTCAATTTTAACCGATATATCCTTTCCAGCGGCAGTCTTTAAAAAAGTAAACACTTCCCCCTTGGCATTAGCACTTATCGACTTAATGGCGGTTGGCCTGAGGGGCAAATAATGTGATTCTGAAAACGGATCAATAGTTTCATTTACAAGGCGATAAATACCCGACCCTGAAGTTCCGATCCATAGATGGTTTTCGTTATTGGAAGCCAAAGAAGTGATATGGTTATCCTGCAAAGCTGAGTTGGCGCTTGTGTAGTTTGTCCAACTTCCACTGCTGTATCGGGATAAACCTGTTGTAGTGCCAACCCATATATGACCTTCCGCATCCAATATCAATGCCTCAATTGTATCACCAACAATACCGGAGTTGCTGGTATGGTAGCGATTCCAGACGCCTTCTGCGAAAAGACTCAAACCGCTGTTTCCACCTACATAAAATGATTCATTCGTTAGCAACAATTTCCTTGCATGTGAATCAGGTAATTCATCATTTTTTTCAATAAAGCTCCAGCTTCCATCGTAAACAGCCACTCCTCTGGAAGTACCTACAAAGAGTTTATCATCAAACACATTCAAACAGTAGATGGTGTCAGGAAGAAAAGGCGTATTCTCCGAATTGAATATTTGCCAGGTTTGCTCGTTTAGATCATATTGAACAAGCCAGCTCTCGAAAAAAATGTCCTCGGTAGGAAACCAGGCATCGGTGCTGTACCAAAGCTGGTTGTTATTATCCACTACCAATTCACTTTTTCTATTCAGCCTCATAATGTCTGGCGCATAAATATCAGGAGGAATGCCGAGTTGAACCACACCGATCTGATTGTGCTGACAAAACAAATGACTGGTAGAAATACATGAAAGGCAAATCAACAATAAAAAAGTACATTTTTTCATAGTGTGTTGGGTTTAATGAATAAAAAGAACGGGTTGTTTCAAATTGGCTTTGACATTCAATGCTTTAAATAGGACTAATCTTTTTGTTTTTTTATATTTTATTGATATCTTATTTTAATAGCCAAATTATTTTTATACTACTGATATTCAGTAAATAAAAAATTCTTTATCAGTATTGAAACCAATGATTGGTGCAATCTTCGTATTGATCAAAGAAAACTAAAGGTATAATTATCTCATAATGTATTGGTTTAAAAATTTTACAATATGGTTATATCTCAACCGAAGATAATCCATTTGCTTCCAAAAAGCAATATTATACAGTTTAAGGTCAAGAATAATCAGTTAACGGTAAAAAATAGTCATGCTTAAGGTATTCCAACAGCTTAAATTATTATTTCAACCGCCCAAATTCCTTACCTTTGCAAACCAAAAAATTGCACTGTGGAAATCATTGATAAACTGGAAGAAATAAAACGCCGATGGGAAGAAATGGGCGAACAGCTGAACGACCCCACTGTTATGGGCGATATGAAGAAGTACGTGAAGCTCAGCAAGGATTACAAAGACCTGGAGGCCGTGGTGGAGGCTTTTGGCAAATACAAAAATATTACGGCAAACATTGCCAATGCCCGCGAAATACTTAAGAAAGAGAAAGATGATGATTTTCGAGAAATGGCTCGCGAAGAGCTCGACAGCCTGCTCATAGAACAGGAAAAACTCGAAGAGGATATCCGCATTATGCTGATCCCCAAAGACCCGCAGGACATCAAGAACGCCATTCTTGAGATCAGGGCAGGTACGGGGGGCGACGAAGCCAGCATATTCGCCGGCGACCTTTACCGCATGTATGCCAAATATTGCGAGAACAAAGGCTGGAAAACTGAATTGGTCGAGATGAACGAAGGCACAGCAGGTGGTTTTAAGGAAATAGTGATAAACGTAATTGGTCACAATGCTTACGGCATATTGAAGTTTGAATCAGGCGTTCACCGTGTGCAGCGGGTGCCAAAAACAGAAACCCAGGGCCGTATTCATACGTCTGCCGCCTCCATTGTAGTGCTGCCCGAAGCGGAGGAATTCGATATTGAATTGCATGATAGGGATATCCGTAAGGATACGTTCTGCTCTTCGGGGCCTGGCGGACAGTCAGTGAACACCACCTATTCGGCCATCAGGCTGACGCATATCCCAAGCGGCATCGTTGTGTCGTGCCAGGATGAAAAATCGCAGATTAAAAACCTGGCCAAGGCGATGACTGTATTGCGTTCGCGACTTTTTGAAGTTGAACACAACAAATACCTCGAAGAGATTGCCTCCAAGCGCAAAACCATGGTTTCGACCGGCGACCGCTCAGCTAAAATCCGCACCTACAACTGGCCGCAAGGACGGGTTACGGATCACCGTATAAATTTGACATTATACAACTTATCTGCAATCATTGATGGCGACCTGGATGAAGTAATCGAAAAATTGCAAATTGCGGAAAATGCAGAAAGGCTGAAAACAGAGCTTGGGTAATCTATTGAATAGATTGTACTTTATGAAATAGCTATTTCAGCATTTCAAATGCCTTCGGGACCATAACGCCTTTGTGATTTTGCCTTAGCCTGCTGAAATTAAAATCACTAATTTTGCATCCGCAGGAAATTAACTGGCCAGACAGGCCTATAAAGGATTAAATCTTTTTTCGCTATGCGCATCATGGCCATTGATTACGGGCAAAAACGCACCGGAATAGCTGTAACCGACCCGCTCGGCATGATTGCCAACGGATTGGTAACTGTTCCAAGTCATACGGCTGTCCAGTTTGTGGTGGATTATACCCAAAAGGAGGCTGTTGAACGCATCGTGGTGGGCGAGCCCCGCGATATGCAAAATATGGCCTCCGATGCTTCCCGTTTTGTCGAGCCCTTTGTGAAAAAGCTCCGCCTTGCCCTGCCCGAAATACCTGTGGAGCGCATAGATGAACGCTTTACATCAAAAATGGCTTTTCAAACCATGATTGATGCCGGCCTGAATAAAAAACGCCGACGCGACAAAGCCTTGGTGGATACAATCAGTGCCACCATCATCTTACAATCATATCTCGAATCTTTAAATTTTCTCAGAAAATGATACTGCCAATCGTAGCTTATGGCCACCCAACCCTTAAAAAAGTGGCCGAAGACATTTCACCGGACTACCCTGAACTCAACACCCTGATAGCTGATATGTGGGAAACTATGTACGAGGCCAATGGCGTGGGTTTGGCTGCACCACAAGTGAATAAAAGCATAAGGCTTTTTGTGATTGACGCTTCGCCTTATGGGGAGGATTTCCCTGAAACTGCTGATTTCAAAAAGGTATTTATCAACGCCCATATCACAAGCGAAAGCGGTGAAAGCGCCGAAATGGACGAAAGCTGCCTGAGCCTTCCGGGCATGACCGAAAAGGTGGGCCGGCTGCCAAAGCTCGAAATCAGTTATGTGGATGAAAATTTTGAGCCGCACACCGAAACCTACGAAGGCATCATAGCCCGCATTATTCAGCATGAATACGATCATATTGATGGGGTGCTGTATGTTGATCGCCTCTCTAATTTTAAAAAAATACTACTCAAGGGAAAGCTACGCGACATCTCTACAGGAAATGTAGAAGTAGCTTATAAGATGACTTTCCCCTTAAGGGCGAGAATAAGACGATGAGCAAATTCTAATCAGAATTTAAACCATAGAAAAGATGAATAAAATAATCCTTAAATCCCTGATAATTGGCCTGCTGTTTGCTTCTTGCAGCCCGCAACCTGTCGATGAAAAGCAGGAGCTTTCCAACCGAATCAGTTACCTGGAGCAACACATGTATTCTGAAGATGGACTATTGATAAGGGAGCATGCCAACGAGTTAATCAGTAAATACATAGAGTTTGCTGAGGTATATCCACAGGATTCAATGGCGCCCGAGCACCTCTTTAAAGCGGCTGATATTTCAATAAATTTCAATAATGTGCAGCGAACCCTTACCCTGCTCGATCGCATCAGCAAGGATTACGAGCAATATGAAAAAGCGGGACTGGCGCAGTTTCTCAAGGCTTTTGTTTATGATAACCAGTTAGGTGACACGGCTACGGCACGCCAGCTTTATGAAAAATTCATCCTCGAAAACCCCGAACACAGTTTTGTTGAAGAAGCGCATGCAGCTATCCGCAATCTGGGTAAAAGCCCGGAAGATTTGATACGGGAATTCGAAGCCATGGAATAAGCTAAGTTTAAGCTGTATTTCATTTTGATGTGCTATAGATTTTTTAAGCTGGCTTTGTGTCCTGCTCTGCTGAACTGGTATTACCTGAATTGGCGGCAGAAAGGTGTTGTAAACGATTACTTATGAATCACATAGTCACAAAGGACACATAGAAAAAACCACATAGAGATAGCTTTTGAAATTTCTATGTGGATGCCTATGTGCTCCTATGTTTCTATGAGGTTCAAGAACTTTTTCGAGATAATTTGCCTCATGGAGTTTTTAAAATTTTGCTAACTTTTATGATAAAATGGGGCCATCACATCAAAATAAGGTTAGCCTGAGTTTAGTTGGAAGTATCTCAATTGTAGGATGATGTTAGCTTGAACCAGCATGTGGTAGCTATAATTCTTATTTAGCGAAGCAAACACATTACAAACCACCTCCAAAAAGCAGCAGGTAATCCCTTTTGGCGGCTTCTTTTGCCCATGCCTCTGGGATAATTGTCCAGGTGGCGGCAGGCTTTGGTGCAATACTTTTCATTTCGAGGATATAATCGGCCATATGGCTGCGCAGGTCTTTTTCTGAAACAAAAGTAATGCGTTTCTGAAGCGATTCGTGTGGTATTCCGGCCCCGTCAACGAGATGTCCGCCGCCGTTGCTCCCCCGGTAGGAATTCAGGGCTACTTTATAGGTTTTTTGCAAGTCGAAGGCTTCGCCATTTTTCAGACTTTTTATCTGAATGCGCTCACCTGCTTTTTTGCTCACATCCACGGTGTAAATCAAGCCGTCAGCTGAATCAAAATTAAAGAAAGCTTTGGCCAACCTGGCCTTCCCGTCTTCATTAATTATATTCTTCCCATCTTCACCTTTCCTGAAAAGCAAGAGATTGGAGTGTTTATCCGTCATGGTATCAAACCACAAACTGCTGGAATATTCAAGGAAATTTTTTATCTCAGAACCTTTTAGGTTCATCACATACAGGTAATTCTCGTAGCGGTACAAATTGAACATATCACGCATGCTGAGCATGCCCTTGGGTATTTTAACGTTGAATGATAGCGGTGCAGCAAAAGAAATATCGGCGCCTGTTAGCGATAATTGCACCTGATGCACAAAATCAGTAAAAGCAGCATTTCCAAAATAGGATTCACGGGAATTAAGATCAGATTTCAACGTGCCAATTGGCTGGTTGATGAATTCTTGAACTTCATCAAAATCCTTTTTAAAAAGGCTGTCGAAAGCAGGGCAGGGGTCAAAGTCACTCATATCGACAAGCTGTCCCTCTATTGTTTTAAGCTGTCGGCGTTCGGTGAGCCCCCCGCTGAAAACCAGGTCAATGGCGGCAACAGCCTGGGCATTGGCCTGACCGCAAATCATCAGCACTTCCTGCCCGGAAATATTCGTCACCAATTCCTTTCGCTGGATATGGTCGTGGGCTGTAAAAATCACATCAATACCTGGTACATATTTAGCGATGTGGCGGGCTGCATTTTCGGTAAGCAATTCATAGCTTTCCAGATCGGTATCGGCTCCCGCACCGCTATGAAACAGGCCCAGAATGGCGTCGGTTTGTTCATTCGTTTTGATATAGTCAACCCAGTAGCTAGCCGTTTCGTACAAATCTGTAAATTCGAGCCCTTTCCATAGTTTTGCAGGAAGCCAGTTGGGAATGCCCGGACTTATCAGCCCCAAAACTGCAATACGCACACCCTGCTGTTCTATAATGGTATAGGGTTGGAAATGCGGATGTCCTGATATGGCATCTACTGCATTGGCAGCCAGATATGGGAAGTTGAATTCCATGGCAATTGTGTTGTACACCTCCGGGCCTGCTTCAATATCATGATTTCCGACACTGGCAGCATCAAAGGCCATATAATTCATTACACGGCTGAAAAGGTTGGATTCAGCCTGCGCAACAAAATTGGCATGGTAGGCTGTTGGCTGGCCCTGCAACATATCTCCATTATCCAGTAAAACCACATGCTGGTTAAGTTTCGCACGCTCCAAATCCACAAAAGTTTTCACGCGTGAAAGGCTGCCGGGATGTGCTTCATCTTTCATAAAATCATGGGCAAACACCGCACCATGCACATCGTTGGTAACGATTACACGAAAGTGGATATCGTCTGCTTCGGTATAAAGAAAAGCATGAATAGAAATTAATAAAATAAGGAGTTGACTAAACATTGTTGGTGTGGCTATAGCGTTGGTAATAAGTCAGTTAAACTTGAAGTGTTAAATCAAGTACCCTAAACACAAAAGTACCAAAAATAACAGTTGAACCAATGAAATAGATTAAGTTTCAGACCGTCCTGTTGGAAATAATACTTACTGACTTTTCGCAGAAGATTTAACCAATTATGAACTATAGTAACAGTCTGTTTATAAAGACTATAATACTGGTGAAAGTGGGAGTTTATAGGTTTAGTTTCTGTTTTAGCCCCCATACCCACCACGGCGGATATGGGGGCAACAAAAACAACTAAAACCTTATAATCATCGAATTCAAGCTATTAATGAAAATGGACAAACTTATAATACAGATTATCAGTATTATATCAAAATCCGTGAATTCTCTTGCCATTCATTGCCAGGCCGTTACATAAAGTGCGAAACATCTGATATTTACTTCTTTATTTGTACCAATGCTTTTTCCACCGCCTCGAAAAGTGGCTGATTGCTAATTTGTTCGCCAACGGCCTTATCCATCCAATGACGCGGTGTGAGACGGCCAATGGAGTAAATGCGCAACACTTCGTCAGCAAATGGCTTGTCGCTGATATAATCTTCCAGCTGGAACATAATTAATCGGCCATAAGGATAGTTCATCAGGTACAAAGGCGATTGTATCATATGGGAATAGATGGCCAGTAGCGGATTATCAGCTTCGCCAAAAATATCGGCATAGTATTCGTTCCATATCGATTTTGAAATAAGCAAAACTGCTTGTTTCAGGGCTTCGGCATCTGCATCGGGATTGGCATACAGCCATTTCCAAACTTCCATATCTACCAGCGAAACGCCCATCATCTCATAGTTGTCCCAAAAAACATCCAACACTTCCATAATCGCTTTCTGCGGATCGGGTTGCTCTATACCCAGCAGCTTGAGGTCGCGGCTTTGGTACATAAAAGCAATGGCCTCAGTAAAAGCTGTGTTGGGGATGCCATTCACAAAAAAGTTGTCGACGAAATGCACACTGATGGTTTGTTCTACATTATGGCCCAATTCGTGCACAGCAATATTATAACCTTTATAATCCATGCCATCGGCAGCCACACGGGTACGCAAATGGGAGGGTTTGCTGCGCATCGAAGCCCGCCAGGCATGGCCCGAACCGCGAGCGGCATCTACTTCTATTTTAGATGCCAGGAATTTGGCCATTTCATCGTCAAAACCAAGGTCTTTTTGCATGCGTTCAAGGTCTGCCTCCATCGCCTTAGCCGTTGGATAGCGCTTTTTTGTGATACGGTCCAGCTCATCCTCCCCAATACCACCGCGGCCAACAAAACCATTGTACCAAAGATCAAAAGGCCTCAGCTCGCGTCCAAGCCTCTCGCTGATTAACTTTGCCACCTCGCGCAACAGGGGCGAAGAAGCATATTCCCTGAAAAGTGTTTCAACTTCATCCTGCGAAATTTCCATGCTGTTGTCAAAACGACGTTTGATATAATTGTCGTTGTTGGGGTAATAAGCGTCCATCTCTTTTAAGCCGTTGAATATTGCCAACAAATGTCCGTAACGCTCAGTTTCTTCCTTTTCAAACTCAACAGGTTTATCCCCATCCATCAAGGTGTTTTCATAGGGATTCCAAAGGTAATCAGGGTTGTTAATGACCTCTTTGGGAATATCTTGGTTGATAATACGTAACATCACTTTATAAAGCATTTCCTGCTTTGCAAGGCCATCGGCACGGTCGTAATTTGATTTTATTTCATCGCGGATATTCCAGTGCGACAACAGTTTCATTTGCTCAGGGAAAAGAGTATTGCCCTCATTGTCAATCAATTTTCCGGCAAAAATGTTATATTCAGAGATATACAGCCTTGCCTTGCTCGACACCTGGTTGTAGTCCTGCAAAACGCTGGCAGGAATACGGGCTGTGTAAAGATCGCCCAAACGGGCATAACCCCATTCGCGGGCTGTCCATTCTGAACCCAGTTCATTTTTCTCCTCCAGGCTATAATTTGGGAAATTAAGAGCGACGACAAAAGCAATTTTATTGTTGAAGAAATCATCCTGCAAATGGGCTGATGGGCTGTAAGCGCCAAACATTTGATCGATAGGCAAAATGGGGCCCTTGTCTTCGTGCAGCTGCCGGTTGAGCTCCAGCGTAATCCTGTTCATATACCCAGAAAGGCTTTCAAAGTTGGCAGCCAAACGGTCAAAAACAAGGCTTAACTTTTCCTCGTCAGCTATGAATTGCTTTTGGCAAAACTCCTCAAAATCAGCAGCTGTTCCATCCGAAGCGCGCCATAGATTGGCCACCGCCTTTACACCTCGCTCAATGCGAAAGGTCTGTTTTTCACCATATTGCTGTGTGAGCTGGTCAATCAGCTTGTCGATGCTTGCTTGGTGCACCGGGCTTGATAAATCATCTTGTTTTTGGGTTGGCTGGCATCCTGCAACCACCACCAACATCAATCCTGCTAAGAGAAAATTTCTCATCATCATATTTTAAGTTTTTGGTTAATGCGCAAAGGTACGAAAATCAAACTGCCACATGGTACTCCCGCAGGGCATCATTGAGGGAGGTTTTCAAATCGGTGGAGGCTTTTCGCTTTCCGATTATCAAAGCACAGGCAACCTGGTAATCGCCGGCGGGAAATTTTTTGGTAAAAGAACCCGGAATCACCACGGATCTGGCCGGAATATGTCCCTTGAATTCAACCGGCCCGGACCCACTTACATCGATTATCCGTGTGGACTGGGTGAGCACGACATTGGCGCCCAGAACAGCTTCTTTTTCAATATGAACACCCTCAACTACTATGGACCGGGAACCGATGAAACAGTTGTCTTCAATAATTACCGGGGCCGCCTGCACGGGCTCAAGCACACCGCCAATACCAACACCGCCGCTAAGATGCACATTTTGGCCTATCTGCGCACACGAACCTACTGTGGCCCAGGTATCCACCATGGTTCCGCTGCCCACATAGGCACCAATATTTACATAGGACGGCATCAGGATAACGCCCTTGTCGATAAAGGCCCCATATCGTGCAATGGCATGCGGCACCACACGCACCCCTAAGTGCTGATAGCCTTTCTTTAAGGGAATTTTGTCGTGAAATTCGAAAAGCCCCACTTCCGTAGTTTCCATTTTGCGTATGGGAAAATAAAGGATTACAGCTTTCTTCACCCATTCGTGCACCCGCCACAAACCTTCGTCTATGCTCGCTACCCTCAATTTTCCAAGGTCTAATAATTCAATCACCTGCTCAATGGCGTTTTTGTAAAGCTCATCAGCAAGCAGAGCCCTGTCATTCCATGCCTTTTCTATCTTTTCCTGCAGTTCCTTCATAGATAATGAATTTATTTTTTGAGGCTAATTTACAATCATTTTTTAGAGCTTGTAATTATAATCTCAAATATCTATCTTTGCTGTATTACCAACAACCGAACAATGATGCTGCCTTTGGCTATTCAACCAAACATTTTTTCGCTATCCTTGCTGCTTCCGGTAATTGTTTCGGCAGTGCTGGCTATCGAAGCCTGGCGTCCACGCTATGCCCCACGCGGTAAGATTTTCTCTTTATTGATGTTTTCCATTGTGATTTGGTCGGCAGCCTACAGCATGGAACTGGCCAGCACCACCATGGATGATATGCGTTTGTGGCTCAAGATTGAGTACATAGCCATACCTTTTGTTTCGCCATTGATGCTTTTGGTAGTTCTGCAATTTGCCGGTATTGGCATCCAGCTTAAATGGCATTATTTGGGCTATTTGTTTGTGGTTCCGGCTATTATAACCGTGATGAGCATAACGAACGAACACCATTACTTGTATTATACTCACATCCAACTTCGCACCGATGGGGCCATTCCCTTGCTGGAACTTTCAATTGGGCCATTCTATTATTTACATGTAATTTACGCCTATGCGCTGAACGCCTATTCCCTTTACGTTGTAATCCAAAAGCTTATTTATCAGCGCTCCTTATTCCGAAATCAGTTGTTGATTATGCTCATCGCGGTGCTCATACCCCTAATATCATTTACCTTATATTTTTCGGGTCTGATGCCGATTGAAAATATTGATCCGACACCTTTTGCTTTTACACTTACAGGCATAGCAATGGCCATCAGTATAATGAAGTTCAGGATGCTTGACTTGATGCCTATAGCGAGGGAGCATGTTTTTCAAAGTATGAATGACGGCCTGATAGTTGTTGACACCAAAAACCGCATGGTGGATTGCAACCAGGTTTCACTTGAAATATTTGGCTGGGCGAAAACACCTTATGGGCAAAATATTGCTGAATTGTGGTCAGAATATCCGGCTATGATCACCGCCACACAATCGAATGGCCAAGAGGCTGTTGAATTAAGTACCCAACACCCAAAAGATGAAAAACACTACCTGGTTTCTCCCTCGTCTATCACCAACCACAAGCAAAGACCTATTGGAAAACTTCTTGTGATACACGATATTACACAAAGATACAAGCTGCAGGAAACCATCCGTATCAGCGAGGAAAAATTGCGGGAGCTCAATACAGAAAAAGACAAATTGTTTTCTGTGTTGGCGCACGATTTGCGTGGGCCCATAGGCACGTTTATGGGATTTACCGAATTGTTTATGGACGAATCTGTTGGGATGAGCAAGGAAGAGGTGGCCGCTGCCTCCCGTGATATGCACAAGTCAGCGGTATCACTCTACGGATTGCTCGAAAACCTCCTTACATGGTCGCGCATGCAACGAGATGATGTAAAAATGCAGATACAGCCTATACAATTGCGCAAAGCTGCCTGCCACACCATTGATTTGTTGCGCGAAAGTGCCAACAAGAAGCAATTGACTGTGGAAAACAACATCCCGGAAAGAAGTATTGTAGCAGCTGATGAGAATATGTTGCAGTTTATTTTCAGGAACTTATTATCAAACGCAATCAAGTTCACACCTCAGGGCGGCATGATAAAGCTGCAAACCCAAACTGAACAAAGCAATTTGTTAGCCGTTGAGGTAATTGACAATGGAATTGGCATGGACAAAAAAACGCTCAACACCTTGTACAGCCTGCACGAAAAAACCGGGAGACCCGGCACCGATGGCGAACCAAGCTCAGGGCTTGGCCTTATCCTGGTGAAAGAATTTGTTGAAAAACAAGGCGGAAGCATTCAGGCTGAAAGTGAAATTACTATAGGTAGTACCTTCAGGTTCAGTTTGCCCGTTTCAGTATAGCAATCTTTAACCTCAGAACTCCTGACTTATAAGTCTCTTATCAATTCACTGAACAACACCAGCAGTGACTTCTCAGCTATTGCGGCATTACCCAATATATCAGCTATGTCAACAGCTTTCAGATTGTCGGGATCGCAAATATCGGTAATGACGGAAATAGCAGCCACTGGCAATTGCATATGATTGGCCACAATCACTTCGGGCACTGTGGACATACCCACCACATCGGCGCCTGCCATGCGCAGAAAACGGTATTCGGCACGTGTTTCGAGGCTTGGCCCAATCCATGCGGCATAAACACCCTCATGCATTCGAATCTGATTTGCTTTTGCAATACTTTTTAAAAGCTGGTTCAATTTCGCGTCGTAAGGCCGGCTCATATCGGGAAAGCGTGGGCCTAATTCCGAAATATTGGGACCCGTAAGGGGATTACCCGGTAAAAAATTGATGTGGTCATCAATCAGCATCAGCGAGGCAGGAGCATATTCCAGATTGAGCGCACCACAGGCGTTTGATACGAGCAATTGTTTGATGCCCAGCATTTTCATAACCCTTACCGGAAAAGTAATTTCCCCCAGGTTATAACCCTCGTAAAAATGAAACCGGCCCTGCATCAGCGCAACATTCTTTCCATGAATTTTACCAAAAACCAGCCTTCCAGCATGATACTCAACCGTTGCGGTTACAAAATGTGGAATATCAGCATATTCAATAGTTTGTTCAATGCTGACCATATCTACTAAACCGGAGAGGCCTGTTCCCAGTATAATACCTGTTTCTGGGGTGCTAACGCCCTGATTTTGAATGAATTCGACTGCTTCTTGAATCTGTTTGTACATGCTTATAATTTTACGGCGAATTTAATACAATTCAAGTAGGACAACAAAAAGCCTGTACCTTTGTTATAGATGCTAAAAGAAGCAATGAAAATGTACTTTATAATCCTGGCAGTGCTTTTGAGTATCTTTATGGCACAAAGCACCATTGCCCAAAATAAGCAAGCTGCCGAAGCAACTGACAATTATCAAATTCCTGAAACTATGTTTAAAACAATAGAAAAAACCGAAGCTGAGTGGCTCGAAGAGCTTGGCGAAGAGAAATATCGCATTTTGCGGCAGTGCAGTACCGAACCGCCTTTTACGGGTAAGTACTACAAGCACAATGAACACGGCACCTACCTTTGTGCAGGATGCGGTCAGGATTTGTTTGCATCCGATACGAAATATGAATCGGGTTCGGGATGGCCAAGTTTTTTTGCCGCCGTGGATAAAACCAAAATAAAGGAAATCCTGGATACAAACTATGGCATGGTGCGGACGGAAATAAAATGCGCGCGCTGCGATGGCCACTTGGGACATGTGTTTAACGATGGGCCAAAGCCAAGCGGGTTGCGCTATTGCGTAAATTCTGCTTCCCTCGAATTCAGGCCTGCGAAGGATAAATTAGAATAAATAGTCAGGGGATAAATCTTATTTTACTGTGCAGAGGTTTGTTTTTGTTGATTCGGAATCCATTATAGCTTTGTTTACCTCTGTGTTCCACCCATGCGGAATTGCGTAACTTTTTGATATAGCTATTGCACAGAGAGCCACCAAGAAGACACAGAGTTTCACAAAGAAAAAGATGTGTATTATGATCGAAAATGAATTAGCGGGATAGATTTTGTTGTATTGAATGGAGGTACAACAGGATTTCCTCAATTTTCCGCTCCTCTGAAACAGGCATTGCAAAAGCTTGCGCACTGCTGTAATAGCGATGACCCTTTCCTTGCTCAGTGAGTTTGATGCAGTTTTGCTGTTGTTTGCAAACCAGATCAATATACAACTCCTTGCTTGCTGTATTTTCAACAACTGTTGCCAGCGACAAATCAATATCGCGCAAATCATAGCGCATGGTGTAGCGGTAGGTTGAGTCCCATTCTTCTATCATACCGCTGACCGAAATGTTCACCCCCATTCGGTTGCCGGGATAAACCAATCCAAAAATTTCTTCTACAGCATTGATTGCGGAAACCAGTTTGATTTTATTTTGCTGGGCAAAAACGTGATGGCTTAAAGCTGTATACAGCAGCATACCAAGGAAAAGACTTTTTAGGTGCTTTTTCATGCTAAAGGTTTTGTTTAATCTCCCCATTTTTCAATTTTTCCCAATACACATTTAAGTCATGCTTAATTTCAGGTGCCAGAAAGTAGAGGCCCAATAAATTTGGAAAAGCCATGCACAGCACCATCATATCCGAGAAGTCCATGACCGGCCCCAGACTGGAGGAAGCTCCTATCACAATGCATGCCAGAAAAATAAGGTTGAAAAGCTGATCTGAATAAATGCGGGAGCCCAACCAACGTTGGCTGAATTTGCCAAAAAGAAAATCGAAACCTTTCAATCCATAGTAAGACCAGGAAATCATGGTGCTGAACGCAAACAAGGTAACGGCAACCAAAAGCAAATAGGGAAACCACCAAAGAACAGAACCATAGGCCGCAGAGGTAAGTTGCACACCTTGTATGCCTTCATAATCAACATAAACGCCCGAAAAAATAATCACCAATGCCGTCATGGTACAAATCACCACGGTATCGATAAAGGGCTCAAGCAAGGCAACAATACCCTCGCTTACAGGATGTTTCACGCGGGCCGCGGCATGGGCAATGGAGGCCGAACCCACCCCGGCTTCATTGGAAAAAGCACCCCTTTGAAAGCCAAAAATCAAGACACCTATAAAACCACCTTTCATGGCGTCAGGGCTGAAGGCACCATTCCAAATTAAAAGCAATGCTTCGCCTGTTTGACCAATGTGCATAAATATGATAATCAGTGAAGTGGCCACATACAGCAGGGCCATAACCGGCACAATGCGCGAAGTAACCCGTGCAATACTCCTGATGCCGCCAACAATTACAAGCCCTACAAGCAGTGCCATAGCCAAGCCATACCAAAAGCCAAAACCGGAAATTCCCGGAAAGAAGGAGGCAAACTGCTCAAAAGCCTGATTGGCCTGCAACATATTTCCGCCGCCAACCGAACCCCCGATTACCATAAGGGAAAACAAAAAAGCGAGTATCAGGCCAAGTTTTTTGTATCCACGGGCTGCCAAACCATGTTTAAGGTAGTACATAGCGCCTCCCGAAACCTGTCCTTTTTCATCGATGAGCCGGTATTTTACACCCAACATACATTCGCTGAACTTCAGCGACATGCCCAGTAAGCCTGCCGCAATCATCCAAATGGTGGCCCCCGGTCCGCCAATAGAAATCGCTATGGCCACACCTGCAATATTTCCCATACCTACAGTGGCAGACAATGCTGTTGTTAATGCTTGGAAATGAGATATCTGCCCTGTAGAATCCTTTTTATCAAACTTTCCGAGAACAAGTTTCAAGGCGTGGACAAAGCCCCGGAAATTGATGAATCTGAGAAAAAAAGTAAAGAACAATCCACCGGCCATAAGCCATACAACAATCAGCCTGAGGGGTGCCCTAACAGCTTCGCCCTCATTATTCAGCAAGCGGTTTCCCTCCCCGTCATAGCGGTAGTTGTCGTAAAGTCCTGTGGCGTGAAAAGGATCCCAGAAAAGGATATCAGCCAGTGTTTCCACAAAAGGTGTAAATGCCTCATTGATCTGCTGACTAATCGTTGCGTCAGTTTGGGAAACAAGGCTGTCCTGTGCCGCATTAGCTTGGGCAAATCCAGAGAACGACAAAAGAAACAGCAATGCTAAACCATATGTTTTCATAATTGCCTTGTTGTTCAGATAACATGAATATAACATGGCATAGATATCTTTATATATGTAAAAGCCTATTCACCAATTGAATTGTGGAAGCTTATTTGGCAGTGCCCACTTTCTTTTGCTCCTCCATAGCCTTGAAATAATTTTTGGTTTCTTTTACCACCACACCGGAAAGCAACAAAAGGGCAATCAAGTTTGGAATGGTCATAAATGTTATCACCATATCCACAAAATGCCAAACCACATCGAGGCCCCAAACAGATCCAAAAAATACGAAAAGGCCATAAATATAGAGATAGGGTTTCACAGCCTTTTCACCCATGAGGTAGATGGCTGCACGCGAACCGTAATAGGACCAGCTGATAATGGTTGAGAAGGCAAAAAGTAGCAAACCAAAAGCAATAATATGTCCGCCAAGACCTTCAATACCAAAGCGATGCAAGCCAATATTCATAGCTTCAACTGTCATGCCCACACCCTTAACGTCCAGCATCCACGAATCGGTTACGATAATCATCAAGGCGGTCATGGTACAAATAATAATGGTATCGATCATGGGCTCGAGCAAGGCAACTATGCCTTCGCGGGCAGGATAAACTGTCCGGGCAGCAGCATGCGCAATGGCTGCCGAACCCTGGCCGGCTTCGTTGCTAAACAAGCCACGGCGCACACCCCAGATCAAAGTCATGATAAAAGTGGACCCAACAAAGCCCCCTGCCGCCGCAGTACCTGTGAAAGCATCACTGATAATAAGCGCAAATGCTTGTGGAATTTTGTCGTACATAGCAATGAGCACCAATAATGTAGCACCCACATAAATGACAGCCATAAAAGGGACCAGGCGGGAAGTTACTTCAGCAATGCGCCGCAAGCCTCCTATGACCACAAGCAGAACCAAAAAGGTGATGATTAATCCCGAAATCCAATTGGGAATCGCATAACTGGTGGACATGGCATCGGCCATGGAATTGGACTGTGCCATATTTCCGGTGCCCAGGGCGCACAGCAAGGTGGCTGATGCAAACACCACAGCGAGGCGTTTGGCCCATTTTCCAATTTTATGCTTCAGGCCAAATTCCATATAATACATGGGGCCGCCTGAAACAGTGCCATCACTGTTGAACTTCCGGTATTTCTGTGCCAGTGTACATTCGGCATATTTCAGCATCATGCCCAAAAAACCTGTTATCCACATCCAAAAGATAGCACCCGGCCCCCCCAAATAAATGGCCAGTGCCACGCCTACAATATTCCCTGTGCCTACTGTGGCAGAGAGTGCCGTTGTAAGTGCCTTAAAATGATTTACATCGCCTTCGGCTGCTTTGTTGTCGTATTTGCCTGAAACCACTTTGATGGCATGGCCAATTTTGGTAATGTTGAGGAAATTAAGCCGGAAAGCAAACCAAATGCCTGTTGGGATAAGTAAAATCAGGATCAGGTAACCGCCAACATAATCATTGTACGCCTGAATCAGGCTGTCAATTTGGTTGAGAAAAGTGTTCATAAGCCGGGTTTTTAATCTTGCGTGGTTTCAATTTTCAACAAAATGTCGGGCCATGATAAGCTGTGTCCAACACCACAAATTTTAGAAAAAAGGGCGGCAATCCCAAACATTAATTTAGCTTTTAGAAAGAAAATAATTTAAACGACTGTAAAACAATTATTTAAATTTAATCACCCTCATGAAGGGCGTGCGTAGTTTTCAACAAAACCTGCCCTATACGGCAATCGAGGCAAAGTTTTGGGTTGCAATAGGCCTTTTTACAACTGCAAATGGTCAGACCGAAACAGCCATATGGCAAACAGCCTGGCTAAGAATAAAAACCTGAAAATTTCAAAAAAAAACTACTGCTCAGTACATAACCATCATAACACAGTGGTAAGCGGATATGATGTACTGGGCTTGCCGGGGTGTAGTTCAATCCGACACGCGGCGAACCGGACCTTGCAAACCGCTCATATAATTACTTATTGAAGACTGTTTTTTATTCGTTTATTCTGCTTTTCAAGTCCATTCGTTCGTGCAAAATCCTTGTTATTTCGATTGGTCCATCACTAAATATCCTATAAAATATTATATGTCGATTCGTTTTTAGTCCGAACAATCCATCTTTTATTCCCACGTAGTTTTTCCCCAAGTTCGGATTATCCGCAATGTCCTGACAATTTTGATTAGCATTTCATAATATTTGTCCGCTTGTTTTTCTGACCACTTGTTGAATGTATAGTCCCATATTTTTGTCAAATCTTCAACGGCTTTGTTTGTCAGTTTATATTTAGCCATTACCTCTTCTGTTTTGCTTTTAATGCCTGAAGGTGTTTTTCCGGGTCAAAATCGTGAGCGATTCCACTATCGATTCCTTCTTGAATAGCATTTTTCAATGCAATGACTTTGTTTTCTTCGTTTTCTAAAAGCCGAAGCCCGGCACGAATAACTTCACTTACATTTTTGTATCGTCCTGCCGAAACTTGTGTTTGAACGAACTGGTCAAAATAATTTCCGAGTGATATGGATGTGTTTTTCATTTTGCTACTTTTTGCAAAGTTACCAAATTTTGGTAATTATTCAAGATTAAATGCAGGATTTTATACGGTAAATAAACAGATTATTCTCCGCATATTTAATGAGATTAGACGCTTCTTTCTCCGCACTTCGGTTTTTGGGCTTTGGCCCCAACTTGTTTTTTATTTTGCTTTTGAAAGAAAATAAATTAAACAACTGTAAAACAATTATTTAAATTTAATTACCCTCATGAAGGGCGTGCGTGGTTTTCAACAAAACCTGCCCGATACGGCAATCGAGGCAAAGTTTTGGGTTGCAATAGGCCTTTTTCAACTGCAATAAAGCCTGCGATTGGAGGGCATTTGTGGCTACGATACCAGCCTGTCCAAAACGGCTGACAAGCTGATTTTTTTCAGGCTCCAATGTTTCAAGCAGCATCAAAGCCTTGTCGGCAAACGCTTGTTTGGCCGTATGCATGGCATAGGCAAAAAGTAGTGGCACAACTGTATTAATCAGTATCAAATCAATCGAGCCGGCCCCAATCATTTTTGGCTTGCCCCGGCTGGGCTTGTCAAACTGAAAATGATCATCCCAATAGGCTGAAGCCTGTGCAGAAAAAAGTGCCCTGATGGCATCAAGATTTTTTTCGTGTAGCAAGCGCGAAAAAAACTGCCCGTTTTTATGGATAATGGCTGCCACCTGCGCCAGGCGAATGCTGGGAAAATTTGCAGGACGCATGCGCATAAATCGCCAAATTTCGGGGGATAGCGGTTTTAATTGGTACTTGGCAGCCAAAAAATGGTATTCACGCTTCAAGGCCTTCGGATAGTCATCAGAAAAATCGTCATCCAGCAAACCGGCCTGTCCGAAAAGCAGTGCTTCCAATTGAAAAAGCTGATCAGCATGGCGCAAAAGCAAATGGAAAGGCAGGCGCTGTGCAAGCAATTCAAAAGGCTGGTCGTTAACCTTAAAACCAAAATTCATCATCAGCCTGCGGTAAAAAGTTTCCTCCCAGTCGTTTTCGCATTTCCAAAAAACATCCAGTACGATTTCGGTTTTCATTTCGAGCCTTTCGGCAATCACCCGGTCGAGCCAGGCCATCCAGGTGAAGCGCTGCACGGTGCCCAACTGATTGTAACAGGCTATCCATCGCTTGCTATCGATAAACGACCTGTAATTGAGCAGAATTTGGGAATCAAAATGGTTTTTAATTTCAAGGCAGGGGATTTTTTGCCTTTGGGTTGTGTAAATGTCCTTATCCGCCTGATACACCACATGGAGGATAATATTGTCGTAAGCCTTGTCTGTTTGATGGTTATGGCGGTACCAATCCGATGCATTCAAATGAATTTCAACGTTACCGGCCCAGATCGTATCGCCGATTTTCAGGCGTGCATCAGAAAAATCGGGGCCTGCATCATTATTCCTGAAACCGGGATGAAGTATTTCAACATCTTCACCATCAACAGTTTTCAAATTACCTGTAATCAATTTGTTCTCCCAAAGGTAAATCACGAATAATTCTTTCATGCGGAGGGATTTTTGTTAGCAAAGAATAAACGAAAATACAAAAATGTAAGCAGCCAATCATGAAAATTATTACGAAAACACTAACATGCTTTAAACTTCGACGGCTATTTTTCCTTTTAGCCAAGCCTGCATCTTACTGACTGCATGTGGTTTCGAATAAACAAGAATTTCATATGGCGTGTTTGTAATATTTCATGTGTTTACTACTTGCATATGCATGCAATAATATATATCTTTGTGATGTTAACCTATTGTAAACTTCGTCCGGTAGTATGGCTGATACAAGTATCCTGGTTTCAGGCATTGAATACAAAATCAGGAAACTGATTGACAGCAACATACAGCTTAAATCGGAGACCGAAAGGTTAACAACGGAGAATAAATTACTTAACGATAAATTAAAAGAACTGGAAGACATAAGAAGTCAATTAACACAACAAATCAACAAACACATCATTGCAAATTCACTAAATGGTGAGAAGGAAATCAAAGAAGGAAGAAAACTGATAGGAGACTTAGTGCGGGAAATAGACCAATGCATTGCGCGGCTGAGCAAATGAGATAATTATTTTTTAATACATACATGGAAGAGTTTTCGATAAATATAAGCATTGCAGACAGGCCTTACAGGCTTTCGGTTAAAAGATCGGACGAAGAAGCTGTGCGAGAAGCAGCTAAAATAATCAACGACCGGATCAAAGATTATGCGCATGCTTATGCGTTTAACGATAAGCAAGATTTGTTGGCGATGGCGGCTCTGCAATATACATTGTCGGCTTTACGTTTTGAGAGGGATGTTGCTTATCGTGAAGACTCATTGGAACAAAAGCTAATGGAAATTGATACAGTTTTATCATCTCATTTGGACTGATTGCGACCAAAAAACGTTCTTTGAAAAATATAGCCCGCTTAATTCAAATTCGATTGTAAACTCAACATTACAATAGTAAAGGGTTTGCTCAACGGTAACTAAAACAGGCCTCAATTACGCTTCGGCGGAATATCTGTGCAAACAGATCGGTGGAAGTTTGAATGACTTGGCGCCCAAAACGTGTCTAAGAGGAGTTTACTTACTCCTTTGAATTAATGCGGGCTTTTTTTATTTCCTTCTTCCAGGTTTAAACAAAAAAGATTTAAAACTATGGAAGAATCAATTATTTACATCGTCCTGGCACTTATTGTAGGTGCAGTTGCCAGCGCATTAATCACAGCCACCATCCTGCGTAAAGCCGTACTGAAAAAGAGCCAGTTGGTTCTTGAAGAGGCCAGGGAGAAGGCCGAAGTGCTGAAAAAGGAAAAAATCCTACAAGCAAAAGAGAAATTCCTGCAGCTGAAGTCAGAGCACGAAAAAGCAATCAACGAAAAGAACCAGCAAGTTCAGAAAGCCGAAAACAGGTTACAGCAAAAAGAGCAGTCCTTCTCCCAGAAAATGGAGGAACTGCAACGCAAACAAAAGGAATATAACGTACTCAAACAAAACCTCAGCAACCAACTCGAAATACTTAACAAGCGACAGGCTGAGTTGGACAAAATGAACGAGGAGCGCATAAAGCAGCTTGAAACCATTTCGGCCATGTCGGCCACCGAGGCCAAAGAACAACTTATTGAAAGCATGCGCGATGAGGCCAATTCTGAAGCGATGGTGCTTGTGCGGGAAATTACAGATGAAGCCAAACTTACCGCCGCTACCGAAGCCAAAAAAATCGTTATTGAAACCATTCAGCGAACTGCTGCCGAGCACGCCATTGAAAACACAGTTACGGTTTTCAATATTGAAAGCGACGAAATAAAAGGGCGCATTATTGGTCGCGAAGGCCGCAATATACGTGCCCTGGAAGCACTCACCGGCATAGAAATTATCATTGACGACAGCCCGGATGCCATCTTGTTATCCGGCTTTGACCCCATCCGCCGCGAAATAGCCCGCCTGTCGCTGCACAAATTGGTAACCGACGGACGTATCCATCCTGCCCGTATTGAAGAGGTTGTGAAAAAGACTGAAAAGCAGATTGAACAGGAAATTCTCGAAACAGGCAAGCGCACCGTAATCGACCTTGGCATTCACAACCTGCACACCGACCTCATCGTAATGATCGGTCGCATGAAATACCGTTCATCCTATGGCCAAAACCTGTTGGCCCACTCCATTGAGGTAGCCAACCTGAGTGCCACCATGGCATCCGAACTCGGACTGAACACAAAAGCTGCCAAACGCGCCGGTATGTTGCACGATATTGGCAAAGTGGCCGAGAACGAAGCCGAGCTGCCCCATGCACTGCTGGGAATGAAAATTGCCGAAAAATACAAGGAGAAACCTGATATTTGCAATGCCATTGGAGCTCACCACGATGAAATTGAAATGGAAACCATGATTGCACCCATTGTGCAAGTGTGCGATGCCATTTCGGGAGCCCGCCCCGGTGCGCGCCGCGAAGTGGTTGAAGCCTATATCCAGAGACTCAAAAAATTGGAAGACCTGGCATTGTCTTACCCCGGTGTTGTTAAAACCTATGCCATACAAGCTGGCCGTGAACTGCGCGTAATTGTTGGGGCCGACAGGGTAACCGATACCGATGCCGACAAGCTCGCTTATGACCTTTCGAGGAAAATTCAAACCGAAATGACCTATCCGGGACAGATTAAAATCACTGTTATCCGCGAAACAAGGGCCATAAGTTATGCCAAATAGCGCTATTTGAATATAATTTTTTTTACAATTATTTAAGTCCTTGCATACGCAAGGCCGGTTTAGTGCTGCACTAATTGTGTTATTAACTAATTAACCTTAACCATTATGAAAAAACTCACAGCAATTATTCTTCTATTATTCTCAACCTCCATGCTTTTCGCACAAAGCCCGGTAGGGGAAAACGGCAAGCAACTCAACTTTGGGACAGGATTGTCTTCATGGGGTTTGCCGCTATACATTGGTATGGATTTCGGTGTTCACCAGGACATTACTGTCGGATTCAATTTTAGCTTTCGTCAACAATCAGGCTCAGGCTACCGCAACAATGTAACCGGTTTATTTGGCAACGCCAATTACCACTTCAACAGCATCCTCGAACTGCCGCGCGAATGGAATGTGTATGCCGGCCTTAGCCTTGGTTATTATATTTGGGGCCTGGATACAAATTATATTGGCAAATCAGCATCGGGTATAGGCTTGAACGGCCAAGTTGGTGGCCGCTACTTCTTTAACGACAAGTGGGGCATCAACCTCGAACTGGGTGGTGGCAATGTTGCTGCCGGAGGAAGAATCGGGGCCACGTTGCGGTTATAGGCTTTATGGTAAAAGCCCGAAACGAATCCGATTTTATTAAAGAGCAGATGTAGGTCGGATATTCGACCCCTACGGGGGCGTTTTTCTGTTTGGTGTTGTTTGCTATAAATATGCAATCCCTCTGGGATTGATTGGGTTTGTATTGAATATAAACATGTTATATCGAGTACAAAGTTTAACAGTGCTGAATTTGTGGAACTTATTTCTACCGCCAATGACTCCAGCGGAGTCAAATATCTATAGCAATAAAAAAATCCTCTATTCCGACTCCAGCGTCGTATGGTATTAAAGCAATCATCCAATGCAAAAACAGCAAACAATAAGATGCCCCTCCCTTTTAGCTTCTTTGAATAAAAACTCAAATTCCTTTATTATGCTATAAATGAATGATCTAAGAGCCAATTGTTGCATATTAACAACTTGAGCTTTTTATGGATGCTTGCTCATTTGTTGCAAAAAACAACAAGTTATAAAGGAATTTTAAATTTCATCACAACTTCACCCGTTTCTTTATTTACAGACACACTTTGATTGCTGATCCCCATGTCTTTCCCGGTTGTCATTTTGAAAAGCCCTGACAGGAACTGCATGCCGCTGTTCATAACGTTTTCCATTTCTGAAATTGCTTCCTGAGGGCTTACAGTTTGCTGAGGTTCAGCAGTAACTTCTTTCGGGTCACCAGTTGTTTCAAAACCTTCGAATGTATCCTCTTCCATCGGGCTTGCTGTCTCTTCGTCGGGAAATAAAGTCAGAGGAGCCAATGTCTCTATGTCAGTTTCGTCTTGGCTGGAAAGCACTTCTGCCTTTTCGTTTTCAAGAATGAATGATTCCAGCTGTTGGATAAACTGGGAACGGCCTTTGGTGGTAAAATCAACGAAATTGGTCTGGTTTTCACCACCCAAAACTCCTTCAAACAGGTTCTGCTTTACTAGTAAACCGGCAGCTATTTGTTCTTCAATCGAGTTTTTCGTAATGAAGTTAATGATTGTCAGGTTGTTGCTTTTTTGCCCCAAGCGATCAATGCGTCCGATTCGCTGGTTTTTCTTGGCCGGGTTCCAAGGTAGTTCAAAGTTAATAAGGGTATCAGCAATTTGTAGGTTAAGGCCTGATCCACCGGCTTCGGTTGACAAAAACACTTTACAATGCGGATTGGTCTCAAATTTTCTGATGAGTTCGCCGCGTAGTTTTACTGGCACACTTCCGTTTAATTCAGCAAAACCAATGTTATTTTCCCTTAGCATCTGTCCGATAAGTTTATGAACCTTAATCCACTCGGAGAAAATGATAATCTTTTTTTCTGTGTTTTGCAGGTCAAATTGTTCGAGTAGGATGTGTTTAAGTTCATCCAGTTTTGGGGCATCATTTGTGTGTTCGTCCACCAAATAGGTCGAATCGCAGACCATCCGCATTTTCGATAGCAACAGCATCAACTTTTGGAGATCAAAAGGGGTCATAAATTTTTTCCTGATGATGCTTGCTATCCCTCTGGCATAAGACCCGTGAAAATCGCTTTGGAGGCCCGTAAGGCGAACAGGCACATCAATTTGACTTACATTGGGTAATTGTTCCAGCACATGACGTTTTTCGCGGCGAAGGAGCAAAGGCTCCAGTTGTTTGTTCAGCTTGTTTAGGTTATAGTACCCATTGATTTTGTTATGTTTTACCGGGTCGAAAAGGCAATATTGATAGGAAAACTCCCACAATGGCCCAAAGAAATTTGGATCGATGGCACTTACAACCGAAAAAATATCTATCAGCTTGTTTTCTAAGGGTGTGCCGGTGATAGCAAGCACATGCTTAAACTGCAATTTACTAATTGAGGCTGCTGTTTTTGTTTCATAATTTTTGATGCGTTGTGCTTCGTCAAGAATCAAAAATTCAAAGCCGGCATCGTTGATTTCGTGTTTATCGCGCACAATGGCTTCATAGTTGACAATAAAAAATAGAGACTCTTTGCTGTTGTATTGTTCTTTTCTTTCTTGCGGCCCACCTTGGATGACAATTGCTTTTTCGTCCGTAAACTTTTCAACTTCCTTTTTCCACTGCTCTTTTAATGAGGCGGGGCAAACAACCAAAACCTTTTCGAATCCAAAGATTTGCTTTTTCATAATAGCTGTACCGATGGCCTGGATTGTTTTGCCCAGCCCCATTTCGTCGGCAATTATGGCCGCTTTCCTGAAAAGGGCAAATTCGATCCCTTTTTGCTGGTAGTCGAAAAGCGAAATCTTGAGCATTGAAAAATCAGGCTTATATAGGTGCGACAATTCTCCCAGCATTTTTTCATCAAATGCAGCCTCTATTTTTTCCTGTACTTCGGGCCTGATCTTAATCAATTGGAAATCTGGGGCTTCTTCAATGAAACCCAGAAACGACAAGAGGTCGGCATATTCAATATGCTTGTTTTTGCCAAAATACCGGGAAATTAGCAGCAACTCATTTTCCGGCAAAGGGTAAGGGTAGCGCCAGGTAATTTTGTAATCATTGAGGGGATCGCAGTACACTTCGATAAAAGGGAAGGTCTTGTCGAGCCGGTCAAACAATTCTTTGTTTTCCCTTAAGGCTTTGAAAGCGAACATCAGGTGCTTGGTGGTCCCTAATTTGTTATGGCGCGAATCCATGCTGTCGCTATAGCCAGTTTCATTTTCAAAATCGCGAAGGAAAATTTTATATTTAACGCCGTTTTCGTTGGTCAACACGTGGTCGCCATAGATATTTGTTGCCCAATCGATCTGATAAATCGCTTTTTCAGCTTTTAGCAACCTTTCTTTCAAAACCCGTTTAATCATTCCATCACGGGTGTATTTTTTATGTTCATTATGTGCTTTTGGATCAAGGAAACTTAGTTCATTTTGTGTTTGTAGGAGGCAGGCATGGGTGTTCCGGTCCCATGGCACTTGTTCATTGTGTTTAAAAGGTAACACAATATCATCTTGAAAATCAAGGATATATTCCATTTGTTTTGTGCCATATTGCGAATTGACAAAGAGTTCGAAACGTGCAGCTGATTGCGTTAACACCTGACAATCACTATTGTTGTAAATGATTTCACCAAAAGCAAGTTCGGTTTTATCCATGTTTGCTTGGTTTGTTTCAATTTGCTTTTCTACCAGTTTTGAAAGTGCTGTTTTCATTGACAAAAGTGTATTTATTAAAAATAGGAGTTATAACTAAAAGCAAAAACTATCTCAGCGATTCTTCAGCATGCCTTCTACCCGCTCAAAACGGCCATCCACCAGTGTCGGTTCAAGGTTTAACAATTTTGCCATCAAGGGATACAGGTCGATGGTATAAAATGGCTCCTGTGTGTGGTTGGATTTAAAATCAGGGCCTTCGGCATAAAAAATGGCATGCATATCCTCAAAAGCATTGTCGAAACCATGGGCAGCATTTGAGTAATAGGGCGTCCACGACCAGTTGATGGTCCAGCCATTTTCGGCAACAAGGATCAGGTCGTGGGCGCGCACATGGGTTCCGTGGTGCAGGCGTTCGGGCACTTCGCCATGTTTCCACACATGCAGGTTGTCCACTTTTTTCAAATCTTCATACACCTGATCAATATAGCCTTCTTTCACCTTGATATTCATGGTGGGGTTCCAGCCATCAATGAGGGCTATCATTGAGGTATCAATATGTTGGTCAAGAATGACTTGCCTGTCGGGCGAAAGATTGGCCATGCCGTGGTCCGAAACGATGATAAAATTTATTTGATCGGCATGCGGCAATGTTTTTATTTTGTTTCTGAAAACACCTACAAGGCTGTCGAGTCGCTCAATAACAGGCTTTAAGCTGTCGCCATCCGGGCCATAGCGGTGCCCGCTCGAATCGGGTTCATCAAAATACCACATCACCAGTTGGGGCCGGTCTTTTTCGGGTAATCCGAGCCAATGGATTACCGTATCGAGGCGTTGTTCATAGGGGAAGTTGTGGTCGTAGCGTTTCCAATAAGTTGGCCTGATGCCTTGCACATCTGCCTCGCTGCCCACCCAAAAAAAGGTGGCCGTCTTCATGTTTTGTTTTTCTGCCGTTACCCAAATGGGTTCGCCGCCGTAGAATTTGCCATCTTCCACCGTTGAGCGGTCGCCTTTGTTGAAGTCGGCATCCAGGTCGGGGGCATAAAAGCGGTTTACCAATATGCCGTGCTTGTCGGGGTGCAGGCCGGTAGCCATGGTATAATGACTGGCAAAGGTGGTGGTAGGGAAACTTGGGATAAAGCGCTTAGCCCTCACACCGTTTGTTGCTATGGCATCCAAATTGGGTGTTTCAGCCTTTTCAGGGTAATCCCAGCGGAAGCCGTCCATAGAAAGGACAACCAGATAATGATGCTCTTCTTGGTCTTTTTGAGAGCATGATGCCATACCTAAAAGAATCAAGGCGTAGAATAAAAGGTGTAATTTCTTCATTTTTTTGATATTACTATATTTGACAAAACTAAATAAAACAGGACAACCTTGCAGCTGTCATCTTGAAAAGGGCAAGTGATTTTTCCATTAAGACAAATCCCTGCTAAGGTCGAGTGCCTTAACAGGGATTTGTAGGATTACTTTTCAGGAAATTCTCCTTTTTTTGAGGAATTTCTCAAAGCTTAGTTAAACATATAGCGTAAACCAAGGAGCATGCTCCAGCGTGAGCTCAAGCCAGCAATATTAAACCTGTCCATACCTACCTCGTCTTGTCTGAAAGTGAAAGTTGGGGTAGTGCCATCGGCCTCATAGCCTTCGAACTGGTAGAGGTAATAGTTGTTGAAGTCGCCCGGAATGGTGTAAATGGTTCCCCATTCGTTGTTAATCATATTGCTGAAGTTTTTGATATCCAATGAGACTTGGAATTTATGGGTTTGTCCGCTAAAGGTCATTCCAAAGTCCTGACGAATGGCCAGGTCAAAAATTGTAGCGAAGGGTGACCAGGCACCGTTTTTCTCAGCATAGTTGCCCCTGTTTGCGCTCAGATACTTGTCGTCTTCGATTACTGCATTCAGGTTAGACCATTGTTGTGCAGCAGTTACAGTGTTCTCACCAACGGTGTAATCAACCAGGTTGATATCAGCCTCTGATGCGGGTATATAAACCAAACTCCTGTTGGCGCTTGTACTACCACGTTCCTGGTTCAGGTTGCGTGCATTAGAGCCTGCGATAATGTATGAATAAGGATTACCTGATTGACCATTTACAAACAGGGAGAAAGTGGTTTTGTTGTTACCATCGGCAGTCCAGTCAATGGCATAGGTGAGTGAGGAAAGTACGCGGTGACCTACAGCAAAGTCGGAACGGCCAAACTCGGCATTGTTACGGCCATTGATGTTCACCTGACCCCTCCATTGTGAGGAGTTTTGCGAGGAAGTTCCTTCGCTCAAGGCATAGGAGTCGCCGTATGAATATGCCAGCAAAGCAGTTAAGCCAAAGCCAAATTTCTTCGCAAATGATGCAGAGAGGTTGTATCCATATCCTTCGGATGTATTTGTTGCCAAATATACAGCAGAATAAGTCGGATCAATACTTTGATTCACATATATATTCCTGTTATCAGGTGTTCCTGTCCATGAAAAGTCAACTTCTGGATCGGAGTTGATATTGGTGTAGAGAATATTGTTCAAGGTCTTGGTGTACAGACCTTCAAAAGTGGCTGAAATTCCACCGGGAAGCACTACATCATAAGCCAGGTTACCCCTTAGCACCTGTGGGTATTTGAAATCATCAGCAAAAAGGTCCATTTGTCCTGACGGTACTGTGAAATTGGGGTTGGTATATTGTTGATCCCACTCGGGAATAAAGTTAATATCGCCATCGATATCGTTGGTGGTAACACCACCAAGAGTGAGTCCATTGTTATTAAACATCGCACCCGGCCATACGAAAGGAATGCGGCTGGTAAAGATACCGGCACCACCACGCAATACATTGCGTCCATCTCCAGATACATCATAGCTAAATCCTACACGGGGTGAGAACATGATTTGGCCGTCAGGTGCTTTACCTGCTTGTGTGTTGTTAGCAATGTCGTACTTAGCACGAATTGCAGGTAATGCGGTTTGATTAAAGTAGGTATCTTCAACAGGATCAGAGGTGATTATGGGCATATCAATTCTCAAGCCTAAGGTCACAGTCAACTGGCTGTTGACAGACCATTCGTCCTGACCATAAATACCAAACTGCATGGCATTAAAGTCAGCAGCAGCAGCGGATGCATCACCGGTAAGGTTATCAACCAATGAATAAGTGCGGTTGTAACGATAAGCAGGGTTGCCAGCAATGAAATCATCAATACTTGAAAACCTGTAGGTTCCAAAGTTTTGGCGGATGAAGATATTGAAAATGCTGTAAAACTCATTGTGTGTACCAATGGTGATTTTGTGGGCTCCTTTGTAGATATTGAAGTTGTTTGTAATTGACAGGATGTCTTGATCGAGACGGTTACCAGTTGAGAACTCTTCTGATCCGAAACGGATAAGACCACTATTGGCATCATCAATATAGACATAGGGGAAGTTTTGCTCCAGGGGATTGCGGTCGTCAAGAACCCTGACAAAACTTAAAATCAAATTGTTTGAGTACTCAGCACCAAAACGTGAGTTTAACTCCAGTGCTGTTGAGTTGGTTGTGCTTGGGAAATAAATACCGTTGTTGGAGAAATTCACAGTTCTGCTGTTGCCGGCAAACCTATTAAACTGCTCAGCTTTGGTGTATTGGTGACGCAAGGTCAGGCGGTGGTCGCTGTTAATGTTGTAGTCAAGCTTACCAAAGAACTTTACGCCATCAAGGTTTAATGTGGTATTACCGAAGGTTCCCGGGTCATAGTTGTAGCTATCGATCAGATGGTTGCGTAATCTATTGAGGTCATCAACCGAAGCACGTCCTTCCACAGAAGTGTATTCTTCAATTTCAAACGGCCTGGGGGTTTCATCCTTTTGGATTTCAAAATTCATAAAGAAGAACAATTTATCTTCTATGATAGGTCCGCCTAGTGAAGCGCCATAAGCCAATTCAGAAAAATCAGCCACTTTTTCGCGCTCAATATCCAGACGGTTGGCCAATACACCATTGGTTTTGCCTACCATATTCTGATTACGCATATAAGTGTATGCTGTACCCTTGAAGGTGTTGGTTCCTGATTTAGTAACTGCGTTGATACCACCACCGGCAAAACCACCAAGTGTTACGTCATATGGTGAGAGTACTACCTGTAACTGGTCGATAATGTCAACACTAAATGGTGTGATTCCTGTTTGGCCACCGTTTGTACCTGAAGAGGCAAGTCCAAATACATCGTTATTAACAGCACCATCAATGTAAATTGCATTGTAGCGGTTGTTAACACCGGCAAAGCTAATGCCTCCACCGTAAGCCCCTGATTGTGGTGTAAGCCTGAGAAAGTCGTTCAGGTTGCGGTCAGCAGATGGTGAGTCGCGCAAAACATCACTATTGATGCGTGTACTTGTACCTGTGTTTTCACCAACTGAACCTGCTTTTGCAATTACAAACACCTCATCCAGTTCAATACCAGTTTCGGCAAGGGTAATCCGCAGGTTTGTGGTTGACCCCAGATCCAGGAAGACGTCTTCTTGCTCCCAGGTGGTAAAACCAACAAAAGTAATGGTGATGGTGTATGGCCCGCCAACACGCATACCGGGAATGGTGAAACGTCCATCAAGGGCAGTTACTGTTCCGTAGGCTGTGCCTGAGGGGTTATGCAAAGCAATTACAGTTGCACCTGGCAAAGCTTCATTGTTTACATCAAGCACCCTGCCGTTTATGGCTGATGTGGTTGTGCCTTGGCTGAAAGACTGGAGCCAGGCAAACATCACAAAAGATGCTAAAATACTGATTCGTAGGATTTTTTTCATAAGTTATAATTTATATGGTTAAGGGTTTTTTGTGTGGCAAAAATATAGAAACATAGGGCCTTGTTCTTTAAGAAATTGTTAACAATAAATCAACATAGTGTTGAAATCTATTTAATATATAGTATATCAGGTAAATAGAAAATTCTTGGTGTTGATAAAAAACCGTAGCAGTGTCATGATTGTCCTTCTAACAAATTGATTGTAAAAGCTTAAGGCTAAAAGTTTGTGCCAGACGATTTATGAGTTCAACCATCTTTTTTGCTAGCATAAAGAGTAATCACTGCATTTTAGTTAAGCGACCTTTATTGCGCTCGCTTGCCGTATAAACTCCATCGCGTTCAAAGCTGCTATGGTGCCATCAGAAACAGCGGTGGTAATCTGCCTGAACCGTTTGGCAAGGGCATCGCCGGCAGCAAAAACACCGGGAACATTGGTTTGCAATTGGTCGTCGGTAACAATCTCGTTTCTTTCGTTCAGCTCGATGCACCGGCCCTGCACAAAATCAGTATTGGCTTCGTAGCCAATAAACACGAATACGCCATCGAGTTTCAGTTCAGAAAGCTCATGCGTAAGCAGGTTTTCCACGTTAACCGATTCCAGTTTTTGTTCTCCATTGAAAGCAGTGATGCGCGATTGCATTTTGATTTCAATTTTGGGGTTACTTTTTGCTTCATCAATGGCGTGCGCAAAAGCCTGAAAATGGTCGAGCATATGAATCAGCGTTACTTTGCTGGCATATTTTGTTAACGAAACAGCTTCTTCCAGGGCGGTGTTTCCGCCTCCGACAACAGCAATTTCCTTGTCCTGGAAAAAGTCGCCATCACAGGTAGCACAATAGGAGATGCCACGGCCTTTGAACTTGTCTTCGCCGCTTATACCAAGGGTGCGCGAGCGTCCTCCTGTAGCAAGGATGATGGTGTCAGCCGTAAACTGCTTACCATTTGACAATTGAACCGATTTTTCAACCGCTTCAAAATTGATATCCTTGATGGAAATGCCTGATTGTATTTCGCAACCAAAAGCAAGAGCCTGTTTGCGCATAGTATTGCTGAGTTCGTAACCCGATATTTTTTCAATTCCTGGATAATTGGCAATTTCGTGGGTAAGAATAAGCTGACCACCGGCTATACCTGAATCCAGGATAAGGGTTTTCATTTTGGCACGCGACAGATAAATTCCGGCTGTAAGTCCGGCCGGACCTGCTCCAATGATGATGGTATTGTAATGATTTGGTTTCATGTTTACTGGAATTTTGTAAAGAAACCGCCGGCAACAGCCGGCGGTTGGTTTCATTTTTTGCTTCAGAATGGTTTGGGCAATTTTTACTTTTAAAAATACTTCTTGATGAAGGAATCTTTTTTTAGCTGCTAAAATGCTCGTCAAGGATAGCAGTGATCTGGTCGCGGCTTTGGATGCTGCTTGTAGCTTCAACTACTTTCCCGTTTTTATAATAAATTGTGAAAGGCAATCCCATGAAATTACTGGCCTCAGGCAGGTTGCGGATGATGCCTGCTTCGGGCGAATCGAAAGCCATATCACGGAAAGCCACATTTTTGTATTCGCTGCGGAGTTCTTCCATGACGCCATATACCGGAATACACATAGGGCCCATGCGTCCGCAGCAGACCATTACGTTTTCGTTTTCGTTGATTGTTTTGGTCAATTCATCTGCTGTAGCGATGTGATCAAGATTTGTTGACAGTACCATTTTATAATTTTTTTAGGTGAATAATGTACTTATTTGCGGATACAAAGATCATAAATTATGCCAAAAGGTGATACTAAAGCGATTTAAATTTTAAAAATAATATTTCCAATGTAAGGCAACATATTTATAATCAATTAATTGAAAAAAAAGATGGTAAGTAACAAATGGTTTGTGATAACTGACACATTAGCCCATCCTTTTCAAGAGCCTCATTTTATGGGTATATTGTTGTATATCAGCATTAAATATGCCCTGGTGGTCAACATTATCAAGGCGTACATGCCCTGAAGCGTGTATAATTTTTCCATTCCCTAATAGAATGCCGGTATGAATTATCCGGCCTTCTTCATTGTCGAAAAAAGCCAGGTCGCCTGCCTGAGCCTCTTCAACAAAGTCAATGGTATGGCCTTGCGCAGCTTGTTGCGCAGCATCGCGGTACAGGCGAATACCAGCAGCCTTGAAAACAATTTGGATGAAGCCTGAGCAATCAATGCCAAAAAAAGTACGTCCCCCCCACAGGTATGACACATTGAGGAATTTCATGGCAAATTGTCCGATTTTTTCTGGCTGTGGCAGGTTTATGCTGTTTCTCTTGCCCTGGAAATTATCAGCAGTTTTTATGGAATCTCCGTCAGCAATTAGCAAGTTGCTGCCAAAAGTAATGGGCACTACTTTGGATTCGTGCAACTTCAATAGGCTAATCGGGTCGATGGAAACACTCACGTGTTTCTTAATAAGCATATTAACAGCGTTTTCAGAAACCGGGGCATGTTGTTTTCTATCAATCCAACCTTCATAACTATCGTAATGCATTTGAATAAGCATCCAATTGTTTTTATGGTCCAGCACGGAATAGGTTTCACCAAAAAGGAGTTGGGTTACCATTTCTGCTTTTTCGGAAGGGGTGCTGCGCAAAGGTATCTGGGTGGTATTACAAATTCCGTATTCCATCGGTTAGATTGTTTGGGTTTATGACGCAATCAATTGGGCGGGTTAATCACTTATTGCAAAGATATGCCAATGTTTTTATGTCGGATAAAAAAAGAAAAGCCGTTTTGCATTATTGCAAAACGGCTTATATTCTATTCAGGGAATTTTAGTTGTGGCTCAGGTATTCCGAAACGCCTGCGGCAGTTGCCTGCATGGCTTTTTCGCCTTTTTTCCAGTCGGCGGGGCAAACCTCACCGCGCTCTTCAAAATATTGCAAGGCGTCAATCATGCGGATTGCTTCGTCAACACTGCGGCCAAGCGGCATATCATTCACCACTTGATGGCGTACAATTCCTTCTTTATCAATGAGGAAAAGGCCACGGTAAGCAACGGGGGTGCCGTTGAACACCATTTCGCCTTCTTCATTGTAATCATATTCGCCGGCCAGCACATCAAAATTTGCCGATATTGTTTTGTCAAGGTCGGCCACAAGTGGATATTTCACACCTTCGATGCCGCCCTTGTTTGCGGGCGTATTGAGCCATGCCCAATGCGAAAACTTGCTGTCGGTTGAGCAACCCACAACAGCAACATTGCGTTTTTCAAACTCTTCCATTCTTTTCTGGAAGGCGATAATTTCTGTTGGGCAAACAAAAGTGAAATCCATTGGGTAAAAGAAAAACAAAACATGTTTTTTCCCGATGTACTGTTTCAATGAAAAGTTTTCTACAAATTCGCCACCGTCAACTACGGCATCTGTTTCAAATAAAGGTGCTTTTTTTCCTACTAATACGGACATTTTTTTTAGGTTTTAATGGTTTATATAATTAATAATTAATTCGTTAGCTTAATAGCGTAATCAAGTGCAAAGATACAGGAATTAGGTAGTTTTTTAAGCCTAACCGAAAGAATTAAACATCTTTTAACAATCCTTATGACAGCTCTAATTATTCAGTAAATCTTCAGGAATAAAATTCAGCTTCCGGTTATCGCGAAAATCAAAAAGGGTCAGTCGGCGGAGGTCGTAATAATTTGTCCAATAGGTTTTAAGCGCATTGTAGTAGCCTTTTTTGGCATTGTCGTTGTCAATTTGGGCGTTGTTCAACTCCAACACATCGTTTACCTTACCGATCATATAGCGCTTTTGGGTCACATCAAAACGTTTTTGGGCTACAGTGTCGGCTTTGGCAGCTATCATCAGCTGGTTTTGCTGCATATTGAACTGCATTACCTTGAGAAAAATAGATTGTTCAAAGTCGAGCCTTTCCTGTCCGATGGATTCCTGCACAAGATCAAAATTTGACTCAGCCATTTTGATGCGCCCTTTGGCTTGCCCCCAATCCAGGATTGGAATAACAATTCCTAGTGTAACGCGCTCTTCGTCAAGCGGATTTTTATACACCTCATCAAACTTATTGGCCGTTTGGGTAAGGCCAAAAGTGGCATACAGTTCAGCATCAAAGCGACTGCCGCTGCGTGCCATGCTTATTTGGCTTTCGGCTTCCAGCAGACGCCTGTCGAATGCCAGGCCGGCAGAGGTGTTGGATTGGGCTTGAGCAAGGGCTTCGTTTACTTCAACCGTAAAAAATTCGGCTGAGGAAGGTGGTATCAAAACGATGGGGCTATCGGCCTGAATCCTTAGATAGGATTTAAAGGTAAACAACATATTCTGGTAATCCAGATCGGCTATTTCAACAGCCGCATCGGCAGCAGGTTTAGTTCCAGCTGGAGCAGCTCATTTTCGGCAATACGGCCCAGTACAAAACGTCCTTTGGCTATATTAAATAAGGTGTCGTAATTGGCTTTGTTCTTGCGCTGAATCTCCCTTTCAATCTGGGCCATCAGCAAGTTGAAAAAATGATTGACTGCGGTAATGGCGATTCTTTCGGTATCTTCCAGGTATGCCCGTTTCGATTCTTCGTAGCGCAGGGGTTCAATTTGCTTATCCCATTTATAAGGGTTGTGCCCAAAAATGGGTTGCCTGAAGCCAATATTCACCGGAGTGGACAAAAACTGTCGTGTGGTGGTATCTGTAAAATAATTATCCAGCCGCTGAAGTCCCGAACTCAGGAAAACTTCACCCCCCGTTAAACCGATACGCTGTGTAAGCGATAAGTTGGTGGAATAGCGAGCGAGGGTCCGCTCACGGTAGGTTTCGCTGCCGTCTGACTGGGTGATGGGGTCGATGGTACGGTTAAAATTGGGCAAGGTAGCATCTAGTTTCACATTGGGCAGGTAACCGGCCCTGAAACTGCGAAACTCCCAGTAGCTGCGGCGGTAGCGGTGCTTGGCTATCAGAGCATCGGGCGATTGTTCGCGGGCCAGGAGGACCACCTCGCTGAGGGAGAGGTAGATGGAATTTTGACTGCCCTCATTCAATAATGACCTGTTTACACTTTCTTGGGCCTGAGATAGTGAGGCCGCAACCACAAAAAGCAATAAAATGATGATTCTCATATCAAATATTTTTCAGGCTGAGTGCTTGTAAATTTTTCAAAAACTCAATCATGCCGCAAGGATGTCACAGGGTCCTGCTCGGCGGCTTTGCGCGCCGGCAGATAGCCGAAAACAATGCCTACCGTTGCTGCTACACCAAACGAAATCACAATGGAAACAGGCGACACAATGGTTAATATATCTGTGGATTGTGTGATAATATTTGCCATCACCACGCCCAGGAATATTCCTATGAGGCCACCACTGATGCTGATCAGGGTAGCTTCGGATAAAAACTGGAAAATTATATCCCTTTTAGTAGCCCCCATGGAGCGGCGCACACCTATTTCACGAATGCGTTCCAAAACCGAAGCCAGCATAATATTCATAATACCGATACCTCCAACCAGCAATGAAATGCCTGCAATAGCACCCAAAACAATGTTAAAAATATCTTTGGTGCGTTGTTCCTGTTTCAGCAAGAGTTCGGGAACGGTAATTTCAAAATCTTCAACGCCCATATGGCGGCGCTTGAGCATGTCGTTCAATAATTTTGTTGTTGCGGCCAGGTTTTCGCTGTCGTCCACCTGCACCACTATGCGATCGAGCTGGTTAAAGTTTTGTTCATCACTTGCCCCGCCACTACTTGAAAAACTGGTTACGCCTCCACCGGAGAAAACCGTCACGGATTCGCCCCTTATGGAGCTTTCGCTGATGCGTGAGCGGTCTTTAAACCTCAATAAAACAGTTTGCAAAGGCGCATACACATCTGTGCTGTAGTCAGTAATGCCGAGGTTGTCAAGCGACTGGTCCTGAATTTGCCTGTTTTCGAGCACCCCGATCACCCGCAGCCAGATATTTCCACATTTGATGAGCTTGCCGATAGGGTCTTCCAAAGGGAAAAATTTTGCCCGTATGGCCGGTCCAATGATGCATACCGGGCTGCCTTCTTCCAGTTGTTGGTGGCTGAACATATGACCCGATTGCAAACCCATGCTGAATACCTGAAAGTACTCTGGTGTAACCCCATTCAGGCGGGCCGGAAAACGCATGCCACCCTTGATTACATGTGTTTCGTAGGTTACTTCGGGGCTAACAGCGGTTACAGTTGGGATGATGTTTTGTATGCTTTGGGCATCTAAAAGCGTGAGCCCGGGCGAAAATTGCTTACGAACTGTTTGCCCTTCAGCTTCTTCGTTGCCCTCATTTCCGGGCCGGTCTGATTCAAGACGGGCATTCACAATGATATTGTTTACCCCAACAAGCTTAATCTGGTCCAGAATTTCCTGTCGGGCACCATTGCCTATGGCCATCATGGCAATTACAGCAGCTACCCCAAAAATAATACCCAGAGCTGTAAGTATTGAGCGGGAGCGGTTTGCAAAAACTGCTTCGAGTGCAACTTGTAATATTTCCCAATACCTTTCCATTTGTTATGGGTTTGCTGTTCAATTACTTTTTTTATAAAATCAGGTGTTTCATCTGCCTAATTCCTGCCACGGCCGCCACCACGCCTTCCTTCGGGAGGCCTCTGAGCGCCGTCATTTCCGCTGCTTCGCTCCCTCACCTTTCTTTCAGGTGTTTCGGTCGGTTTTTGTGTTTCCATCTTCATCTTATGCGCTTCAAGGATTTCCTTCGAAAGCAAGGCCATTCTGAAGTTTTCGGGTTCTTCGGGCGGGATCAGCCTCACCTTATCGCCTGTTTCCAAACCGGCATGTACAATTATTTCATTGTCGTTGGACCTGCCGGGAATGATTTGCTGGCGACGGTTGCCTGTATAGACGAAAGTGATGGTATCAAGCGAATGAACGGCTTCGAGCGGTACGAATAAAACGCTGTCAATTACTTCTGTAATAATGATGTTCTTGGTTGTCATGGCAGGGCGCAAAACCGAGTCGTATTCATTTACTTCTATTTTCACTTCGAATACTTTGGCGCTCGAATTGCGCATTTGTTCGCCAATATTGGCCACTTCAATTACCTCGCCCGTAAATTTCTTATCGGGGAAAGCATCCACGCCAATTTCAGCATCTTGTCCCACCTTTACTTTTGAAATGTCAATTTCATTCACAAAGGTTTTTGTAATCATCTCGGTTAGGTTTGGCAGGGTAGCCACTACATTTTCCCAGGTACTTATTTGGGAGCCTATGCCGCGTTTTCTGCCGTCCCAGTCGCGCTGATAAACCACCATACCCGATTTGGGGGCTTTGATAATAAACTGACTGGCGAGTTGTTGTAGGTCATCATATTTGTTTTGTGCCTTGCGCAGCGAAGTACTCACTTCCGACATATTGGCAACCGCTTTTTCATACTGAAGGGAATAGTTCCTTTCGGCCTGGTCGTATGCCCTTTGTGCACGGTCGAGTTCAATTTGTGCCTGCCGCTGGGTTGCCGGTGGTTCATAAATGGATTGATCTACTGTTATTTGTGCTTCTTCCATGGCATAATGCAGGTTGACCAGGTCGTTGCGCGCGGCACGCAAGGTCATGGTGGTATCGAGCTGTGTTTTGGTAAAATTATTTTGTAATTGTTCCAGCTCCAGTTCCTGATCCTTAAATTTATTGGTGAGTTCGGTGCGGTCGAGTGTGGCCACATAATTGCCCGAATCCACGATTGTCCCGTCGGGGATGATATCGTCAATGCGGAGCTGCCATATGCGTGCTTCGCGCAAACTGGTGGGGGAGGGCCCAAATATTTTTTCTGAGCTGCGTGCTTCAAGTTCGCCTGTGGTGGTAACGCTGATGACAAAACTGCCAAAATTTACCGGAACTTCCATAATCGTGCCAGTGGAAGCGGCAGGCTTGGTGAAGTACCATGTGGCGGCAATTAGAACAATCAATATGCCGATAAACCAATAAGTGCCTTTTTTCATGATGAATTGGTTTTTGAAATAAACTACTCTTTATAAAAGCTTTGCAATAATATCGCTGATGCCGATGCCTTCGGCTTCGGCCGTATAGTTGCGCACCACCCTGTGACGCAATATGGGAAGGGCAACAGCGCGCACATCTTCAATGTCGGGTGAATATTTTCCATGCAAAATAGCATGGCATTTTGCCCCAATAATCAGGTATTGCGAAGCACGAGGGCCTGCACCCCAATTGATGTATTTATCGGCCCAATCGTGCGCAAGTTTTGTTTTGGGCCTTGTTTTCGAAACCAGGTTTACGGCGTATTCATAAACATTATCCGGAACGGGCACTTTGCGCACAAGTTGCTGGTAGAAAATAATTTCCTCACCGCTAACCACTTCTTTTAATGTTGTGTCCAGGCCTGCCGTTGTGTTTTTCACAACCATAATTTCCTGTTCAAAGCTGGGATAATCAAGCCACAGGTTGAACATAAACCTGTCCAACTGTGCCTCGGGCAGGGGATAGGTGCCTTCTTGTTCGATAGGGTTTTGGGTGGCCAGTACAAAGAATGGCTCTTGCAGCAGGTGCGTATGTCCGGCTACCGTAATGGCTTTTTCCTGCATGGCTTCCAGCAAGGCAGCCTGTGTTTTAGGGGGCGTACGGTTGATTTCATCGGCCAGGATGATGTTGGCAAAAACGGGGCCTTTGATAAACTTGAATTTTCGGCTTTCGTCTAAAATTTCGGTACCTATGATATCGCTCGGCATCAAATCGGGGGTGAATTGAATGCGGCTGTATGTCAGTCCAAGAACCTTCCCTATCGTATTCACAAGCAATGTTTTGGCCAATCCGGGCACACCCACCAACAAAACATGGCCTTTACTTAGTATCGAAATCAGTGTATTGTTAACAATATCATCTTGCCCGACGATTACTTTGGCAATTTCAGTTTTGAGAGCTTTGTGCTTCTCAACCAGCGCATCAACAGCTTCAACGTCGGATTTATATGTCTGCATCATAATTGTGTCTTACTTAAAGTTCTTTTTTCCAATTGAATTGGAAGTTACAGCCGGCAAATTCTTCAATGATATTGATGAATGCCGTCTTTGATTTGTTTTGAATCCATTTATCCACAGCCTCCTGGCGTTTCTTCCCCGACGCCCAACCCTGAATGCGGCTATAATCTTCCTTCAGGTTGGCAATATGTGGTTCGGTTTTATGCTTCAGCATTAACAACCTGAAAGCATCTTTACCATCTTCCATTTTCATGGGAACGGCATTGCTAAGCTCCTCCACCTTTAGCCTGTCAATCACAAATGAAACTTGAGGATCAAGTTGTTCCGCTTCAAAACGGAAACTTCCGGTGTAAGGGTTCAGGAGCATTCCGCCGTCAGTTTTCTTTTCTTCATCGGAGAATTTGCGCACAGCTTCTTCAAAGGTAATTTCGCCATCCCTGATAAGGCTTGCAATTGAATCCAGCTCAAGGCGGGCAGCCTCCAACGATTCGGGCGAAGCTTTGGCAGCCAGCAAAATATGTCGGACATTTACGTACTCACCGCGCCGCTCTATAAGTTGAATAATATGAAAACCTGCTTCTGTTTCAACAATTTCTGATACTTCCCCATCCTTCAACCTGAAGGCAACGGCCTCAAATTCAGGGTATAATTCCCCGCGACCATACAAGCCTAGTTCGCCTCCTTTGCGGGCCGAACCGGGGTCTTCCGAGTAAAGAATGGCCAGGGTAGAAAAGCGTTCACCTTCCAAAATGCGTTTGCGAAATCCGTGAAGACGTTCGCGCACAGCCAGTTTCTCATCTATGGTAATGGGTGGTTTTTTGATAATATGGGCAATCTCATATTCTGTATTTACCATGGGTATGCTGTCCTTGGGAATGGAGCGGAAAAAGGCCTTTATTTCGGAAGGGGTTACCTGTACTTTCATCATGATTTCGTTTTGCACCTGTTCCACAAGCATTTGATCTTCAACAAGACGACGCAATTCATCCTTGATTTCATTGATGGATTTGTTGTAGTATTGTTCCAATTTTTCCTGTGAGCCCAATTCGCTGATAAAGTAGCGCAAGCGGCGTTCCATCTCCATTTCAACCTGCACCGAGGTTACGGTAACGCTATCCACTTCGGCCTGGTTGAGCATCAATTTCTGAAACAGCAGGTCTTCGAGAATCTGACAGCGAATTTCATCAGCCGTACCGCTAATACCACGCTGCAAGCGGTATTGGATATATTGGTTTTCAACATCAGATTGCAGGATAATGTTTCGCCCAACAACAGCCACTACCTGGTCAACTACCATGGGTTCCTGGGCCTGAGATGCTGGTGCAATAAGCAGTAAGCTGATAAACAGCAGCGTATGGGTGAAAAGTTTGGGATGAAACGTCATTGTATTCGGGTCTAAAATTTATATGATTTGCATTTTAATAGATTTCATAAACATGCTCGCGTGTGGCCTGTTCTATGAGGTTGTTTTTCATTTCGTTGATAAGCACCCTCTTGCGTTTGTTTAAGATGATATTCTTTATGTTGTTGCGCACCAATTGCAAAGGCGAAAGGCTTTCGCTGACCATAAAGTCGCGAATGAGCAAGAGGTAGGTTACCGGATCATCTTCAATTTCTATAAAGGAGTTTGTTTTCAGAAACAATTCCTGGTTATAGGTTTCAATCGGGATAAGGTTCAGAAGCTGGTCAAAACGGAGCCATGTTTCGTCGTTGAGGTGATAATTAATGGCGTATTGCCTGGCGTAAATATCAAGTGAATCAAGCAGCAAGGTGTCGGGATTGGTCATCAGGTCCCTGAACATTGAAATTTCATCAGCCTGATAAGGTAAACCCACATAAATGGCGCGTACTATATTGTGCTTCAAGCTGAAGTTGAGGATATTTTCTAAATAATACCGTTCAATCTCGGCTTCTTCCACCACGGTATCCAGATTCTGTTTAATCAGTTCAGATTCGTAAGCAAAAACAATTAATGAGTTGCGGTAATCTTCAAGTTCTTTGTTGAAATCCAATTGTTTAGGTGTTAAATTGCGTTCAGCCTGATGAATCAGTAAACGGTTCTTAATCCAGTTATCGATAAAGTTTTTGGTCAACAACAGGCTATCTCTCGCAGGTGTACCGGACGGAATCACATCAATCAAATCGCTTTCATAAAGATAATTCCCGTAGGCTTTGGCCAATACAGCACCCTTGTCGCTTACCGCTGTAGGTTCGCAACTGCTTATCAATGCTATTAGGATAAACAACGGGAATAATCTTTTCACCTTTTACTTTTTGGTTTTCACTTTATCAAAAACCTTTTGGTTTACTTTAACCGGGTATTTAGCACGCAATTCTTCCATCCATTGTTTTTCGAGGTGGTTTTGGTAATCCGAAGTAATTAAACCCCTGGCCTCATTCAAAGCTTTTGGCTGAACAGCAAGCACTTCCCTGACGCGAACAAATACACTAAAGCGGTCCACATCTGACTTAAACGGCCCGTAAAGACCAGGTTTCCAGTCGGCCATATCCACAAATTTGTTATCGCCTTCCTCAAATTTTCCGGGTTGAATCCTTACTGCACGCAAGCTGTCAGCAGCAAATGCATCCCTGATTTCGAAATCATCATCATATTTTTTGATGATCTTGCTTGCTTTTTCCAATTCCCTTTCATCAGTGATGGTGTAAATGGTAGTGTTTAAACGCTTGGCCCACATATAATTGTTTTCATTTTGGGCATGGAATGCTTTCAAACCTGTGGTATCTTTCACCGCTTTGGACCAGACTTTTTGATCCATCAGGTCGAACAACAAAATACCATCGCGGTATTCTTTCATAAGCATGGCAAAATCGGGATGTTTTTGCTCCAGCATACTGTCTTCGTATTTGATAGCACTTTCATTAACAAAATCATTATAAAGCATATAGGCATAATTCTCAGCTTTCATACCCTGCTGGATTTTTTGCCTTTCCTGTATATAGTCTGCAAAATTGACTTGCGTAAAATCTTGTTTTCCAAACCTGAAAAGTGGTGCTTTTGCAGATTCGAATTTACCGGCATCAAACTGGGCCATTGGCAGGGTGGAATCAATCTGTGCAATAAATTCATGCAGGTTTTTGTCGAACTGCTTGAAGTTGGCCTCTTTTTTTATTTGTTTGATTACGGCCTCTTCGCTCTTTTGCGCACGGGCGTCGCGGTTCAGGCGGTCGCTTAAATTTTTCTTTTCTGCTTCAAAGTCATTCGGCTGGCTTAGCCCAATCAGTTTGATGATATGGAACCCGTACATTGTTTTGATGGGTTGGCTGACTTCTTCGGGTTCAAGTGTTTTGATGGTTTCAACAAATTCTGGCACAATGCGGTTGACAGTGAATTTGTTAAGCAAACCATTGTTTGCTGCCGATCCCCTGTCTTCGGAGTATTGTTTGGCTGCATCTTCGAAGGACATGCCTTCCTGAATTTTTTGATAAATATTGTTTATCTTATCTTGTTTTTCAGCAATCATCTCCTCCGTGGCATCGGGTGGAACGGCGGCATAAATATGTGCAGCTTCTATTATTCCCATGGCAGGGCTCCTGTCGATCACCTTGATAATATGATAGCCGAATTCGGACCTAACGGGCATGGATACCTCACCGATTGGTGTATTGTAGGCACCATTTTCGAAAGGATATACCATATCAAAAACCGAGAAATATCCCAAATCACCTTTGTTGCCTGGTCTTGGGGGTTGTTGGTTGGGAATGGCATCGCGGTCGCGTGCCGAGGGGTCTTCGGAAGTCTCAGCAGCCACCGCACCAAAATCTTCACCACTCAGGATGCGATTGCGCAGTTTCATAATTTTGTTGTAGGCCTGGAGCGTATCGGCAGGGCTGGCATTTTTATCCAACATAATAAGGATATGGCTGGCCCTTACATCCTGCATTTTGCGCTCGTATGCTTCCTGCAGCAAGGCTTCGCTAACATTTTCATCGTTGAAATAAGGCTTGGCCAGTTGCTGGCGATACCCTTCCAACTCATTGATAAAACTTTGTGCGGTATCCATCTTCAGTGCTTCTGCCTCGATTACTTTCAGCTTGAAGTTGATGTAAAGCTCAAGGTATTCTTCCAGCGATTTTTTGTCAAGCACTTCAACGTTTACATTGTTCTTGTTGTAAACATCCATAAATTCTTTAACTGTAACATTTTCATTACCAATGTTAATCAGTACTTGCTTGTCCTGGCGACTTTGCGAATTGCCAGTAAAGGAAATTAAAAGAAGGCATGCAATTACAAAGAGGTTAATTGTAGTTTTCATGGGTTTTAAAGATTGCTTCATCATGGTTTTTTAATATAGTTTAACGATAAAACGTTTCTATTATTGGATTAGATTTTTCTACTGTAGTTTGGAGCTTCGCGGGTGATGGTGATGTCGTGCGGATGGCTTTCGAAAACACCTGCGGCTGTTATTTTTACAAACTTGGCTTTTTGCAAGTCGGTGATGGTGGCCGAACCGGTGTAGCCCATGCCGGCGCGCAGCCCACCTACCAGTTGGTGAATTACTTCTGGTAAAGTTCCTTTATAGGGCAGCCGGCCCACAATTCCTTCGGGGACAAGTTTCTTGATATCGTCTTCTGCATCCTGGAAATAGCGGTCTTTTGAACCTTCCTGCATGGCTTCTATTGAGCCCATGCCCCTGTAGGTTTTGTATTTGCGGCCTTCGTATATTATTGTTTCGCCAGGAGCTTCGTCCACACCGGCAAAGAGTGACCCGGCCATAATGCTGCTTGCCCCTGCTGCAAGCGCCTTTACGATATCACCTGTAAAACGGATGCCTCCATCGGCAATCACTGGAATGCCGGTGCCTTTGATGGCATTGGCTACTTCATACACTGCTGAAAGCTGTGGCACGCCAACACCTGCTATTACGCGGGTAGTGCAGATTGAACCTGGCCCAATGCCCACCTTTATGCCATCAACACCGGCCTTTAGCAAATCCAAGGCTGCCTGTGCAGTTGCAATATTACCGGCTACAATGTCAATTTCAGGAAAATGCTTTTTGATATTTGCTGCCATATCTATAACGCCTTTGGAGTGGCCGTGGGCAGTGTCCACTACAATAGAATCTACACCAGCTTTTACAAGGGCATCAACGCGTTCAATTGTATTGTGGGTTACACCAACAGCAGCAGCTACACGCAAACGGCCCCGACTATCTTTGCAGGCATTTGGCCGTTCCTTTATTTTGATAATGTCCTTGTAGGTGATCAGTCCGATCAAACGGTTGGTATTGTCAACCACAGGGAGTTTTTCGATGCGATGCTTCTGAAGAATATCCGCAGCTTTTTCAAAATCTGTAAACTCGGTGGTGGTAACCAGGTTTTCGCGTGTCATCACATCATAGATGGGGAGGTTCACCCTGCGTTCGAAGCGCAGGTCGCGGTTGGTGACAATGCCAACCAGACGGTTCTCCTGGTCAACAACCGGAATGCCACCAATGCCATATTCCTTCATTATCTTGAGGGCATCCAGCACGGTTGCATCCACGCGCATGGTGATGGGGTTGATGATCATGCCATTTTCGGCCCGTTTTACCTTGGTTACTTCTGCGGCTTGCTGCTCAATGGTCATGTTTTTGTGCAGTACCCCCATGCCACCTACCTGTGCCATAGCAATGGCCATGATGGAATCGGTCACCGTGTCCATGGCTGCAGAAACGATTGGGATATTGAGTTTTATATTTCTTGAAAACAGCGTGTTGAGGTCCACTTCGCGGGGTAAAACCTCGCTGTAGGCTGGTAGAAGCAATACGTCGTCGTAAGTTAGACCTTCACCGACAAATTTTTCTGAATCAAACGACATGGGATGTGTTTTAAAGGTGGTGCAAATGTATTAAAAATCACATTCATCTGTATGCCGTAGATGCCTATAATTAGGCAATGTATGATGTTTGAACCTCATTCGTTTCAAAAAACCAAAACAACCTATCCTATAATTCATTAAATCAATAAGATACGGTTTTTTTAGCCTGTTGTAATTACAAATTGATAACAATTGGTTATTTATGCAATTAATTTAAAAATAACATGTTATAAAAATTAGTGTCAGTTACAAAAAGCCTTGTTTAACATTTTTTAACCTGATCATCAGGCTGTTTTTCAGGATCATTGAAAGTTCAGCGTGATTTCAACCACTTCAGGACGGTTGCCAATCCTGACTGGTGGCCCCCAGCTGCCAATGCCGCTCGACACATACACATGGGTGTTTTCAATCTTTTTATAGCCCCAGCTTACGGCAAACATGGCTTGTGTTATATAATTCAAGGGCCAAAGCTGGCCGTGGTGCGTATGACCGCAAAGAATCAAATCCACTCCATTTTCGACAGCTTCCGGGATTCCGGTCGGCTGGTGGTCTAGTAATATCAGGAAATGATCGTCCTGAATATCCGAATTGATTTCGGAAAGTGATTTACGATTGAGGCCGGCAAAGCGGTTGCTTTGAATGTCGTCGCGTCCGCCAATCATCACCTTGTCATAAAGCGTAATAATTGTGTCCCTCAACATTTTAATGCCATTTCCTTCAAGATAGGCCACGGCCTGTTCAGCACCACCGATATACTCATGATTTCCGGTTACGCCAAAAACACCCAGGGGCGCATTCAGTTGCTGTAAGGTTTTGCCTAAATTCTGCCTGATCACAGGAGCCAGGTCTTCGTCCACAATATCGCCCGAAAGTAGGATTACGTCAGCATTGAGCCCATTTATTCTGCTCACGATACGTTCAAGCCTGTTTTTGCCTACAATTGTGCCCAAGTGCACATCAGTAACGAGTGCTATTCGAATGTTTTCGCGCCCTGCATTTGCCATTGGAACGTCAATATTAACCCGATGTGTACGTGGGTTCAAGGCATTGATGTGACCTGCCAGCACAATTAAAAAAACTGCCGCAGCCACACCAATGGTAAGCAAATAGGGTTTGCTGCCAATAATGGTGCCCTGTAAGTGGTGCAAAAAAGGAAAAAGTTTGTCGGCCAGGCGCAACACATCGATAAACAAAACAGCCAAAAAGAGGTACAGCATAGCGGCAAGCCAGAATGAACCTGCCCAGGTGAACAAATCGCTTAGGTGCGAGAGGTAAACCTTTTCGAGTATCCTGCCGGCAAAAAATGATGCCGCCAATGCCCAGAATCCAATAATATATAATTTGCGTATTACACTGCCGGGTTCAAATGTTTTGAGCCCCCGGCTAAAGATGTAATAATTTATTAGGGTGTGTATGGTAAGAACGATACCAAAAAAAATAAGGAATTGCACAAGTCGCATGGATTAGATTTATAGATTACTTAAACCACAGTTGACCGATTTTGTTCGCGGCAACTTAAAGTATTTACTCAATTTAAGATAATTGGCATTTTTTTGAGGCGGGTTGGAGTTTTTTTTAAATGAATTCAGGTGAAATGAGTTAACAAACCAACCAAAGCACGACGCAAAAAAGCCATTAACTTTGCCGGCAAAATTAACCAAAAGATGAATGGCTTTGTACCCAACGAAAAACGAACTTTCAGGCTGCATACCGCTTATGCTGCCATTGAGGGGGTTGTGCTGGGGATACTGGCCTTGAATGAATTCGTTTTTCTGAAAAGCCTGCATGGGAGCAATTACCAGATGGGTTTGCTTTTTCAGTTCAGTATGGTGGTTTTCGTAGCTTTATTTTTCATGCATGAATGGCTGAAAAAGGTGCAAAACCGTGGTCGCTTGCTCAGGATTACGGCTTTGGTAACCCGCCTACCTTTGTTGGGACTTATTTTTTTTCCTCGAACAGCCGAGTTTTATAGCAGCAGCAGCTTATACCACTATATCTTTCTCTCCATTTTTTTGATTTATTACCTTGGGGCACTGGTCATAAATCCCACCATTAATTATTTTCTGAAAATCAATTACCAGCACAAGAACTTCGGGAAGTATTACAGCTATTCAACCACAGTGAACAAAATCATTATGATGGTTGTGACCTTTTTATATGGTTTATGGCTCGATCATGATTATTTTGTTTTTACATTTTCCTTGCCGCTTGCAGGTGCCCTGGGTATTGTTTCGCTGTGGCTGCTCTCTATGATCCGTTTTCCCCTTTCGGAAAAATCTGAATCATCCAGCTTGCTTGATCTCACTAAAAAGTCCGTTACCGAAATGCTGCTTATTCTCAGGCAGAACAAACCCTACCGAAATTATGAGATTGGGTTTATGTTTTACGGCATATCGTTTATGGTATCGGTAACAGTAATTGCCATTTATTTTTATGAAGGCCTGGACCTGAATTACAGCAGTGTGGCATTTTACCGTAATGCCTACAATTTGTTGGCAATTATTTTATTGCCCTTTTTTGGAAACCTGATAGGCAGCCTCGATCCCCGTAAGTTTTCTGTGATCACTTATGGTTCAATTGTATTGTATATCTTTTTTCTACTGAGCACCATATGGTTTCCTCAACATGCTGATATTTATGGAATCAAGCTTTATTATGTGCTAATTTTGTATATTCTTTTCCATGGCATATTTGCATCCACCATGGTGTTGATGTGGAATATTGGCTCAGCTTATTTCTGCAAGCCCGAGGAGGCAGGCAGTTACCAATCTGTGCATTTGTTCCTCACGGGTTTCAGGGCACTGTTTGCGCCCACCATGGGTGTGTTTTTTTACGAGCAATTTGGACTGCTTGTAACTTTCTTGGTAGCCATTGTTTCCTTGCTAATCGCCATTGGCGTAAACGTACGTTCCTACCTCAATGAGCGAATCTCGAAGACGGCCCTTAAGCGCACTCTTTGATTAAAGCATCCAGTTGTGGCATGATTTCGCCAGCCTTGCCACTTAAATAATAATCCGTTATTCGGTTTGTATAGGCAGAAGGTTCCAGATTGATTTCCACAATTACAGCCCCCTTGTTCTTGGCGATAATTGGTATTTGGTTGGCCGGGCTCACTTCCCCTGCTGTACCAATTATCAGCATGAGGTCGCACTGGCTGGCGGCCTCCACCGATTTGCTGTAAGCCAGTTGGGGGATACCCTCACCAAAGAAGATAAAGTCGGGCTTGAGCAAACCGGTACAACCCTTACAGCGAGGTGGCAGCACCGATAATTCGGCATCTTCGATGGAGACATATGATTCGCAAACCACACATACAAGGCGCATGGCATTGCCATGAAAATCATACACTTCCTTGCTGCCCGATTGCTGGTGCAGGTTGTCAATATTCTGGGTTATCAAGGCTTTGACCAAACCCCTGTTTTCCCAATCAGCTAACACAAGATGCGCCTTGTTGGGATCGACTTTGCCGAAGAAATTGTAAAAAATTTCGCGAATCACTTCCCAGGATTTGTCGGGCTGCTCGAAAAAATAGCCCAGCTCAAGTGTTTGGGGGTCGTACCTGTTCCACAATCCACCCTCGCCCCTGAAAGGAGGGATGCCGCTTTCCACCGAAACGCCGGCACCTGTGAATGCAACACAATATTTGCTGCTTGCTATCAGCTTCGCGATCTTTCGGAGTTGATTGTTGTTATGTAAGAATTCAGTCATAAGGTAAAAAGTGCCGGTTAATAAGGGATTTTCTGGTCTGCATCAATCCAGTCCTTAAACACAGTTTGGGCTTCCGCATTGAGGAACATAGCTGTAGGTATGTCGCGTTTTTCGGGTGACAGGGGTATTTGCTGATAAATATACGAATCGTCGAAGCCTGCATTTGCTGCATTTTCGCGGGTGGCAGCAAAAAACAAGCGCTTTGGCCGTGCCCAATAGATTGCGCCCAGGCACATAGGGCAGGGCTCACAACTGGCATACACATCACAATCATCCAGCTGAAATGTGCCCAGGTGTTTGCAGGCATCCCTTATGGCAACTACTTCGGCATGTGCTGTAGGGTCGTTGGTGGCAGTAACCCTGTTGGCCCCTTTACCCACTATCTGGCCATTCTTCACGACAACAGCGCCAAAAGGCCCTCCATTTGTGGTTCCTATATTGCTGTTTGCCAATTTTATGGCTTCGCGCATGAATGCCTTTTGCTCTTCACTGGGTTCAAATATTTTTTCCATTTATAATCGTTTTTTATATCCGGGCCTTCACATTTGCAATTTCTTTTTCCCAATTGCCCATGAGTGTTGGCCTGCTTACAAGTTTTTTGAGCAAGCTGAGAAATGTATTTCTTTTGATGGCTTTTGCCCCGAGGCTGGCCAGGTGGCTCGTTTCCTGCTGTACGTCAATTAGTTCAATTCCCATTTCCATGGCAAACTGAACCAAATGGTATAAGGCCACCTTGCTTGCATTGCTTTGGGTGTGAAACATGGATTCACCAAAGAAAATACCGCCCAAAGATACGCCATAAAGGCCTCCTGCCAGTTGCCCGTTGCGATAAGTTTCCACCGAATGGGCAAAACCCATTGTATGCAACTTTACATAGGCTTCGATCATATCTGTAGTTATCCAACTGCCTGGCTGATTTTTTCTGTTGATTTTGCCGCAGGCCTTGATAACCTCTTCAAATTGCTGGTCGAATTTCACCTGGAAGTCGCTGTTTCGAATCACTTGGCTCAGGCTTTTCGATACTTTCATTTGATTGGGGATCAAAACCATACGCGGATCGGGCGACCACCACATGATGGGATGGTCTTCGTCGTACCAGGGGAAAATTCCATTAGCATATGCTTCAAGTAATC
>JAGYLH010000070.1 GCA_018400955.1 Bacteroidales bacterium
ATGGAAAGACATTTCCATGCTGGCCCGCACCCATGGACAGCGAGCAAGCCCCACGAAACTGGGCAAGGAATTGTTTGTTTTTGTTGAGCGTATTGAAAACCAGTTGCTCTTGTTAAAGCAACTGCCTTTTTCGGGTAAGTTTGGCGGTGCCACCGGTAATATGAACGCCCACCTGATTGCCTTTCCACACATTGACTGGGAGGCCTTTGCCCAAAGTTTTATGCAGGAAAAGCTGATGCTGCACCGCCAAAAAACCACAACACAAATAGAGCATTACGATTACCTGGCTGCCTATTTCGACAACCTGAAACGCATCAATACCATACTGATTGACTTTTGCCGCGACTTGTGGCAATATGTCTCAATGGATTATTTCAAACAAGCCATCAAGGCAGGAGAGGTGGGATCTTCGGCCATGCCGCATAAGGTGAATCCCATCGATTTTGAAAATGCAGAAGGCAATCTGGGCATGGCAAACGCTATTTTCGAACACCTGAGCGCCAAATTGCCCATCAGCCGTTTGCAGCGCGACCTGACCGACTCCACCGTTACAAGAAATATTGGCGTGCCATTGGCACACACACTGATTGCCATAAAATCCATGCAAAAAGGCCTGGCTAAATTGATGCTCAATGCCGACAAAATTCATGATGACCTGGAGCAAAATATGGCTGTTGTGGCTGAGGCCATACAAACGATATTGCGCCGCGAACAATACAATGGAGCTTACGAGGCCTTGCGCGACCTGACGCGTACCAACAAAAAAATTGATGCCCGGGCCATTGCCGATTTTATTGATAAGCTTGACTTAAGTGATGCTGTAAAGGAAGAACTGCGCGCCATCACACCCCATAATTATACCGGCCTCAATTTGTTGAAATAACTGCTAAAATGAGAAAATTCTATCGCGTATTGCGCTATATCTTCCCCTATTGGTCTTATGCCCTGTTAAATGTACTTTTCAATTTGCTGACCATTGTGTTTTCGCTTTTTTCGTTGGTACTTCTTATCCCCTTTTTGAATTTATTGTTTGGCACAGACGAACTGGTGCTGGAGAAGCCTGAATTTGCCTTTTCCATAGATACATTGCGCAAAATGCTTGATTATCATGTAAGCACAATAATCGTTGAGCGCGGGCAGGTGGATGCACTGATTGTGATTTGCATTGTGATTCTGCTGGCATTTTTTCTGCGAAACCTATCGCGTTTTTTCGCCATGTTTTTTATGTCGAACGTACGTGTGGGGGCGGTTCAGGATATCCGCAACAGCATTTATAAGAAAATACTGATCCTTCCGCTGAGCTTTTACAACAAAAACAAAAAAGGTGATATCATCGCCCGGGTTTCATCCGATGTGCAGGAAGTGGAATATTCCATAATGAGTTATCTGGAAATGCTTGTGCGCGATCCAATTACCATCATCGCCTATTTTATTTTTATGATGAGTATGAGTTCGCAACTCACCTTATTTGTGATTGTTATTTTGCCCATCACAGGCTTGTTAATTGGTCAGATAGGAAAAAGCCTGCGGCGTTCCTCAAAAATCGGGCAAGGACGGTTTGCAGGCATGCTCTCCACCATTGAAGAATCTATTTCGGGGTTGCGTATCATCAAAGCCTTCAACGCCATTGATTATTCTGATGAAAAATTCAGGCAACAAAACAGCCTTTATGCACGGCTTCTGATCAGCATTTACCGTCGCCGCGACCTGAGCTCACCCCTCAGTGAGTTTTTATCTGCCACCGTAATTGTGATCGTTTTGTGGTTTGGTGGTCGTATGGTAATAGCCGAACAGCCTAATATTCAAGCGGCTGTATTTATAACTTATATCGTCATCTTTTCGCAGATAATCCCTCCGGCAAAAACTTTTGCCCAGGGTTTCTATAGCATTCAAAAGGGTATGGCTTCGGCCGATCGTATTTTCGAGATTTTAGATGCAGAAGAGGTAATCGAAGAAAAGCATGATGCTAAAGATATATCGGATTTTAAAAAAGAAGTAGAATACCGTCAGGTGGTTTTCAAATATGAAAAAGAGGAGGTGCTCAAAAAGGTAAACCTGAAAATCGAGAAGGGCAAAATCATCGCTTTGGTTGGAGAGTCAGGTGGAGGCAAATCAACCATGGTTGACTTGCTGCCACGCTTTTATGATGTTACCGAAGGAGCCATCCTGATTGATGGGGTTGACATTCGTGATTACCGCATCGACCAATTGCGTGCTTTGATGGGTATCGTAACACAGGAAAGCATACTTTTTAACGACAGTGTGTTCAACAACATTGCTTTTGGCGACACAAAGGCCACCCTGGAGCAGGTTACCGAAGCGGCTAAAATTGCCAATGCCCATGCTTTTATCATGCAATTGGAAGATGGCTACCATACCACCATTGGCGACCGCGGTTCCAAGTTATCGGGCGGGCAACGTCAAAGGTTGAGCATTGCCCGCGCTGTGCTGCGCAATCCACCCATACTGATACTGGATGAGGCCACTTCGGCACTCGATACCGAATCAGAACGGCTGGTGCAGGATGCCCTGGCCAAGGTGATGAGCAGCCGAACTTCTATTGTGATTGCGCACAGGCTTTCGACCATCCAACATGCCGACGAAATAATCGTCATGCAACAAGGAAGCATTGCCGAAAGAGGCCGCCACGACGACCTGATCGCATTGGGCGGTGTATATAAAAAACTAACTGATATGCAGTCGTTTGGATGAGTTGGTTTAATCTAAACTGGCTATTGTAAAACTTTAGAATTATCTTTTTCAGTTTAAGTCCGTGTTATCTAATCCGCAGCTCACAATAAGATTTAGCTATTGAAAAAATAAACGAAAAAGGGAATCATAAAAGACTACCTTTGCCGACTCAATTTTAAATATTTTTATGCCTAATTTTCAAGAACTTGGCCTGAACCCAGACCTCCAAAAAGCAGTGGAGGCCTTAGGATTCGTTGAGCCAATGCCTGTTCAAGCTGCCGTAATCCCTATTTTGCTCGAAAAACCTACCGATCTTGTTGGCCTAGCGCAAACTGGAACCGGAAAGACCGCTGCATTTGGATTACCCGTTTTGCAGCACATTGATCCTGCTTTACGTCAAACACAAGCCGTTATCCTTTGTCCAACCCGCGAGTTGTGTATGCAAATTACCCGCGACCTGGTAAGTTTCGCACAATTTATGCCCACCATCAAGGTGGTTCCCATCTATGGCGGAGCCTCCATTGAGGTGCAAATGAAACAATTGTATGATAAGCCACAGATTATTGTGGCCACACCGGGCCGTATGAATGATATGATCCGTCGCAATAAGGCTGACCTTACTTATGTGAAGTGGGCTGTGCTGGACGAAGCTGACGAAATGCTCGATATGGGCTTTCAGGAAGATGTGGATACCATTCTTCAGGAAATGCCGGAAGAAAAGCACACATTGCTATTTTCGGCTACCATGCCTGATCAGGTAGAGCGTATTCTGACAAAATACATGAAAAATCCGGTGATAAAATCGGTTGGTGAACGCAATGCCGGAACCGTTAACGTTAAACACATTTATTATCTTGTGCGGGCACACGACCGCTATTTGGCCCTCAAACGCATTGCCGACTACAACCCAAGCATCTATGCCATTGTTTTTTGCCGCACACGCCGCGAAACAGCTGAAATAGCCGATTCGCTAATCCGCGATGGGTACAATGCCGATGCTTTGCATGGCGACCTTTCGCAGGCACAGCGCGACCATGTGATGAACCGCTTCCGCAGCCGCAACCTGCAAATGCTTGTTGCAACAGATGTTGCTGCCCGCGGCTTGGACGTGAACAACTTAACCCATGTAATCAACTACAACCTGCCCGATGAGGCCGAAACCTATATCCACCGCAGCGGCCGCACCGGACGTGCCGATAAAAATGGTATTTGCATCAGCATTATCAACCTGAAAGAAAAAGGTAAGATTAAGCAAATTGCCAAAATGGTCGGACAGGACTTCGCAAAAGCGAAAATCCCTACCGGTGTGCAAGTTTGCGAAAAACAACTTTTCTATCAGATTGACAGCATGGAAAATGTGGATTTGAAGAATGAAGAAATTGACTCCTTCCTGCCTGTGATTTACCGCAAGCTGGAATCGATGGACCGCGAAGAAATTATTAAACGCTTTGTTTCGCTGGAATTCAACCGCTTTTTGGATTATTATCGCGATGCCCAGGACCTGAATGTGGATGACAGCAAAAGTTTCGACAGGGCTGAGAAAGGCTATAAAAGTGAAAAACCTGGCCGTGAAAGGCCGGGCCGTGCGGGTGGCAGGGAACGCTCAGGCGGCAAAGACCGCTCGGGCGGAAACGAAGCAGGGTACAGCCGTATGTTCTTTAGTGTTGGCCGCAAAGACAGCATGGCTCCTCCCAGCCTGATAGGCCTGGTGAATGAAGTGACCCGCTCACGTGATGTAAAAATTGGTCGCATTGATATCATGGACAATTTTTCTTTTCTGGATATTGATACCAATTCAGTTGAACTCGTGCTTTCTGCCTTTGGCAATCAGCGCCTGAATAAAAGCGGCGTGCGGGTTGAACCTGCCGGACCGCGCGAAGAGGCGCCAGTTAAACGGGAAAAACCCTATAAGAAGGAAAAAAAATTCGAAAGCCCACGCAACAAGGACAAAGGCAAGCGGAAGAAACGCTATTAGCCAAAACTCTATTTATCAGGTATTCAGGCTGAAACTGCCTTTTGCGCCACCATACGCAGCAATGCTGCCTGCCCCTGATGGTACTGCCCTTCGTTAAGCACTTCGGTGCAATACTCAAGCTGATTCATCTGAAGCGATTTAAAATCAGTGCGTAGCATCTCCATTGTATAGAGCATATCCTCATTTTTGGGCCCACCCGAATCATATTGCAATTGATTGGTATGAAAAGCCTCAATGATTATTGTGCCGCCAGGCTTTAGTGCTTGTACAAATCTATGGTGGACTTTATTCCGCAAAGCAGGGGGCAAGTGGATATAAACCAGCGCAATGGTGTCGAAACTTTCAGCTTCTGGCCTATAATCCTCCAAGTCAACGATAATATAATCGGATAATTTCACCTTGTAGCGGCTTGCCAGTTTTAGGGCTTTTTCGCGCCCGGCTTCACTGTAGTCAATGGCGGTAACATCCCAGCCTTGGCGGGCAGCCCATACGGCATTTCGTCCTTCGCCTTCGCCCGGAAGCAGTAGCTTTCCTGGTTTGAGCCTGTTAAGGATTTCAGCAAAAAATACATTGGGTTGCTCGCCATAGATATATTCATCGCTGGCAAATCGGTCATTCCATAGAGATTTCATGGATGTAAAAACACCTTTTACGGCTGCTTGTTCAACTTGGCCCTTTCATCGAGCAGTTTGTCGATTTCCTCTTCACTCAGGTTGGGGTTGCGCAACATTTCATCAATGCGCTGCACATCAAGTTGCATAATTTTTTGTTGGGGGGTGGGGGTTTCGAAGGCCTCTTCGCCCAGTTGCTCACGCAATTGCTTCACAAACATGGCCAGCATTTCGCGCATGGGCTCATTCATCTGACCCATCATCTCAACCGAAAGATGGTCCTTCATCGACTCGTAATTCTGCAGAAAAAGTTTCAGCTGCTCATATTGAAACTTGTTCACCCCCGGCATCTCGTCCACCGGGTGCTCTTCGATTAATCGCTTGAACAAGCGGAACAACTCATCTATATTTTGCTTTAAATCATCGTTTTCCATCATAATTGCAAAATTATAAAAATTTGACGAGTTGGGCCATATGGAAGTTACAGTAAATTACTTGAGTTGAGATTAAAATATTCCACCATGTCATACAGTTGTATAAAATGGTTCACTTCAATACTTTGTTTTAGCCCTTTCGACGCGATTATAACCAAATCAAAGCCAAATAAATGCCGCAACTATAGGTTAAACTTTTGTAAATTTGCCGTTAAATTTTCATTAATTTGATCTTTGATACCATTGGAAAGGCATTTGAAAATATAAATCTGGCGGGTAAGCCGTGTAAATTTTAAGAATTCATTTTCAATGGGTTAAATATAAACTCAGGTAGCGTATTTGCATATCCACAATGAAGAATAAATATATAGGTCTGGTTGTTACAGGATTGATTGCTTTGATGCTATATCTGCTAATCCGCTTTGTTGAAGTTCCATATTTTGTCCAAAGTCGTGGCATCATTATGCCCATAAGCGAATGGAGCCTGAAGAAAGTGGGTGATGGAACCCTGGTTTCGCAGCTCAAAGACAACCTGACCAATGCCACCACAAATTTTACGGTATCTGAATTTCAGCGTGGTGATTTGGCCGAATTCAATTTTAACAGCCAGATACTTCATGATGGTACTATAAACAAAGGCGACACCATTGGACTGATCAGCTCCATTGAGGAGGAGAAAAAACTCATCGATTTGACTGCCGAACTGCAAGTGCAGAAAAGTTTGCTCCAGGTTTACCTGTCGGGCGAAAAGCCTCAGGATATCCGTGTTGCATCCGAAATAAAGATTAAGGCCGAGCAAGAATATGAAACCCAGAAAAAGCTGTTCCAACGTAACGAGGTGCTTTTCAGCAAAGGTTATATTGCCGAAGAAGTGTATGATCTTTCATTGAATGACTTAAGGATCAAACAACAAGATTTGGAAATTGCTAAATCCACTTATGAGGCCATGCTATCAGGCGCAAAGAAAGAACAGCTTGATTACGTGCAAGCTACTATCAATTCACTTGAGATGCAAATCAGGCATGCCGAAAAGAGGCTGCAATCGTTTCATATTTTGTCGCCAATATGTGGAAACATTGTGGACAGGAGGCTTGCAATAAATGGGCATGAGTCCATAATCACCATTACAGATAATTCGCAGCAAATTGTTGTGTTCCCTATTGAGATATATCAATTGCCGCTCATAAAAACCGGACAAGCAATCCAAGTGAAAACAACCAGCTACAGTGCAAGTGTTGCCGGCCACATTATTGGTTTCGACAATGTTGCACAAATTGTTGACCAACGTCAACATGTATTTGTAACTGCTTTGCTTGAGGAGAGTAATCCCGGTGTTTTGCCAGGCATGATGCTTGAACTAAATATCAGTACGGGTGAGATTTCAATCCCTGAATACATCAAAAGGCTTTTAAAAATTGTTTATGCAAATTGATATTGCAAATGCTCCGATACGAACGTAAATATTTGGTTCCCAATAGTGCTATGAATCAGCTGCGCAATAGGTTATTGCCTTTTGTGAATGCTGATCAAAATACCATTGCCACACCCGGCGGACACCCGCAATATGCCGTAAGAAGCATCTATTTTGACAGCCGTAGCCTCGACTTCTATGCCGAAAAAACAGAAGGCCTTTTACTCAGGCGTAAATTCAGGATCAGGGGCTATAACAATTTTGAGCCCGGAAGCAAGGTGGTTTTCGAAATAAAAAGAAAAATAGAAAACAGAATAAAAAAGCACAGGAGCTTCTTCAATTATCAGGATACAGAACAAGTGCTCCAATCGGGCGATATTGACAGGTATATCCTGAAGGAAAAGAGCAGCCCCGTTTTTGTTGAAGATGCGCAGCGCTTTTTGTACCATATCAAAAAACAGAACCTCAGGCCCAGTTGTTTGGTCGTTTACGAGCGGGAGGCCTGGCACGGAAAGCTCAACCACGGGGTGCGCATTACTTTCGACAAGAATATCCGCAGCCTGCACTATCCGGAACTCAGTTCGCTTTTTGACGAGGACAATCTGAGTTTGTTGTTTGACAATCATTTTATTTTGGAGATAAAATATTATTCAGATCAGATGCCCCTCTGGGCCCGTTCGTTGGTACAGGAATTCAAGCTAAGGCATGATGCCTTGTCTAAATATACCATTGGTTTCGACGCAAGCGCAAACCACAAATTATTAACGTATTAACAGCAGAATTAGATATTATGGTTGATGATTTTCAAAACATGTTTGTTTTCAGCATTTCAGCTGTTGAGGTGGTTGCCAATGTGCTCATCGCCCTGTTGTGCGGGTTGATTATAGCCTTGCTGTACAAATACACATATAAAGGCCTGAACTATTCGGCCTCCTTCACCATTTCGCTCATTCTGCTCACGATGATTACGGCCATTGTAATCATGGTAATTGGCAACAACCTGGCACGCGCTTTTGGGATGGTCGGCGCCATGTCCATTATACGTTTCCGTACGGCTGTGAAAGACGCTTCCGATATTATGTTTATTTTCTTTGCCCTTTCGATAGGCCTTGCAGCAGGCGTAAAGCTCTATGCCATAGCCATTTTCGGCACATTTATTGTCGGAGGTGTTTATTTGGTGCTCACCAAATTCAGTTTTGCCCTGCCCCAAAGCAGGGAATTCTTGTTACAGGTAATTGCCAATTCAGACAATATTCCTGACGATCCCTTCTCTTCTGCTTTTAAAACCTATTGCCGGAAGAATAAATTGGTAAATGTGAAAACCATTGGTGACAAAAGTCGCGAAACCATGGAGTTCTCCTATTATATCAACCTGAAAGATGAATCCTTTGGCAAAAAACTGGTGAGCGAAATCAAAGGCATTCCCGGGGTTCAATCGGTGAATTTGTTTTTTGATGAGGATTAAATTCCAACAAACAATTTCTTATCTCCTCTGCCTGCCATTACAATGGCTTTTGTTTAGATGAATTGGATAAAAATATATGTCTAATTATCAATGGTTTTCATCAGTTTTATTAACAGATTTGTGGCATTTAAATAAGGAAAAAATAAACTTCACGCCTTCAATTTGAGGAGCTTCACCATTTTGAAGCTGATATCTGCAAACAACAGGCCACCATGGGCGTTGCGCTCAATATGCTGAATGCCATCTTCCATCAGTTTTACCATCATTATAGCATTCTTGTGGTTCACAAAGGCTGAAAATTTGCGGTTAAAATCGCGCTCTTCTTCCGCTGTGCGCACCAGTCGGTCGAGTTGGTTATTGATGAGCAGGCCGTTACGAAATACCTGAAGGGCATAACTGAGGAAGGATTTTTGCTTTTCTTTGCGGCCAATGGCCAAAGGATGGCAGCCGTAAATAAGCAGCGTCAATTACAACCTCTTTATAGCAAAGACGCATCCATTGCTGAAAGAAATGGAAATTGAATTTTCATCCTCAGCATTCTCGTATAAGCGCTGGGCTTCGGCTGCCATGTGCAATCAGTGCCGCTGTTTGGCGTCGGCGCGCCGAATATTGTATTTGGAACAAAGTGCCCGATCAATGCTTCCATCTGCAATACGCGCAATTTTAACCAGGATCGTGAGCGTACTGTAGCCAGAATTTGATCCAGACTCGGCAATCAATATAAACAGGGTTTTATCAGGTGGCTCTTCCAGCAGTTTAAGCAACTTATTGGCTGCTGCAGATTGATCTTCTCGGCCATCCAGATTATCACTTTGTACTCAGCCTCATAAGCTTTGAAGTTGAGCTTGCGGATTATTTCATTGGCATCGCGCACATAAATGGTGCCTGCTTGTTTTCCACACCAATAAAGCTGAACCAGCCATCCAATCCAAGAGTATGCCTGCTGCCCAGCACAAACTGTCGCCACTCCTCCATAAAGAGCTTGGATTCGGCATCCTTCAACCTTTTGTGGTGGTGGTTGAAAAACAAAAAATGCAAATCAGGATGTGTTTGCTGATTTTTACGCAGGAGGGACAAAAACACCACAACTATCCGTTTTGGTGCGACTTTTGCAATTGATGTATTGGGCATAGCCAGCCAGCGCAACTTTCCGCTGCCGGCTGCACCTAAAAAAAAGCGGTAATACTGGCTTACTCCTGTTTTCGGCAACCGACTGAATCAATTGCTGTTTAAGCGTTTCCGTCCGATAACATCAGCGAATAGCATAGGGGTTGGGAGAGTTTTGTGAAGCGCAAATTTAAGAAATTAAAGCTTCGTTTGCAGAGTGCCAAATGCAATTAACAAGGAATTAAGAAAATCAATTCATTTCTATTTTATTGATAATCATAATAATCACCTCCAGAATCCTCGATAAGGGATGCCTTGGCAGCTGATAATTTTTCGCAGGAATTTTTTGCACTATGGTCGTTGTAAAGCTGTCCAATTTCACATGGTTCCCCTGGCTAGTCAGTCTGAGAAAACCGGTTGAGCGGACTCATAGTTAAATTATTGTAGCGGCATAATACAGGCATAGGTTTCGAGCCGCGACCTGAACGACAGGATCGGGTTTCCTGGGCTTCCGCAATTCGATATTGCAATAGCGTGTGCGGTTATCTACTGACAGCAGCTTTATCGCACGGCTTCTGCGGCATAGGCAATCACCAGGCTCCTGTTGCCGCCCATGCGGATACGCGTTCCCATAGGCTGTATGATTTGCCCACCAGCTTATTTATTTCTGCCTTACCTCTTGGTCGTTATAGATATTTGATTTATCATACAATGGCATCTCCGGCTTCAACAACAAATCTTCCCGCCGCGCACGGTTGCTCCCAACACAATAATTCGCGCTGATAACCACCATATTTTGAAAATATACGCGTCTCGAGGGTCAAGGCATAGGAAATTGGGTGAAAACCCTCATCTGAAATAAGAAAATCGGCCCAGCGTACCCACAGCATTGCAGGTAAAGAAAAGCAAGGTTTCATGCATAAATAAATTGAATACCAGACTAAGCCCGTGATTAAAGTTTCCCAACTGGCGAGACCATAATGATAATATGCTCAGGCATAAATCCAAGGTGAGCAGTTTGATGGTATCAATGGCCAAGCTCTCTGCCGGACTTAGTCTGGAAACTTTGAGCACACCAAACCACAAAAATGATCCAATGCTGATGCGCAACAGCATAATCCCTTTATCAGCCATCCGGCGTGGTGACGGCCCTATCTATTTGTTGAAATTTATGTCCTCTTAAATTTTTCATAACTATATGTGTGACTTATTAACAGTTAGATTGGCATTTGGTTTACCACCAAAATAAAATTTAAATCATGCCAATACAAAAAGATTTATTACTCAGGACTTTTCCGATAACGGTAAACTTCACGGTCAGCCTGTCCTTATCAGGCTCGGGAATATTCCAATAAGCATCCTGATTTTTATGGTATGGTTCTGTGTATCCTGATCAGATTTATCCTCTGTCTCCTCCAGGTCTGCTACTTCTTCCATAATCCCAGGAATATTTTGGTTTTGGGGCCTCGTCTTTATAAAAGATAGCCAGGATTAACCCGGCCAACGAGACCAGCCAGGTGCGACTCCCATGAAATATTCTTTTCGGGGAAAAATTCAGGAAAAACGCCCCAAATCATACCGCCATACAGGAAAACAACAACCATAGAAAGGGCCATCAAACGGGGATGTCGGCGAATCAACCCACTCACCAGCAAAAATGCTGATAAGCCATAGATTACACCACTGGCGCCAATATGCGTGGCTTCGCGGGCTCCCAGCCACACCCACAACCCGGTGAGCAGGATAGTGAGCAAAAGCACCCGGTAGGCGATGGGTTTGTAAAAATAAAACAAGGCCGACCCCAACACAAACATAGGCACCGTATTGGCCATGAGGTGGTTCCAGTCGCCATGCAGAAAAGGGGCCAGCAAAATACCCGACAAGCCTTCGGGTGTGAGGGGGCTAACGCCTAAAAACGACAGCCTGTAGCTGAAAATAGTTTCAGCCAGTTTCACCACCCACATCAGCAGCACAAACAATGCCGGCACAAAGGTGCTGCGAATCAGCTTTTGTTTTTCTTCTTTTAGGGCCATTCTGACTGTTATTCAATAATCGTTCCTTGCTACAAAAGTAGCCATTGTGTCAGTTCCTGGTTGTTTTTTCAACTCCATTGATGCATGGAAACCCTTTATTAGCCATTAATTTCATGTGCGTGCAGCAATGAAATATCGATTAAATGTAAATTAATTCCATTTTTAAATATGCTGATCTGTTAAGAATTGTGAAACAACCAAAAGGGACAAGCGTTTTATATAATATTGCACAAACAATTCTGCACTCACCCATGAAATTGATTCAGGCATATATACTGCTATTAATCTTAAACGTGCCCGCCTTGAGTTTTGGGCAAGGTGTGCAGGGGGCTATAAAAGACAGCAGCGGTAAACCCATCCCTTTTGCATCGGTATATGTTCCTGAAATACAACAGGGCACAACTGCCAACATCGAGGGGGAATTCACCCTCAACCTTCCCGAAGGGGAATATGAATTGGCCTTTCAGTATTTAGGTTATCAAACCCAACGGATAAGCACTACAATAAAGGACAAGTTCATTACGATGAACATCACGATGGAAACACAATCCTATAATTTGCCCGAAATTATAGTAACAGCCAGCGGCGAAGATCCAGCCTATTATATTATGCGTAAGGCCATTGGCATGAGTCAGTACTACCAAAATCAGGTGTCGGCTTACACCGCAACGGTTTACCTGAAAGGGACAGGTGTACCTGTGAAAATTCCTGCACTTATGCGCAGGCAACTCAAAAAGGACGGTTTCGAAGAAGGTAAGTATATCGTAGTTGAAACCGTATCTGAAATCGGTTATAAAAAGGGGGAGCCATTGCAAACAAAGGTGTTATCGATGCGCAGCTCTGGCGAAATTGACGATACCGGGCCCATGCAATTTGTTACCATCAGCCTGTACAACGACATCAATGGTATCATCTCGCCACTCAGCCGTGCTGCCTTTCAGGTTTACCGCTTTAAGCTTGATGGCACTTTTGTGGAAAGTGGGCGTACCATCAACAAGATTAGCGTCATTCCTAAACGTAAAGGACAAGACCTGTATAGCGGGACAATTTATATACGCGAAGGCAGTTGGAATATCCATTCGGTCGATTTAAAGGTGGAGCAGCGCATGTTTAGTGTGGAGGTCAGGCAAGTGTACCAGCAGGTAAAGCCTTTGGTTTGGCTGCCCGTAAGCCACAATTTTGATGCTGTAGTTGAAGCATTTGGCGGCAAAGCCATCATCAAATACCTTGTTTCGGTAAATGATTATGATGTGGAGCTGAACCCGGATATCGATCACGGATTTTATGCAAATATGTTGGCCGCTGACGAGGAAGAATCCCAAACCATTGCCGAATTGGCCGCTGTGGCAAGTGCAAAGGCTGATGAAACAGAAACACTCCCTGCAAGCCCCCGTCAACAAAGGATGGAAGAGCTTGTTGAACGCACCGATTTGAACAACAAAGAAATGCGCGAATTGAACCGCCTGGTGCGCATGGAGGCTACAGCACATGAGCAAAAGCCTTCGCTTGAAGTAAAATCGCGCAGCACCAATATAGCCGACAGCGCCAGGATCAGGCCTCCTGATTACTGGAAACAATTCAGGCCTGCGCCCCTCAGCCAGGAAGAACGTCTCAGCTTTAACGATCCCCTGCCCGATACCACCGATGCCGACACGCTTAAGCGAAAAGGCAACCCCCTGCTGAATGAAATATTTTTTGGCACCAGAAACCGATGGATTGTACCGAACTGGCGGTTTGAGCACAATGGGCTTGCTGCCTTAAACTCGTTTAATTACAATACTGTTGATGGCTTTGTTTACGATAAAAAATTCAAGCTTTCGCATGACCTGCTTTCGCGAAAACGTTTTGTTATAAACGTAAATGCCCAATATGCTTTTGCCCGTAAAAAATAGGTGGCAGTATGATAGCCTATTTTTTATATGATCCTTTGCAGCGTTCTTTTTCCACCTGGGCGCCGGAAGTATATCCACTGATTTTAATTCGGCAAACGGTGTATCACCCCTGATTAATTCTGTAACCAGCCTGTTCAACAAGCAGAATTTTCTTAAACTTTACGAAAAGGATTACCTCCGGTTAAATCACCAAACCGACCTCATCAATGGCCTTGTGCTACAAACTGCCATTGAATGGGCAGCCGCAAAAACTGGAAAACATAACGGACTTTCACCTGGCAAACTTTTTGGCAATCAGTTTACACCCAACATCCCTTTGCCCTTTGCAAATGCAGAACACTTTTTCAACAGTCAAAAAGCTTTTATTTTGGATGCAAAACTTAGTTATACGCATCGGCATTTTTACCGCATCAACGATGGGCGCAAGCAGATGCTCCACACAAAATACCCAACCATATCTCTCGGGTGGAAACAAGGTTTTGATGGCATCGCTGGAAGCACAAGCAAGTTTCAGCTGTTGGAAGCTGGGCTCAGGCATGGTTTTTCGGTAAAACTGGTGGGAAGGTTTAACTATGAAATTGAAGCAGGCGCTTTCATCAACAATGAAAAAATGCATTTCGCTGATTTCAAGCATTTCAACAGCAATCCCCTGTGGATTGAAAGCAACAGCAACAGGACCAATATGTTCCGAACGCTTCCCTTTTACGAAAAAAGCACAAATGAGCACTATTTACGCGGGCATTTACGCCACGAACACACGCGCATTTTCCTGAAGCGGCTGCCCTTTTTAGCCAATACCATCATCCGGGAAACCATTTTTGTGAATAGCCTGCTTACCTCAGGCCACAAGCCTTACACAGAAATTGGTTATGGTGTAAACCAGGTTTTCCTGCTTTTCAATATCGAAGTGGTAGCCGGTTTTGAAGGGGGCAGGCACCAATATACCGGATTCAGGATCGGTATCCCCATCGAGGGACAAATGATACAGTTTTAGGCATTTTAAAAAAATGGCCATACCGCTTTTGGTATCTAATGGACTACAAAACCAATTTTCCTACATTTGCACAACAAATAACACCAACACAACAATAATGAAAATACAGCACCTTCTTCTTTTAGCCCTCATGATTGGGCTAATTGCTTCCTGCAAGTCAAAAATGACCAAAAAAAATACCGAGTCTGTTATCACGATGGAAGACCATGTGATAAAAACCTATGAGTTTCCCTCGGGTGTTTATTATTGGTTTGAATTTGATGACGAAACCCCTTACGACTTTGATGAAACTACCATTATCAAAAGCCTGCACCAAGCCGAAATATTTCCAACCGATGTATGGTATAAAGGAGGCAGCAGCATGTGTGTGCCTCCCGGAAGCGATATTGGCATGACGGTAATTGTGCCACCGGCATTGCTCGTGCGTTTGGAGAAAGCGGCGGATGCCATGCAGGGCCTTGGTTTCAGCATCCCTGAGGAGCCACATGTGGGTGATTGCGCTTACAGGGTAAAGCATTATAGTTTTTAGGCTAAGCAATCCGAAATCAGCCGTGCTTTGACGCTGGAAATAAACCTATATTTCTATTTGGTTCCCGTTGGTTTATAAACACATAAGCACATAGGGCACAATAGGGCTTAGAAAAAACTTACTGAAATTTTCGCTGAAACAGTTGCTTGAAATCTGTTTACTCTTTATACCAAAACAAATAAAAAAACTATGTGGCCTATGTGCCTTCTATGTGGTTCATTCTTTTTCCCTTATGGCGCATAATAAATCGGTCCTTCAACACCCAAGGGGATACCTGCCCAAATCCATAAAAGCAACATAGGAATCCTCACCAGCGCAAAAGCAATCGCAAAAGGCAACATCATCGAAATAAGCGTGCCAATACCCACGTCCTTCACATACTTTTGGGCGAAAACAATCACCAGCGGAAAATAAGGCAAAAGCGGTGTTAAAATATTTGAATAAGAATCCCCTATTCGATAAGCCGCCTGTGTGGTTTCGGGAGAATAATCCATCAACATCAGCATGGGAACAAAAATTGGTGCCAACAAAGCCCATTTCGCCGAAGCACTTCCCATGATGAGGTTTACAACCGATGAAACAATGATGAAAGCCACCAAGAGGGGTGCACCCGTAAAACCAATGGCATTCAATCCATCAGAACCTTTAACAGCCAAAACACTGCCCAAATTGGACCAGTTGAAATAGGCAACAAACTGCGCTGCCACAAAGGCAATAACAATGTACATGCCCATTGTTGACATGCTCTTGGCCGTCATATTGGTTACGTCCTTATCACTTTTAATGGTCTTGGCCACAATACCATACACCAATCCGGCCACAAAAAAGCCGATAAACATAATCGGTACCAACGAATCATAAAAAGGCCGCATACTTCTTACCCCTGTTTCAGGGTCTATGTCGCCACGCAAAAGGCCATCAGCCGGAATGATGGTAAGCGCAACAAGTATCGAAATGACAAATACCGACACAAAGGACCAAGTCAAGGCCTTACGTTCCTGTCGCGTAATTGACTGTTCTTCTTCTATTTCAATGTCGGCAGTTGGTTTATATTCTCCTAAACGGGGCATTAAAATCTTTTCTGTAACCCAGGTACCTGCCAGTCCCACAAATGGCACAGAAGCAGCCATCAAATAATAATTCGACAGCGGATTAACTGTGTAGGAAGGATCAATGATCTGGGCTGCCGGTTCGGTAAAGGCAGCAATCATGGGATCGAGGCCGGTTGGAAAAAGGTTGGCCCCAAAGCCTCCTGAAACTCCTGCGAATGCCGCGGCAATTCCAGCAAGCGGATGCCTGCCCATCCCCATGAAAATAGCCCCGCCAAGTGGTATCAAAACAACATAGCCGGCATCAGCAGCCACTGAGCTAATCATACCGGCAACAACAATTGAAAAAGTAATAAACGACTTGGGCACTTTTGAAACAAAAAGGCGCAATGCCACCGAAATCATACCTGTATATTCAGCTACACCAATTCCCAACATCACCACCAACACCAAACCCAATGGGGGAAACAGCGCAAAAGTGGAAACCATTTTGGTCATAATCATTTGAAAACCATCGCGCGAAAGCAAATTGATTACTTCAATGGTGTCAACCGGCAGCCCGTTGCGATCAAGCAGACCTGCAGCTTTTCCGGGATGATCAACAGCAATACCGCCGAAAAACCATGACAATAAAAGGGTGACGCCCATCAAAATAGCAAATAAAGTAACAGGTTGGGGCAATTTATTTCCAATAACCTCAATCCGATCGAGCATGTTTGCAAAAAAATCTGATTTCTTCTTCTGTGTTTTCTTCATAGGTTCAAAAGTGTTTTATTGCTTTAACGTGTTATTTATCAGTTATTAATCTGTATATTTCCTGAAAAAATCATGCGTTTTATTCAAGTAATCAGGGGCGAAAATACACTTATTTTTGAATTTCGCTGTATAAAACCAAAGCGAAGACCACATTCCATTTGACCGTTAACTGACTGTACTTATAACACAAAACGCTTTTTTCTTAGCTTTGTCAGGCATTTTTAAAATCTTTTTAAAACCATATTAAAACCACTTAAAACATTGAACATGAAGAAATTATTACTCTTAGTTCTGCTGGCTTCCGCATTTTTGCGTTATGAAGCCAAGGCCGATGAGGGCATGTGGATTCCCCTCTATATAGAAAAAATGATCCTCGAAGACATGCAAAAACTCGGTTTGGAATTGACTGCCGATCAAATTTTCAGTCTCGAACAGCCCAGCGTAAGTGATGCCATTGTAATTTTTGGCCGCGGGTGCACCGGTGAAATCGTGTCTGACAAGGGCCTTGTGCTCACAAACCATCACTGCGGTTACGGCTCAATACAATCCATCAGCACGGTTGAAAACGACATCCTGAAAAACGGGTTCTGGGCCAAATCATTTGGGGAAGAAATCCCAATTCCGGGCCTTTCCGTCCGTTTTATGGTTGATATCAGCAATGTGACCGAAGAAATGATGGAAGGCATCAGCGACGGTATGACTGAATCGGAGCGCAACGAACAATTGGGCAAAAACCGAAAAGCCATTGAGGCAGAAGCCGAAAAAGACAGCAATTACAATGCAGGTGTCAGGGAATTTTTTGAAGGAAATGCCTATTACCTGATTGTTTACGAAACTTTTCGCGATATTCGCCTTGTTGGCAACCCGCCCGAGTCCATGGGCAAGTTTGGTGCCGACACCGACAACTGGACATGGCCCCGCCATACAGCTGATTTCGCCTTTTTCAGGGTTTATGCCAATGCTGAAAACCAATCAGCCAACTATAGCGAAGACAATATACCTTACACGCCTAAACATTTTCTGCCCATTTCGGCTGATGGTGTGCAAAAAGATGATTTTACCATGATACTCGGCAACCCTGGAAGTACCGACCGCTACCTCAGCTCATGGGGTGTAAAATTAGCTGTGGACCAAAGCAATATGACCATTGTGAATATCCGTGAGGAAAAACTGCGCATTATG
>JAGYLH010000071.1 GCA_018400955.1 Bacteroidales bacterium
CTTGTCCTTTTGTATGGGCCCTTCGAGGGTAAGCCGGCTCGAAATTGTGCCTACACCACCGGTTCCCGTATATTTTTTCACATTGCCCTCGTTCATGCGCACATCCACCACCGATGATAACCTGCCGCCATAAACAGAAGGGATATCGCCCTTATACAACTCAACATTTTTAATGGCGTCGTTGTTAAACACCGAAAAGAAACCCATCAGGTGAACAGGGTTATAAACTGTGGCTTCGTCGAGCAGGATCAGGTTTTGATCGGGGCTGCCACCGCGCACACTAAAGCCTGAGCCCCCTTCGGCAGTGGCCTGCACGCCCGGCAGCAACTGTATGGCTTTAATCAGGTCTGTTTCACCCATAAAAGCCGGTATTTGTTTGATGGTGCGTGTATCGAGGCGGGTAACGCTCATTTGCGCCCTGCTGATGTTTTCATTTTTTGCCTCACCCCTTACAATTACTTCCTCCAGGTTGAGCTGCGAAGGCTGCATCTCAATATTGATAACGGTATCGGCAGTAAACAAGATATCAAGCAACACACTTTCATATCCAACAAATGAATAACGGAGTTTGTAAGTAGCGGGTTCAAGACGCATGGAATAGTACCCATACATATTGGAAACTGTGCCGCGGCCAATTGGCTCTACAAAAAGGGTTGCCCCGATAAGTGTTTCGCCACTCGAAGCATCCTTTATCGTTCCGCTCAATGTATTATACCGGGCATCAGCACCATCATTTCCATCAGGGGCTGCAAGCAATACAAACGGAAGCAAAATAAAAACAGGAATCAGTTTGATATTTATGTTCATCGAAAAGGCAGTTCATTAATTTGTCAGGGAATATAACAGTTTGGGTGCTTTATTGTTGCAGACAAGCCGAAATTTAAAGTATTTTAGGAATTTGCACTCAATTAAAATCAAGATAGGGCTGCAGTTTTTGCTGCACCAAAGTATCAGCACCCGGTAAGCCAATCAATTCGTCCCACGAATTGATTTTGCCGCGCCTTTCGCGATGATTCACTATAAGTTTGGTTAAATCGAAACTGATATAGGGATGTGAAAGCAAACCCCTGAAATCATCGGTATTCACTTTTTTGGTCAGGATCAGGGTTGTGTCAAATTCAATATAGGGTTTTATTGTGGCCAGACGAACGCTATCCATACGATATACCTCAAGCAATTGTTTTAACTCTTTAAACCCTCCCAGGTTGTCGCGGTAACGGATAATACGTTCGGCAAACCATTGCCCGATCTGCGGCAGTTGAACCAAAGTTTCTACATCAGCTGTGTTGAGTTCAACCATGATATCGAGCTCATATTCTTCCTCAACAAAAGCCACTACCTCGGTCTTGACAACAGGTGTTGACAAAGGCTTTTCAACAGCGGGTATAACAATGTAAGGTTCCAGAATTTGGTATTCTGCATCGCTGATAGCATATATCTTTTTCAAGTCCTCCTTACGGTAGAACTTTCCACCTTTTTTTTCATAGTTTTTTATCATCTTGATTTGGTGATCTGCCATCCCCATTTTTTTCCATTCGGCTTCGGCCAGCATATTGGGATTAAAAGGAAAAGGATTGAATTTTTGTTCTACAGCAGCCTGATCAGGTTGTATAAAATCAAATTCTTTTTTTTGGAGTGCTTCCAGCGAATCGCGCATCCGCAGCTCAGCATAATAGGTACGAATAGAAGCATCAAATGCCTGGTAGTCCCATTTTTGTTTGCCTGTGATTATGGCAGGAAACAGGCTCATTAATAATGCCAAAAGCAACAGCAGAAGCAGGGTGAGAACAGCCGTTTGTTCCCCGCGGGAAAAACTGAAAAGTGTTTTGGTATGTTGTTTGAATTTTGTCAAAATGTGCTGAATAATTCAGTTTGAAAACCTTAACACAAATGCTGAATAAACTCTCAAAGCCTTATTTTGCAGCTTGTGTCATCCCCTGAGAGATGTTGAAAAACCGCTGCTTTTCCGTTTAATAATGCTAAAGTAATACTAAACGGGTGAATGGCAGTCAAATTTAGATATTTTTAATAGGTTTTAAGGAGAATGATAAAACATTTTTATAGGGAAGAAGAATATTTTCCATCATTAAGAAAAATAGCTTGCCAATCCTAAATTGGATTTACAAATCCCCCCCGCTAAAGAAGTTTAAAATGCCTATCCCATTTAAAAAAACCAGGGCAATGCCGATAGGAGCTATAAACCTGATAATAAATAGAAAAGCATGTTTATAACGTGCATTCAGTTTGCCTCCGTTGCTCAGCTCGTCGAATACTTTGTCAACACCCATAAACCAACCCGCAAAAATTACGATGAGCAGGCCGCCAAGCGGCAGCATGATATTGGCCGAACTGAAATCGAGCAGGTCGAACAGATTTCTTTCGCCAATGCGCAAGCCGGGCAAAGGGCCTTGGCTCAGGGTGCAGAAAACACCAAGAACAGCTATACTCACAGCACCTATTATGGTTGATTTTTTGCGGTTTACGTTCAGTTCTTCACTCATATAGGCCACCACCACTTCGAGCAACGATATGGTGGAAGTGAGTGCTGCAATGGAAAGGAGCAAGAAAAATATGAGCGAAAAGAAATAGCCGCCGGTCATTTGCTGAAAAATCATGGGCAGGGTTATGAACACCAGGCCGGGACCTGCTTCGGGCTGAATACCGAAAGCAAAAACAGCCGGAAAGATGGCAATACCGGCCAGGATGGCAATCACCAAATCGGCTGCTGTTACTGAGATAGCGGTAATGCCCAGGTTGTCCTTCTTGCTGATATAAGAACCATAGGTAATAAGTGCCCCCATACCAATGCTCAATGAGAAGAATGATTGACCGAGTGCCTGCATTACGCCATTGGCAGTGAGTTTGCTGAAATCGGGTTTGAAAAGGAACACAAGTCCTTCGCCCCCTCCAGGCAATGTAATGGCCCGGATGCACAACACGATGATGATAAGTAACAGGGCAGGCATCAGGATTTTGGTGTATTTTTCAATGCCGTTTTTGATGCCGCGGTAAACGATAAATGCCGTAAAAAACATAAAAATGGCTTGCCATATCAGGGGCCGCATTCCACTTGTCCTGAACTGTTCAAACATACTGCTCATTTGATCGGCACCCATTCCCTGGAATCCATTGGTTACGGCCAGATAAAGGTATTCGAGGGTCCAGCCTGCAACAGTTGTGTAAAAGGCCAAAATGAAAAATGCTGCTGCAATGCCCAGGAAACCAACCAAAAACCAATAAGTCTTCGGGGCCAAGTTTTTGAGGGCGCCCAAGGGGTTACGCTGTGCACTGCGTCCGATAACAAATTCCGACAGCATAACAGGCACGCCAATAACAACAATGAAAAACAAATAAACAAGTAAAAAGGCCCCTCCGCCATTTTCGCCTGCAATATAGGGGAAGCGCCAAATGTTTCCCAAGCCGATTGCCGAGCCAGCTGCTGCGGCTATAATGCCCATTTTAGAGCCGAAACTATCTCTTTTTGTAAAGTCAAAATTGGCCATAAGTAGCGTGCGTTAGTTGTTTGCAGCAAATGCCGCCTCAGTTAATTCTTTTGCTATTCCAACCATTCGGGTTTCACAAGGCCTTTCCGCAGCCATCTTTCGTGTGGCATATCCAGCTCAATAATCAAACCATTTGACAGGTCAAGCACCCAGCCGTGAATTTGAAATTGATCGGGGTTGGCTTCCAAAGCCCGTTGCACAATGGTTGTTTTGTAGAGATTCTCCACTTGTTTCATCACATTGAGTTCCGAAAGGCGGTTGAGCCTTAAATGCCTATCTTTTATGTTATTCAGTTCATCATCAAATTTCAGGACCAGGTCGCGAATAGGATTTACCCAATTGCCCACAAGCCCTTCGGCTTTGTTGGAATAGGCTGCCTCAACGCCTCCGCACTGATAATGTCCGCAAACAATGATATGCTTAACTTTTAGCACATTAACAGCATATTCAAGAACCGATAAAAAATTGATATCGGTAAGCGAAACCTGGTTGGCAATATTGCGGTGTACAAACAACTGGCCAGGGTCAGTTTGGGTGTAGGTGTCCAGTGGCATGCGGCTGTCCGAGCAGCCGATATAAAGGAAAGGCGGCTTTTGGGGCAGTTGGATTTTAGTAAAATAATCCGGATTTGTGTCTTTTTTTTCGATGGCCCAGGCCTTGTTCTTATCAATGAGTTTGTTATATGCTTCTGACATAGGTTTAAATTTAAGACTATTCGTAACGGAGTGATTCAATCGGGTCGAGCCTGGCTGCTTTGTTGGCGGGAATAATGCCGGAAGCCAGTGCAACTAAAAAACACAGCACGATGGCAACACCTATCCACATCCAGGGGATGATAAAGGCTGACTCCAGTATTTTCGACAGCGTATTTCCGATTAATACGCCGGCAGCTATTCCAAGCAATCCGCCTATTTGGGCTATCACCACCGATTCAACCAAAAACTGGTTTCTGATGGTTTTTCGGGTTGCCCCAATGGCCATGCGTATGCCAATTTCGCGGGTGCGTTCGGTAACGGATACAAGCATGATATTCATCAGCCCGATGGCCGCCCCAAAAAGTGTAATCAGCCCGATGGCAGTTGCCCCCCAGGTAATGGTTCCTGTAAGCTCAATCAACATATTGGCAATATTATCACTTTTCACTACTGAGAAGGAGCTTTCCTGCCCCAGTTCATCGCCACGCACCACCCTGAATGTGCCCGTGGCTTCACCAATGGCAGCATCCATTTCTTCGGTGCTGTTGGCCCGCACACTGATCGTATAATTCATATTGGGGCGCGAAAAGTACTGGCGCACATTGTTGAGGGGAATCATACAATGCCTGTCTCCCGTAAACCCTATACTTGAGCCTTTTTCTTTGAGTACGCCCACAATCCGGTATTTGCCGGGACCAACGCTGATGATTTTTCCTATGGGGTCTTCGTTGTTTTTAAACAAACTTTCGATAATGCTGCTGCCAATAACAGCCACATGGCTGCCGTTTTGCACCTCCTGCACGCTTATATTCCTGCCAGCCTCTATCTCATAACCCGAATTGAAAATATAATTTTCGTCAATTCCAACCACCTGAATATTTGGATTTGTTTTTTCGTTGTTGAATTTCAGTGTGGCAATGCCCGTGCCCCAGGTGTATATACTTGTTGATGCCGGGAAAGTATATAATTCTTTAAATTTCAAGGCTTCACGATAAGATATGGCTTCATAAGATTTGGCACTTGAGCGATCTCCACCCATTTGCACCACCATTTCGCGGTTTCGCAAATTAAAGGTATTGGAGCCCATCATTGAAAAGTTTTCGGTGAGGTAATATGTCAACGAATCGATGGCTGTCAGAATGCCAACAAGAGCCATAATCCCAAAGGCAATAATGGCTACTGTAAGTATTGTCCGAAGCAGGTGGTTCTTTATTGAAGTAAAAGAAATCCGTATATTTTCTATGGCTACTTTGCTCATTTTTAATCTGTTTTCATTCCATAGGCCAAATCGCCAGCATCACCCAATCCAGGTACAATATAAGCCTGTGCTGTAAGTTCATCATCAAGGCCGCCAACCCAAATGGTCATATCAAGCAACGAAAGGTGCCTTTTGACGAATTCAACGCCTTCAATGCTGGCCAGGGCGGCAACTATATGCACGTGCGATGGCTTGCCACTACCAAGTAATCCCTTCATTACCTTCACAATAGAAGCACCGGTGGCAAGCATGGGATCGGTAAGGATAAGGATGCGGTTATTGATATCAGGGCTTGACAGGTATTCGAGGCTGATTTTGAAGTCTTCGTTTTTGTCGTATTTGCGATAAGCTGAAATAAAGGCATTGTCGGCTTTGTCAAAATAATTAAGCAACCCTTGGTGCATGGGCAAGCCAGCGCGCAAAATCGTGGCAAGCACCGGCTGCTCCCTGATTAGTTGGATATTGGCAACACCCAAGGGTGTAGTAATCTCATGATGTTCGTAATCAAAGGTTTTGCTTATTTCGTAAGCAAAAATCTCACCTATACGCTCAAGGTTCCGCCTGAAACGCATGCGGTCATTCTGAATCGAGACATCACGCAGTTCGGCAATAAACTGGTTAAAAACTGAATTTGTTTCTCCGAGATTGTGTACCATGGCGCAGGGTATATTGTTATGAAGCAAAAATAAGCATTATGATGAACCGGGACAATACTTTGGGTAAAACAAAAATCTTTTCGCCCAAAAAAACCTCACCGGCGCTTCAACAGGCGCACTGCATGCCGGATCAGAAAAGGCAGGCGGTTGATTTCCACACCGGGATAAGTGGTTTGTTTACTGCCAAAGCCTTTATAAAACCGGGCAAGGCTTTCACTGTCCGATCCTTCAAAATCAAAAACAAGGTGACTGGGGGCGTGTTCCTTTATAACCGCATCGATCAGAAAAGTCATGGCGTGGTTTTCTTTGGCTTGCTGGTTGGCCCCCGAAAACAGAAAGACAATTTTGCCCTGGCTTCGTATAAAGATGGCCCCTGCACACAGGCTGTTTTGCGCAGTGTAAACACCATATACCATTGCTTGTCCGCGGTAAATGGCTGTATAAACCAATTTCTTCAACCGATTGTATTCCAGGTCGTTCCAATGGCTGATGGTGCGTCCCCTGTTGGCCCTGAAAAGGCGGACTACCTCTTCGGGCTTGATGTTCTTCATTAAACTTACCCCGGACTGCTGCGCCTTTTTAAGGTTTCGTTTTGTGTTACTTGCGTATTTTTTGCTAATCCGGTCGTAGGTATTGATCAAATCAAGCTCGTAATTGGTATGCTGCGTAATTTTGAAAATGCTGTCATCAGTTTTGTTGTGTGTATTCAACCTGATTTCGGCAAACTGATACTGCGCAGGTATGGCCTGCAAAAACCCATTTACTATGTCTGGATTAAGGATGGAAGGCGAAAACAAACCCAGCTGCTGTGCAAAAAAAGGTTGATATAAATAACTGATGCCCAGTTTCCTGTTTCCGGTAAGCGGAAAAACGCGGGCATAATCGTCCTCCACCAGGGCGTTCCAATTGGGGTGAATGATATCGAGGTACCACGACCAGGCATACACCTGCCCGTTGAAAGAATCCTTGATGCAGGTATCCCACTTTTTTTTATCAATTTCGTCGTGCTTCAGGTACCTGATCATGGGATGGGAGCTGTAGTTTGATTTCAGGCAAAGTTAAACCAAAAAACCGATCCCGGTACAAGTCCAGTGCCAAGATTAAGGTAAAAACTAATGCAGTAAAAATTGAATCTTATGGAGAACAAATGGCAACTATGGTTTTATTATTTATGATCTTCACTATAGCCATACGCCGAACTTCTATAATCGAAGACGGTTGAGCGCTTGTTCTGAGCTAAACGGTAGTCGAAGCCCCTACTTATAGCGAGGTTGCCTTGTTTTCCGGTGCCTTCGACTTCCAACTTAACCCTCGTCCGGAATTTTATTGATTTAGAATTGATGATTAGCGATTAAAGATTTTTGATCTGACTCACAAAATAAGCTCCCTCAAACACACAATCACCAAACTCCCACTAACATCAGGCATCAAAACCGGCGATTCGGGAATTGTTTTGAGGAAATTGTCCACAGCCTCAACCAGGCCGGGCCATTTAGGATTGTAATCGTGGATGATGATGACACCCCCAGGCTTCATTCTTGGGTAAAAATAGGCCAGTCCGGCGGCAGAGGGTTTGGCCAAATCGGCATCCAGGCTCACCAAAGCATAACTCAGTTCAGGCAAGTGCTTTGTAATTTCGGCAATATCACCTTCGTGGTAGTGGATTTTATTGCTGTATCCCAGGCGGTTTTGCACAAACTCTAAACTTGTATCGGCAAAATTGGCTGTGGTGTAGGTTGCTGCTTCACCGCTTTCGCCCATCAAATCCTCTTGGCGGAATCCGCTAAAAGTATCAAACAAATGCAGGTCGCGATCTGGCACCAAGGCACGCAGCAGGGCGGCTGTTTCGCCACGATAAACGCCCAGTTCGGCAATATCGCCCTCAATATTTTCCCTTTCAAGGCGTTGCATTTGCAGCCAGAAAATCATAAACCTGTCCTTGTCAGGATATTTTTGGTAAAGCTGCTGAACCTTTTCAGGAACCAAATCCCTTTTGTTGGCATCGACCCAGGTTGCGGGTTTGCGGTCGTTGCCCCGCACCCAATCCCAAAAATAGTAGGCCGAAAAGCCAATCAGCGACAGGATAAGTATGATGTTGAGGAGGTTGTAAACGGCCATAGTTGATGAATTGTGGAAGGCGAAGATAGGGAAAAGCTTGATATGCCTTTTGTCAAACTTAACCGACTCAATGCTTACATAACCTCTGTAAGTAACAGCAAGTATCTTTGGGTTGCCAATTTTACTGTTTCACTACCAACTCTTTGGCTACCAATTCCTTATTTGCTAAAAGCGACACCAGATAAACACCGGAGGGAAGGTCCTCGGCCAGCCTGAAGCTTCCTTCTTGGTTGTTGAGCTTTTCACGCAGGATTTCAACACCCAGGCTGTTGTGAATCAATATTTCATATGCAAGGCTTTCAATCGGATAAGCATATTCTATCACAGTACTTTGGGCAAATGGATTTGGGTAAACCCGGAGTTTTGGTTGGCTGATATTGCTTTCGACTAGGCCTACCACATAATCATCCAATTCTACATTCAGTTCTGCAATTTCACCATTTACAATCTCAACATCCGCAACAATAAGCTCATGATAGCCTGTTGCAGAAAACTTTATATCGTAAGTGCCTGACAACAAAGTGCCAAAAGAGTAAAAGCCTCCGAAATTGGTTTGTGTGCTCAGATCGGTATCCAGCACCTGCACCTGAGCGTTAAAAACAGGAATATTGGTATCCATATCCTGCACGGAACCTTCCAGATAAGCGGCCCTGATGTATTCAATGTCAAGAATATAGAGACCCTCTTCAATGTCTGTGGCAAGGATAAGCCCGCTCGGCAGAAATGGGTAGGCCCCCCAGCAGCCATTGAATGTGCCTCCGCTATAATTGGGCGAAGTATCGAAATGGGCAACTTCGAATAACTTATCAGGGAATTTGGCATCGTGCACCACAATGCCCGAAGTATAGTAGCTGGTAACCAAAAAATTGTTGGCAACATGCACATTGTGGGGGATTACGTTGTTGCCCGTGCTTGCTCTTACACGGTCGGTTTCGTACATATTGCTTAAATCGGTTACGTTGTATGCACCAACAAATCCACTACTCACCTCATCTGTGGTGTAAACATGCGTGCCATCATCCGAAACCCAGGTGTTGTGCGTAAATTGTGAGGGAGTGCTAACAGTTCCCATGATTTGCGTATTGGCCGGGTCGGACACATCAATGGCGGCCAGCACACCTTCGTACAATCCGGCTCCCCAAAGTGTATCGCCACGCGCCATGCCATCATGCAGGTAATAGTTGTTGAACCTGCCCAATTCAACCGGGTTCATGGGGTCCTGGGTCAGGTCGCAGATAATGGCACCGCCGTTACCGTTGTTGGCCCCGAAAATGTACAATTTACCAAATTCGTCAATAAAGAGGTTGTGGACAGTTGAAAAAGCATAGGTGTCCCCTGTAAAATTCGCCGTATTTGTAATGGGGCCGTCAGGAAGCGGGCTCAAATCAACAATATACACCCCGCTGCCGCTTTCGTTGGATACATAGGCATAATCACCCCATGTTTTGATGTCGCGCCAGATGGATTGTGGGCCCGGGCCAAAGAATACCTCTTCGGGATTGGCCGGGTCTGCAAGGCTTACAACTGAAAAACCGTTGTAAACACCCACCAGGGCATATTCATTGCCTTCGCTGTCAACATAGCCCCATATATCGCTCAGGTCGTTGTTATAAGGCAGGTGACCAACTTGTTGCATATTGAGTTGGCCATATCCCAAAATAGTTAGAAAACAAAAAGTTATAATTAAAAAGCTATTTTTCATAAGAAGTTATTTAAATAGGAAGATTATTACAGCTAAACAAAGCGCGACAAAAATAGTTTTTTTATGGTGAACAGAAATTTTTGATAGAAAACAGGACTGTTATGCTTTAAACGAAAACTTTTCTTCTGTTTAATACCGGGGACTGCATTAAATTTCGTTTTTTTGCATCTCATTTGAAAACCATAAGATTAGCTGTGAAAAGAACTGAAATAAAACAAGCCCTGCAGATGCAGGAATCTGATATTGAAATCAATGTAAAGGGATGGGTGCGTACGAAGCGTGGCAGTAAAAATGTGGCCTTTATCGCCCTGAATGATGGATCTACTATCCACAACCTCCAATTGGTGGTTGATTTGGAAAAAATTCCGGAATCGGCCTTGGCCCATATCCATACCGGTGCTGCCCTTTCGGTGGATGGTGTTTTGGTGCCTTCCGCCGGAAGCGGTCAAAAAGTGGAGATGAGTGTCAATAGGATTGAGGTGTTGGGAACAGCCCATCCTGACGAATACCCCTTGCAACCCAAAAAGCATTCCCTTGAATTCCTGCGCGAAAAAGCCCATTTGCGCTTTCGTACCAATACCTTTGGTGCAATCACACGCTTGCGCCATGCCATGACATTTGCAGTGCATAAGTTTTTCAACGACAAGGGTTTTTATAATATTCACTCGCCCATCATCACCGGATCGGACGCCGAAGGGGCAGGCGAAATGTTTCATGTAACTACCATGAAGCTGGATGCCATTCCCAAAACTGCGGAAGGAAGAATCGATTTTAAACAAGACTTTTTTGGCAAAGAGGCCAACCTGACTGTTTCAGGGCAATTGGAAGCCGAGTTGGCGGCACTGGCCCTTTCAAAGGTTTACACATTTGGCCCCACCTTTAGGGCCGAAAACTCCAATACATCGCGCCATCTGGCCGAGTTTTGGATGATTGAGCCCGAAGTGGCTTTTTTCGATATAAACGATGATATGGACCTGGCCGAAGAAATGCTCAAATACCTGATCAACTATGCCCTTGAGCATTGTGCCGACGACCTGGCTTTTCTGAGCAAACGACAGGAAGAAGAAGAGAAAACGAAGAAAGCCGAAGAGCGTTCCATGGAATTGATCGAAAAGCTAAAATTTGTACTTGATCAACCTTTCGAGCGAATCACCTATACGGAGGCCATTGATATTCTGCGCGATTCCAAACAAAATAAAAAAGGCAAATTCCAGTATCCCATCGATGCCTGGGGTGCCGACCTGCAATCGGAGCATGAGCGCTATCTGGTGGAAAAGCATTTTAAAAAGCCGGTAATCCTTACAGATTATCCCAGAGACATCAAGGCTTTTTATATGAAACAAAATGATGACGGCAAAACTGTGCGTGCAATGGATGTGCTCTTTCCCGGAATTGGCGAAATCATTGGTGGTTCGCAGCGCGAGGAGGTTTACGACAAACTGCTGTCACGCATCAAGGAAATGGACATCCCCATGGAAAGCATGTGGTGGTACCTCGAAACACGCAAGTTTGGTACAGTGCCCCACGCAGGATTTGGATTGGGTTTCGAAAGGCTGATGCTGTTCCTCACTGGAATGGGTAATATCAGAGATGTAATCCCTTTTCCGCGTACTCCTTTTAACCTGGAATTTTAGGGATTTCAACAGACTTTAACATGATGCTGATTTAACTTCTATAATGGCAGGATGATCTTTTCTCCTGCCATTACATATTTTTATGAATTTAACTTGCCTTTTTGCAGTATCTTAACAAAAAACCAATTTGGTGTTGATGGTTTATGTTGAAAAAATGAAAAGTCTTAGAAATTAATAATTCAAACAATCAAAGTTATATATATGAGTTAATGAGGTAGTTAGAGTTTATTTAGTAGCGTATGCAGATTATTTTTTAAACAAAATCATATACTATTTATCAAAAAAGGTGCCTGTTTTTAATTTTGTTGTAAATTCGTGTCTGAAAAATTCGTGCCCTGACTCGGATTTGGTATAAAGAAAACAAAATTTGTAGTACATATATGTTAAACCAGCGCCTACAACAGAAACTGCTTCAGAAGCTTTCGCCTCAGCAAATTTTGCTGATGAAGTTGTTACAGATTCCCACCATTGCGCTGGAACAACGCATCAAACAAGAAATTGAAGAAAACCCTGCCCTCGAAATTGAAGAAGGTGCCGACGAAAGCGATTCATCTGATGATGAATATGATGCCTCTGAAGAGGACGATTTTGATGCCGATGCCGAACAGGAATACGACAGCACCGACGATGAATTCGACTTGGACGATTATATTCCGGATGACGACGATATCCCTGATTACCGCCTGAATGCCAACAACAGAAGTTCCGACGACAGGGACAACCATGATATTCCGTTTTCGCAGGGGATGAGCTTCCAGGAAATCCTGATTCAGCAGTTGGGCTTCAGAAAGCTGGACGAACGCAAGTATAAGATTGGCTTGTATATCATTGGAAACATCGACGATTCGGGCTACCTCAACAGGCAACTGGATGCCATGACCGATGATTTACTTTTTGTGGCCAATCTTAAAACCAACAAAAGTGAGATGCTCGAAACGCTCAGAATCATACAGGATTTTGATCCGCCGGGCGTAGGGGCGCGTAATCTTCAGGAATGCCTGCTGATACAGCTTGAAAAACTGCAGAAAGACAACCCGCTGATTGATTATAGGTTGCCCATTATGATCATTGACAGGTTTTTCAATGAGTTTACCAAAAAGCACTACAGCAAGATTATCAAAAGAGCAGAAATTTCTGAGGAAGCATTGAGGACAGCCCTTGAAGAAGTACTGAAACTCAATCCCAAGCCTGGCAATACCCTGAGCGATAGCAGTAAGATTGACCAATACGTAATGCCCGATTTTGTTATCCATAACAATGATGGCCAGCTCGAACTGAGCCTGAGCAGCCGCAATGCACCCGACCTGCGTATCAGCAAATCTTATGCTGAAATGCTCGAAGCCTATGCGGAAAATAAAAAAAGCAAGACCAATAAAGATGCATTGGTGTTTGTGAAACAGAAAATTGATTCGGCCAGATGGTTTATCGATGCCATCAAACAGCGTCAAAACACCCTGTACCTCACCATGAAAGCCATCATGGAATACCAAAAGGAATATTTTCTTAGCGGGGACGAAACGCAGCTCAGACCAATGATATTAAAGGATATTGCTGAAATTGTAAGCCTTGATATCTCCACCATATCCAGGGTGGCCAATAGCAAATATGTGCAAACACCTTTTGGCACTTTCCTTTTGAAGAGCTTTTTTAGCGAGTCCATGCTGATGGATGATGGTGAGGAAGTTTCGACCCGCGAAATCAAAAAAATCCTGAGTAACTGCATCGAAGCCGAGAAAAAATCAAAGCCGCTTACCGATGAGGAACTTACCAGTATATTAACAGAAAAGGGTTACAATATCGCAAGACGCACTGTAGCCAAGTATCGCGAACAATTAAGCATCCCGGTTGCCAGATTGCGAAAGGAGCTATAACCTCAAAACTATGATAGAAAAAACTTTAATTTGGGCTAAAAACCCTGCACATATCGTTTCGTTGCTGCTTCACCCGCTACTTATCCCAACATATACTTATCTGGCATTGACCACCCAGCTTAGCCTGATCGAACTACAAATTCCTTTAGAAATGCGCTGGACGCTGGCCGGCCTGATTTTCCTGACAACTTTTATGTTTCCGGCTCTGATTATGCTTGTCATGCTAAAGCTTAAGGTAATCACCTCGCTGGAGGTGCCCATTAGAAGCGAAAGGCCGTTGCCCATTCTGATAACAGCCGTGTTTTTTTACCTGACTTATTATTTGTTGCGTCACCTGGACGTAGCTCCTTTGTTTTACTATTATATGCTGGGTGCCACAGCCCTGGCCATGGTGAGTTTTGTGATAAACTTCGCCTTTAAAATCAGCATCCACCTGATTGTTATTGGCGGGTCGGTTGGTGCATTTATTGGAATGGCTTTTTTGCTTCAAACACCGCTTATTGAATCAATTATCATTACCATTTTGCTTTCAGGCCTCGTAGCTTATGCCCGGCTCAGGCTCGAAGTTCATAGCAAAGGGGAAGTAAATACAGGCTTTTTTACCGGCCTGCTTTTTATGCTGTCGGTTTATTATATGCTGCTGTAGGGGGGGGTGTGGAGATGTTTATTTGTTGTGTTTCAGTGATGAAATATGAAAAACACATTATTATTTCTGTTAATACCTATCATGACTTATTCTCAAGCCCTGACCGAGAAAGAATCATGTGAAATTTATAATTCATGTTTGCAAGATTTCACAAAGGATTCAACAGGAAAATTTTTGATTCGCGAATCGACTGTTTACTTTAAGTATGATTGGGAAAGCCTCGAATTAAATAGAATGACATTTAGCCTATTTAATGAGCAACCACCTGTAGATTCAAGCTTCATTGACTTATTTCACAAATTCAAACAAATAGACACAAACACAATTGATCTAAATTTCTTGACAAAATGTAGCAATAAGGACAGTATAAATATTTTCAAGGATGAACTGTACCAATCATTTTTCAAAAGAAGAGGAAATGGATATAAAAAATTTCACAAATATTTTAAAGATTATTATTGCTTTTACGAATTTTCAAAAATAGCTATTTCTGAAAACCACAAGTATGCAATATTATATATGAGTCGCAATTGTGGTGGTAATTCTGGTTCAGGACATCTATTATTGTGTTTTAAAGAGAAAAATGTTTGGGTTGTAAAACACTCTGTTTCGCTTTGGATATCATGATAATACCTTAGAATAACAGACGTTTGGCTCAATGGTGTGTGACGTGGTTAGTCAAGTGCTGTGCTTCTATTTGGTAATTTTTCGACTGACAGTTTAGTGCTTCTAAGTCTGCCATTGTGCCAAGCACCAAATCTTAACTACGGCTAATTAACCAGTAATTCCCGCTAATTCTAATTGCTGTTTTTCTATACCAATAAGAAACTAAGGTGCGTTGAACATCGATCCTTCTAAATCTTAATGCTTTCATGGTAAAAAAGATCATTTGACCATTAAGAAATTAAGGTGCGTTAAACTAAGATACTGCTGGTTCTTAATGCCTTAATGTTAAAGACATTCTAAACCATAAAGAAGTTAAGGCTCGTTAATCGTCGAAGCCTTCATGTTTAAACCCTTCATGAAGGATCAAGCATCCCAAAAAGGAATCTATCAGAAAGGGCTCAGCGTAATTCCCACAGAAATAGGGGCAAGTTCGGGGCCCAGTCCGCGCTGGAACGCACTCGAAATTTGGTAAAAACCAAAAACAGAAACCCATTTATAGCCAAACCGCAAAGTAGGCCCAAAGGTATATTTCTCCAATTGGTTGATATCCTTTTCCTTCATTTTAACCGTGGGACCATCTTCGACCAAACTGCCCAGGTACTTCACTTTGTTGTCCAGTAACATAGAAGCCTTAAAGCCAATGCCAATCTTCCAGGTGTTGTCGAAACGGAACCTGAGCTCCATGGGCACCTCCGCATAAACAAGGTTCATCTTGCTGCGTTTGTATTCCTGATCAATCTTGACAAAGGCAATGGTGTCTGCATGCAGATTCGTGATCCTATTATCGGAGTAAAGATTGTGCGTGCGCATTCCCAAGCCAATGGAGAAAGTATGGGGGCTTTCTTCGCTCAAGGCAAAATTATAAGTTGCAAACACATTAAAACCCTGGTTGATCGTACGCACCTTCATATCGGCAGGAGGTGACAACCATATATCGGTGAATAAATCAAAGCCAACGGTTACGGCTTTGCTGGTTTTGTTCGTAATTACCTGCGCCTGCGCCATTGTAAACAGCAACATTGCGAGAATCAAAAGACCTGTTTTTCTCATTTGGATAACGGTTTGTTAATAGATGTCCTCATACAAGAACGTTGCAAAGGTACAAATTATCATACGACAGCTAAAAATTAACTGTTCACGGCTGAAACACTGTTTGTGCAATCAGTTCGCGCATCAATTCCTGCATCTTATTGCTATTCCATTTGGCTACGCCGGTTTTACGGATTATGATCTGTCCGTCAGGTGAAATTACAAAAGTAACCGGTATGCTTCCTGAAGCAAAATCGGCAGGAACCCCGCCACGGCGGATGTAAACCGGCATATCAAAGCCCCTGTTTTTCATAAAATTATGGATGCGCGCAGGATCTTCGTCCGAAACAAGTAAAAAAGCCGCATGCTCACCAAATTGGTCATACAGTTCTTGTATGTCGGGCATTTCGGCAATACAGGGGGCGCACCAGGTAGCCCAGAAATTCAGAAAAATGGCTTGTCCGCGGAAGTTTGAAAGGGGCACCGCCTTGCCATCCATATCATAAACAAGCCAGTCGTAGGTGGAGGCTGCCAAACTGAGCTGCTTGTCGTCAGCAATGCTTTTGGGGCTGGAAGCTAGTATTCTGGAAGCCGTTATCCTGATGGCTTTGCGCGAAGCAGGAATCAGCATGGCAATAATAAATAACACAAAGATCAGATCGGAAATCTTGCTGAACCATGATTTTTTCGTCCAATAGTCATTCCAGCGTTTACGGATGTAATGTTTCATTTTTTTATGGCTTGTTAAAGATTAAAATGTCAGGCTAATAGCAAACTGTTTAGCCCATTTCGTCTAAAAAAACCTTGCAGGTATCGGCCAGGCTTTGCTCCACAGGTATAAATGTAAAGCTAAGGCGTTTCTTTAGCTTTTCGGATGAATAATAATAACGTTTGGCAGCGGTGCGTGTGGTTTCGCGCGTTAAGGCCGGTCTCCGGCCTGTAATCAGGCCTTTTACGGCAACCAAACGCCAGGCAATTTCACCCATTAAGGGCGTAACAGGGATGCTTGGCGGCTTCTTCCCCAAAAATGTTGCTATCCAGGTGAAAACTTGCCGGTAGGGCAGGCTTTCGGAAGTGATGATAAACCGCTCGCCAAAATAATTGCCATCCATCAATTGTATCATTGATTTGGCCACATCGCGCACATCAACAAAGCTGTTGATACCACTGGTATAAAACCGCAAGCCTTTCCAGGTTAGTTTGATCATTTCGGAACTGCCGCTGTTCCAGTTTCCTACCCCAAAAATGATGGATGGGTTTACAATAACTGCATTTAAGCCTTCGGCAATGCCTCGCCAAACTTCCTTTTCGGCACCGTATTTAGAAATGGCATAAGCTGAGTTGCGTTTGGATGATTTCCAAAGCGATTGCTCATCAATTATCTGGTCTTCGCCTGAGCGCCCGATGGCTGCCACCGAACTCACATGGCAAAACTTTTTTACACCGGTATCGAGGCAGGCATTCACCAAATTTGCCGTCCCTTCAACGTTCACCCGCTGCATTTGCTTGCGCAGTGCCGGATGAAACGAAACCATGGCCCCACAATGATACACTTCGTCCACTCCCTTCAAGGCGTCTTCCAGCGAAAAAATATCCAGCAAGTCAGCTTCAACCCATTCAATTTGAGCGAGCAATTGTTCTTTGCCGGCCAATTTGAACACCTTTTCAACCAAACCCAAATCAGAGCTTGGCCTCTTCATGGCACGAATAGGTTTTTCGCCCGTGGCAAGCTGCAAAAGCAGGTGTGAGCCCACCAATCCTGTTGCTCCTGTTACAAATATCATGGTCGCAAAGGTAAATGAAATGTGGGAGTTGGGATAGGTGCCAGGTGGATTTGTTCAGAAGGGTTAAAAGGATTCTTCTTATTCAAAAATAATCCACTTACTCCATCTGACCGGCAGCAATGGCCTTGCCGGCTGTTTTGTTAAAGGCATAATCCAACAG
>JAGYLH010000072.1 GCA_018400955.1 Bacteroidales bacterium
CTTTTTGCTCCTTTCCAACTGCCCTTTGCCAACTTGATTAATAATTTAACAAAACCACATCGAATTTCGACACTTTTATCTTTATGTCTTTTCACTTTTGTCTTTGACCTTCTGAATCTCATTGCCAACTGCCCTTTGCCAACTGCATTAATCTCTGAATCTTCGAATCTCGTTGTCAACTGCCTTTTGCCAACTGCCAACTTGCGCTCAAACCATTCCAACCGCAACCATCACAGCCTCCTGCAACGCTTGCTTGTCAATGCCTGTTGGGATATTTCTCTTTTCACAAAAGTTCATTAAATCCTGCGTACTCAGGTTTCCTACCATTTCGTCAGCTGCCGTAGGGCAACCACCCAGTCCGTTCAAAACGGTTTCGAAGCTGCGCACCCCGGCTTCCCAGGCTGCTTCCAGCTTGGCATAGGCATCAGATGGCTTGGTATGCATATGCAGGCCAAAATCAGCATCCGGAAATACCGGAATCAGTTTTTCATACACCTTAAACACACGGTCAGGTGTGGCATCACCGAGGATATCCGATAAAGGCATGCGCCTGATGCCCAAATCATAAAGGCGGGCTGCACCATCAATCACCTGGTTTATGCTCCAGTCGTCGCCATAAGGATTTCCCAAGGCCATACTCAGATAAATAACAAGCTCAAACTGTCGCTTTGAAGAGGCCTCCACAATATCAGCAATGGTTTGAATCGCTCCTTTTTCATCGGTATTTAGGTTACGTTTTAAAAAAGTAGGGGAGATGGAAAAAGGATACGAAAGGCTTTTGACCCGCACACATTTTGATGCCTGCTCTACCCCCCTTGTGTTTACCACCAGCACCATCAGTTCGGGAGGATTTTGCGGCAGGTCAATCTGCTGGAGCACCTGCATGGTGTCTGCCATCTGAGGGATGGCTTTTGGCGACACAAAGCTTCCGGCATCAACTGTGCTGAAGCCGGCCTTGAGCAAGGCATTTACGTAAGCCACTTTGCGGCTCGTAGGGATAAAGGTTTTAATGCCTTGCATGGCATCACGGGCAGTTTCGGTTATATGTATCATAAGGTAGTAAAAGGCGATATGCCATCAAATAAAACACCTGTTTAATTTAAAATCATTTTTTATGCAAAGAACAGCAATACAAGCAAGCAAAACACTTAAACTTTTTTAAAAACACCCCGACTCCCGACCAGACTCCTAAAAAAACTCCCCAAGCCTTCCCTTTTCAGCAATGCGTGTCCCCTTTGGTGTATCCTGCAGCTTGCATGCCTCGTTATACAAATCATGCTCTAGGAATAAAATATAATCGTTGGCAAGTGCCTCAGCATAAAAACGCTCCCTGTCCTTCAGTGTGTCAAGTGGCTTTGTGTCGTAGGCCATAATCCACGGCATGGGAATATGTGCTGCCGAGGGCATCAGGTCGGCCATAAAAACAACCGTTTTACCATTGTAATGGATGTGTGGAATTAGCTGTCCCTCCGTATGGCCATTGTACAATTTAAAAGTGATATTAGGGATATACTCCCCTTCTTCTTCAATCAGTTTCAATTGACCGCTTTCCTGAATCGGTAAAATATTTTCTTTCAGATAGGATGCTTCTTCGCGCCGATTGGGGTTTGTGGCCCACTCAAACTGTTGTTTGCTGGTCCAGTAGGTGGCATTGGGAAAAGCCAGTTCAAACCCGCTGCGGTCGGCATTCCATTTCACACTGCCCCCGCAATGATCAAAATGCATATGGGTGATAATCATATCGGTGATGTTTTCGGGGGCAAAGCCAACAGCTGCCAGGGATTTCTCGAGGGTGTCGTCACCATTGAGGTAATAGTGTTGCAACCATTTTTCGTCCTGTTTTTCACCTATTCCGTTGTCAATCAAAATACGGCGGTCGCCATCAACCACCAGCAGGCAACGCATGGCCCAGTTGCAAAGGTTATTTTCGTCGCAGGGATACACTTTTTGCCAAAGAACTTTCGGCACAACGCCAAACATGGCACCGCCATCGAGTTTCAAATTACCGGTTTCAATGGGATATAGTTTCATGGAGATGATTTAACAAAGTTTAAAATTTGAGTTTAACTGCCGCAAAATTAACTTTATTGCCAAACATATCCTTGTTCATTTGACTAAAAGTTCTGCTAATACATTTTGCTTCTTAGATATAATTGTATAAATTTGAGGTCCAATAAATCAAAATATGCAATACGAAATTCTGAAAACAGAACGCCAGGGAGGTTTGCTGCTCGTCACCATCAGCCGTCCTCAGGCATTGAATGCACTCAATACACGTTTCTTCAACGAAATGGACCATTTGGTTGCCGCTATCAAGGAGGATGACGGAATGCGCGTGATGGTCATCACAGGCGAAGGCAAGGCTTTTGTGGCTGGTGCCGATATTGCCGAAATGGTGGATAAGGACAGCTTAGCGGGCTCGGCTTTTTCGCGGTTGGGGCAAAACACCTTCCGCTCCCTGGAAAAATTGCCTTTCCCGGTAATTGCAGCAATCAACGGCTTTGCATTGGGCGGCGGACTTGAATTGGCCATGGCCTGCGATTTCCGGATTGCTTCTGCAAAAGCCAAATTTGGCCAGCCCGAGGTGAGCCTTGGCCTGATACCCGGCTATGCAGGCACGCAGCGCCTATCGCGGCTAACTACGCTGGGCGATGCCCTTTTCCTGCTGCTTACGGCCGAAATGATTGGTGCCGACGATGCCTTGCGCATTGGCCTGGTACAAAAAGTGACCGAACCGGAAGCTTTAATGGAAGAAACCATGCGCCTTGCCAACTTGATTGGCTCAAAAGGCCCTGCTGCTGTGCGCAAAGTAAAGCAAGTTACACGGGCTGGCTTTGAAATGGGCTTCGATGAAGGCAGCAGCCTCGAAGCAGAACATTTTGGATCGCTTTTCGGCCCCGCCTCACAAGGTGAAGAAGGCATGAAAGCTTTCCTGGGAAAGCGAAAACCTCAGTGGCAGTAATAACAGGATAGAGATTTGTATTTTTGCAATAAGCAGCAGACAGTATTTATAGACTTATGGAAAGTAAATTTAAGTTCGAGAAGTTGATTATATGGCAAAAAGCCATGGCATTTGGCGAAAGCATCTTTCAACTAACTAAAGGTTTTCCAAAAGATGAGGTATTTAACCTGACATCGCAAGCAAGAAGGGCCGCCGATTCTATTGCGCTTAATATCGCCGAAGGTTCAACAGGCCAGTCAAATGCAGAATTCAGAAAATTTATTGGCTATTCAATACGTTCACTTGCTGAGGTTGTCACCTGTCTTCATAAAGCTAAACATAGGGACTACATCAGTCAGCTGCAGTTTGAAGCCCATTATGACGAAGCCTTTAACCTGATGAATATGACAACAGCCTTTAAAAAGTCAATCAAATGAAAACACCGACTCCCAACTCCCAACTTCCGACTCCCGACTCCGGACTCCCGACTCCGGACTTCCGACTCCCGACTCCGGACTTCCGACTTCGGACTCCGGACTCCGGACTTCGGACTTCGGACTCCCGACTCCCGACTCCGGACTTCGGACTCCCGACTCCCGACTCCGGACTTCCGACTCCCGACTCCCGACTTCCGACTCCGGACTTCCGACTTCCGACTTCGGACTCCGGACTTCCGACTCCCAACTTCCGACTTCCGACTCCCGACTTCGGACTCCCGACTTCGGACTCCCGACTTCGGACTCCCGACTTCCAAAAAAATCATAATAACCTAACCCAATCATAATCAAATGAATTACGACGAAAAACTCCAACATGTATCTGTGCTTGGCGCAGCAGGCAAAATGGGCAGCGGTATCCTCTTGCTCACAGCAGTGGAAATGGCCGACCTGAGCCTGAAGCCCGAAAACAAAGGAAAAGCCTTTGTGCTGAATGCCATCGACCTGTCCGACCAGGCCCTTGCCGGTGTGGTCGCATACTTGCGTGCCCAGGTGGTGAAAATTGCCGAAAAAAAGGCCGTACTGCTAAGGCAGTTTTATGCCGACCGCAACGACCTGATTGAAAACTACGACATCATCGAACAATATGTGAACGATGTGTTGGCGCTCGTGAGGCCAACCACGGCAATGGAAGTAGCTTACAAATCAACACTTATTTTTGAAGCTGTAAGCGAAAACAAGGACCTCAAGGTAAAAATCTTCAAACAAATCGACCAAAACAACCCCAACAAGCCGTGGTATTTTACCAATACCTCCTCAGTGCCAATCCATATGATTGAAGGCGAAGCCGGTCTTGATGGACGCGTATTGGGCTTCCACTTTTACAACCCTCCGGCAGTACAACGCCTGGTGGAGCTTATCGTAACCGAAAAAACCTTGCCCGAAGTCAATCAATTTGCCCTGGATTATGCAAAGGCCCTTGGCAAGGTGGTGGTTCCAAGCAACGATTTTGCAGGATTTATCGGCAATGGTCATTTTATGCGCGATGCCCTGTATGGGATCAAACTGGCGGAAGAACTTGCCAAAGACCACCCCTTTGCGGAGGCAGTGTATATGGTAAATAAAGTAAGCCAGGATTTCCTTGTCAGGCCGATGGGCATTTTCCAACTAATCGATTATGTGGGCATTGATGTGGTGCAATTTATCATGAAGGTGATGAATCCTTTCCTTGATGATGAGGACTTGCACAGCGATTTGCTTGACAAAATGATGGAAATGGGCGTTAAGGGCGGCCAAATGTCAAGCGGGGCCCAAAAGGACGGCTTTCTCAAATATGAAAAAGGGGCTGTTGTCGCTGTTTTCGACACGGACCAAAATGAATACAGCGATGTAGTAAATTTTGCTTCGGCTTGTGAAGCAGCCCTCGGTGCGTTGCCAAACAGCTTTAAACCCTGGAAAGCAGCCGTCCGTATCAAGGACAAAGACAGCCACTTCGGACCTTATTTCAACGACATGAAGCAAATGGATTCATTAGGCGCACAACTCGCTTTGGGTTATGGTAAAAATTCCGATGCCATAGGCCGCAAACTGCTGACCGATAAAGTTGCCCGCAGCGAGCAGGATGTGAATACGGTGATGCTCACCGGATTTTTCCACGCTTTTGGTCCCATTAACAACTACTTCGCTTAAATACCTACAGCCATGAAAAAAATGAGAAAAAAAGTATATATGACAGCCGGTTACAACACCATCTCGATGGGTACCGGCCGCAAGGAATTTAATCCAAAAAAGGAACGCCCTGGACTTGACCATTACATCAAAGATGCCGGGCAAGGCGTTTTAAAACAAATTGGCGGTGCCGACAAAATTGATGAATCTGTCATTGGCAACTTCATGTCAGCTCGTTTCAACAAGCAGGCCCACCTGGGTGGTTTTGCCGGTGCCATCGACCCCAAGCTGGAGTTTAAACCATCACTGAGTGTTGAAGGTGCCTGCGGTTCGGGTGGCTTGTCGCTGATTACCGGTATCCGGTCGGTGCTTGCCGAAACCGCTGATACGGTTTTGTCGATAGGAGTAGAAGTACAAAACACTGTGAAAGCCATTTATGGTGCCGATATCCTGGCGGGTGCAGGCTGGTTCGACAAGCGTAAGCATGGGCACGCCTACTTTTTTCCGGGACAGTTTTCTGACCGTGCAGGTGTTTATTACGAAAAATACGGCCACGAATATGCACGCAACGGCATGCGCCGCTGGTTTGTAAACGCGATTGAAAATGCACGCCTCGACCCCACAGCCCAGGAATACCATAATAGCACTCCTGACCTTGCAGTATTATACGATAAAATGACCCCCAATGGCAAAGCTTTTGTTGACCACCTGAATGTGCTCGATTGCAGCAAGGTGTCGGACGGGGCCAGCGGCATTGTGGTGGCTTCGGAAGAAGGCCTTCAGCGAATGGGTATTGATAAAAAAGATGCTGTTGAAGTTGCCGGCTGGGCCCAGCTCACACGCAATATTACCAACGATCCACCTGACCCTGTAGAACTTACAACCATCAAGGCGGCAGCTGCCAAAGCCATGGAAATGGCAGGCATCACCATGGATCAGGTGGGGACTGTTGAAACGCATGATTGCTTCAGCATTGCAGGCATACTCGCTGTTGAAGCCCTTGGCCTTGCAGCACCCGGCAAAGGTGCGGAATATGTTGCTGAAGGAAATACCGCCCGTAATGGTAAAATGCCCATGAACACCACAGGTGGATTGATCGGTTGGGGCCACCCAACGGGCGGAACAGGTGTGCACCAGGCCGTTACCATCTGGCAACAGCTTACAGGCAAAGCCGGCGACGCGCAAATCACCTTATCCGATGACCGGCCTTACGGACTGACCATCAATATGGGTGGCGATGACGTGACCGTTGTGGCCATCGTATATAAACGCGCTTAAGACCTGACAGGTTATAGACCTAACAGGTTTCCAAAACCTGTTAGGTCTTAAAAACCTGTTAGGTCTATAAAATTAGTTTTAAACCAAGAAAATAACAATACCATGAAAAAGTTTGCAGTTGTTTTAGCCGGATGTGGTGTTTACGATGGAGCCGAAATCCACGAAGCTACGCTGGCACTGCTGGCCATTAAACAAGCCGGTGGCGATTATCAGTGCTTTGCACCCGATATAGATCAACATCATGTGATTAACCATCTTACAGGAGAAGAAATGCCCGAAAAGCGCAATGTTTTGGTCGAGTCGGCGCGCATTGCCCGTGGCAATATCAAGCCTTTGTCGGACTATAAGGCTGCCGATTTTGATGCATTATTCTTCCCCGGTGGTTTTGGGGCGGCAAAAAACCTTTCGTCGGTCGCTTTTGATGGCCCCAACGCCACAGTAAATCCTGAAGTGGAAGCAGCCATCAGGGAGGCACATGCCAATAAAAAAGCGATTGGTGCCATGTGTATTTCGCCCACCTTGGTTGCCAAAGTGCTGGGTGATGTAAATGTGACTATTGGCCAGGACGAAGGCACTATCCAGGCCATAGAAGCTATGGGTGGAACGCATATCGAAACTGATCATGGCGATGTGGTGTATGATGAAGAGCACCACGTGTTTACAACACCCTGTTATATGTTGGATGCCTCCATTACTGACATTTGGGATGGTGCCTACAATATCGTGGATGCGATGATGAAGGAAATGAACAACGGATGATTTTTAAGACCTAACAGGTTTCAGACCTAACAGGTTTTCAAAACCTGTTAGGTCTTAATAAAAACCTGTTAGGTCTTAAAAAATTCATCCACCAACTGTTCAACAATCTCCTTCAACGGCCTGATTTTGTTTACATATTCAATAGAAGGCCCCGCGCACCAAACTGTTTGGTATGTAGCCGCAAAGGCTGCTTTTTCCACTTTCTTCATCCCACGGTAAGCAATCAGCATTTTGATATACTTGCGCATCCACCGGTGTTTTTTCATCAGGCGTTCAAGAAAGCTTGCTTTTGTGCCAATTTGCTGCACATAAGGCGTATTGATCACCGTGAGCGGACTCCCTGAAAGTTTGCTGCTGAGTACGATGTCCTTTGCGCCATAATCGACCAGTGCCTGCTTGTATTCCTTTGAGACAGGCGCTTCTGCTGATGCTATAAAAATAGTACCCACCGAAACGCCTACCGCTCCCAATTCCAGCAGCTCCTTGATATGTGCACCTTTTCCCACGCCACCGGCGGCAATAACCGGGATTTTACAATGCTTTACCAGTTTGGGGATGAGCACCTTGTTTGGCCAGGGCCCGCAGTGTCCCCCGGCTTCCCTGCCAACAGCAATCAAGGCATCGGCACCCAGTGCTTCCACTTTTTTTGCATACTCAAGGTTAACAACATCGCAAAAAACCTTGATGCCAAGTGGTTTACACCGCTTTATAACCGTCGCCGGGCTGCCAAGCGAAGTAATAATAAAATCCACTTGCAGTTCGCAAAGGGTTTCGAGCTGTTTTTTGTAGCGCGGGTTCGACTTGTTCACGATCAAATTAAACCCGAAAGACTTATCTGTTTGCTGACGGATTTCGCGGATGGCTTCGCGCAAAGCATTGTCAGTGCGGTAATTCAGCGCCGGAATGGCCGCAGTTACGCCCGCTTCCAAAGCAGCAATGACCATACTGCTATTCGAAATTAAAAACATGGGGGCTACCAGTAGGGGGAATTCTATCCCTAACATTTTGGTTAATCCGGTTTCAAATTGCGGTTTCATAATTTCTTTTTGTTTTTTAACAAATTTTTTTCAACCCTCGCTTTTGCTTTCGCACCAAGGCTTTCCGACAGATTTCACACTGCTGTTAATAATAAACAATGTTATTTTTTCACAGCAAACGATTGCATAAAAGTAAACTTTTGTTTTATATTTGCAATGCGTGCATAATATATTCATTCATGAAAATACAAGAAACAGTTGATTTCCAGATTAGAGGCACTTTGTTTGCCATGAGGCGAATGTATAATTTGCTAGCGGCCGAAAACGGTACAACCCAGGGTGTGGCTTATGTGCTGATCAATGTGCCAAAAGAAGGGGTGGCTGCCACCCGCATTGCCCCCATGATGGGCATGGGCCCTACAAGTCTGTCGCGATTGCTTAAAACCATGGAAGATGATGGATTAATCTATCGCCGCAAGGACGAAATGGATAAGCGCGTGGTTTATATACATCTGACCGAAATGGGGGTAAAACTCCGCAAAAATGTCAGGCAGGTAGTCATCGATTTCAACAAAAGAGTGATGCCACAACTGACAATGGACGAAATTAACACTTTTGTAAAAGTGTGCAGCCTGATAAGAACAGAAGTCTGCCACGAAATTTCGCGTTTTGGAAACAACGATTGTACGGAAGAATCAAACACTATATAAAACAATTTATATGATACGACGAATCAACAAAGTGGCGGTGCTGGGCTCAGGGGTAATGGGTTCGGGCATTGCCTGTCATTTTGCCAATATCGGGGTGGAAGTGCTGCTTATCGATATTGTGCCCCGCGAACTGAGCGATGACGAAAAATCCAAAGGCCTCAGCCTCGACGACAAGCTGGTACGCAACCGCATCGTCAATACGGCTCTGGCGACAGCCCTAAAATCAAAGCCTTCGCCTATCTACAAGCAAAGCTTTGCAAGCCGGATTAAAACCGGAAATTTTGATGACGACCTGCACAAAATTAAGGACTGCGACTGGATTATCGAAGTGGTGGTGGAGCGCCTCGACATCAAGCAGCAGGTGCTTGAAAAAGTGGACAAATTCCGCAAAGCAGGCACCCTGGTCACCACCAACACATCCGGCATTTCAGTGGAGCAGATGATCCAAGGCCGAAGCGAAGACTTCCAAAAGCATTTTTGCGGCACACACTTCTTCAACCCGCCGCGCTACCTGCAGTTGTTCGAAATAATCCCCACAAGCCAAACCAAACAGGAAGTGCTGGATTTCCTGTCGGATTATGCTGCCCGATTCCTGGGCAAAACAACAGTGCTGGCAAAAGACACCCCTGCCTTTATTGCCAACCGCATCGGCACATTTTCAATTATGGAATTGTTCAACAATGTAAAAGAATTTGGGCTGAATATTCCCGAAATTGACAAACTCACTGGCCCCATCATCGGTCGGGCCAAATCGGCTACTTTCCGCACAGCCGATATTGTTGGCCTCGACACCTTGGCGCATGTGGCCAAAAACATACAGGAATCAACACAGGATGAGGCCAATGAAGCTTTCGCCATTCCTGACTACCTGAACAAAATGCTCGAAAACAACTGGCTGGGCGAAAAAACCAAGCAAGGTTTTTTCAAAAAAGTAGTTGAAGACGGCAACAAGAAATTCCTTTCGCTCGATTTTGACACACTGGAATATGAAGAAGCGCCCAAACCAAAACTGGCTGTTTTTGAACAAACCAAAGGCATTGACGACCCTGTAAAACGCTTGCCCATCCTGCTGGCCGACACAGGCAAGGAAGGGGCCTTTTACCGCAGTTCATTTTATAGCCTGTTCCAGTTTGTTTCAAACCGCATTCCTGAAATATCGGATGAGATTTATAAAGTGGACGATGCCCTCAATGCCGGCTTTGGATGGAAACTGGGCCCATTCCAAAGCTGGGATGCTGTGAATGTGGTGCCAACGATTAAAGCTATGGAAGAAGCCGGAAAAAAACCGGCAGCATGGGTTTATGATATGCTGGACGCGGGCATCAGCAGCTTTTATAAAATTGAAGCAGGGCGAAAATATTATTATGACCTGCAATCAAAAGCATATAAGCCAGTCCCTGGTCAGGAAGCAACCCTTTCGCTGGCCGTATTGCGCAGCTCAGCTGTGTTATGGCAAAACAACGACACCACCATTTTCGATCTGGGCGACGGGGTATTGAATATTGAATTCCATACAAAGATGAACACCATTGGACAGGGTGTGCTCGAAGGCCTGAACAAAGCCCTCGATATGGCTGAAGCCGAATACAAAGCCCTGATCGTTTCCAACGAAGGCGAGCATTTTTCGGCCGGAGCCAATGTGGGCATGATTTATATGCTGGCCATCGAGCAGGAATGGGAAGAGCTGGATATGGCGGTGCAGTGGTTCCAGAAAACCACCATGCGCCTGCGCTATTCTTCCATTCCTGTGATTGCAGCACCCCATGGCATGGCCCTGGGTGGTGGCTGCGAAGTGTGTATGCATGCCGATAAGGTAATCGCCCATGCCGAAACCTATATGGGATTGGTGGAGTTTGGTGTTGGCCTGATTCCAGGTGGGGGAGGAACCAAAGAGTTCGCCCTGCGCCTTTCGGATGAACTTAAAGAAGGAGATGTGCGCACCAATGCCTTTCTGCAACGCTACCTCAGCATCGGACAGGCGAAAGTTTCCACTTCTGCCTATGAGGCATTTGATTTGGGCTATTTGCGCACCGGCATTGATGAGGTAATTGTGAGCCGGGCACACCAACTGGCTTATGCAAAAAAAGCAGCCCTCAATATGGTTGAAAAAGGCTATACCCAGCCAACGCCACGCGCCGATATCAAGGTGCTGGGACGCGAAGCCCTGGGTTTGGTATATGTGGGGGCCGATGGCTTTACCACTGCCAATTATATGAGCGAACACGACAAGCTGATAGCCGAAAAGCTGGGCTTTGTGCTGGCCGGTGGCGACATCAGCCAGGCCCTGACGGAAGTGTCGGAGCAATACCTGCTAAATACTGAACGGCGCGCTTTCCTTGAGCTGTGCACCCAACGCAAAACGCTTGAGCGCATACAAAGCCTTATTACTTCAGGTAAAATTCTCAGAAATTAGAAACCAAAAAAGGAATTGACATATGAATGCTTATATTGTAGGTGGTTACCGCTCGGCTATCGGAAAAGCCCCACGGGGCAGTTTGCGCTTCACCAGGCCCGATGATATTGCCGTTGCCGTAATCCGGAAATTAATGGCCGACTTTCCACAAATTGATCAGTCGCTGATCGATGATGTGGTGGTTGGCAACGCTTTTCCCGAAGCCGAAACAGGCTTTAATATGGGGCGCTTGCTCTCGCTTATGTCCATGAGCACCATCGATGTACCCGGCTCCACCATCAACCGTTACTGTGCTTCCGGACTGGAATCGATTGCCATCGCCACAGCAAAAATAAAGGCTGGCATGGCTGATATGATCATCGCCGGAGGTGCCGAAACCATGTCGATGATTTCGATGGGGGGCTGGCGGCAGGTGCCCAATCCCGATGTGGCCATGGAGCATCCCAAATGGTACCTCAGCATGGGCCTAACATCCGAAATGGTGGCCAAAGAATATGAAATCAGCCGCGAAGAGCAGGACGCATTTGCCCTCAAATCGATGGAAAAGGCGGTGGCCGCGCTTGATGCCGGAAAGTTCAAAGAAGAAATTGTACCCATCAAGGTAAAAGAGAAATTTGTAAAAAACGACAAGCTCGAATACCGCGAACTGGATTTTGATACCGACGAAGGCCCGCGCCGCGATACCAATATGCAGGCCTTGTCAAAACTGAAGCCGGCTTTTGCAGCCAATGGCACCTCCACTGCCGGCAACTCTTCCCAAATGTCGGATGGGGCCGCTTTTGTGCTGGTGGTTTCCGAAAAAATGCTCAAACATTACAATTTAAAACCGGTTGCCCGGCTGGTCGATTACCAGGTAGCCGGTGTGGAACCTTATAAGATGGGTATCGGGCCTATTGCAGCCATTCCCAAAGTGCTGAAGCATAGCGGTATGAAGTTGGATGACATCAGCCTGATTGAACTGAACGAAGCTTTTGCTTCGCAAAGCATAGCCGTTATCCGCAAGCTTGGGCTGGATGCCGAAAAAGTGAATGTGAACGGCGGTGCCATTGCCCTGGGTCATCCTTTGGGCGCTACAGGGGCCAAGCTTACGGTGCAAATCCTGCACGAGCTCAAACGCCGAAAACAAAAATACGGCATGGTTACCATGTGCATCGGAACCGGACAAGGAGCAGCAGGAATTTTTGAAATACTGGATTAAAATGAGGGATAGACAAAGGACATGATCAAACCGATTGGATGGCTTTGGTAGGTTCAAAGCAAGTTTTGTAACTAATTACATAAAAACTTTGTGCCCTTTGCGCCCTTCGTGGGAAAAATTCTAAACAAAAAAAACGTAATACCTATTAAACAAATGGAAGAAAAAACGATGTTAAAAGGAGGTGAATTCCTGATAAAAGAAACTCCGGCAACGGATGTGTTTATCCCGGAAGAATTCACCGAAGAGCAGCGCATGATGGCACAAAGCTGTCGCGAATTTACCGAAACACAGGTAAACCCGCAAATGGACCAATTAGAGAAACACGACCGGGAATTGCTCTCCAAATTGCTCAAGGAAGCCGGGCAACTGGGCCTGCTCGGTATTGCCGTTCCGGAAGAATATGACGGATTCGGTCAAAACTTTGTTACCTCCATGCTCACCACCGAAGAAATGGGAAAAGGCTTCAGTTTTGCCGTGGCCTTTGCGGCGCACACAGGTATTGGCACTTCGCCTATAGTCTATTATGGTACGGATGAGCAAAAAAAGAAATACCTGCCCAAACTGGCAAGCGGTGAATTCATTGGTGCTTATTGCCTTACCGAAGCTGATGCAGGCTCCGATGCCAACTCGGGCAAGTCGAAAGCCGTGTTGAGCCACGATGGCAAGCACTACATCCTGAATGGCGTTAAAATATGGATAACCAATGGCGGTGTTGCCGATTTGCTGATTGTGTTTGCCAAAATTGATGACGACAAAAACCTGAGTGCATTTATTGTGGAAGCCAACTTGCCTGGCATCACCATTGGTCCCGATGAAGAAAAAATGGGCATCAAAGGCTCATCCACCGTACAGGTTTATTTTGATAATGTAGAAGTGCCTGTTGAAAACCTCTTGGGCGAGCGCAATGCCGGTTTCAAAATTGCCCTGAACATCCTCAATCTGGGCCGCATCAAATTATCCGGAGCAACGGTAGGTGCCTCCAAAGGGGTGATTAAATACGCCACAGCTTATGCCAACGAACGCAAGCAATTTGGCAAAACCATTGGCAGCTTCCGGGCAATACAATACAAACTGGCCGAAATGGCCATCCGCACCTATGCTTCCGAATCGCTTACCTACAGGGCAAGCCAGAACATTGAAGATGGCACCAATGCCTTGGTAGCCGGCGGCATGGACAAGGGACTTGCTTCTGTAGAGGCCATGCGGCAATATGCCATCGAAGCTTCCATTGCCAAGGTGTATGGCTCCGAAGTGCTTGATTATGTAGTGGATGAAGGCGTACAGATTTACGGCGGCATGGGCTATTCTGCCGAAACACAGGTGGAAAGGGCTTACCGCGATTCGCGTATCAACCGTATTTTTGAAGGTACCAACGAAATCAACCGTATGGTGATTGTTGGCGAAATGCTCAAGCGCGCCATGAAAGGCGAACTCGACCTGCTTACCCCGGCCATGGCTGTAGCCAAAGAACTGATGGCCATCCCTGATTTTGGGGCCACCACAACAGATTATTTCGAAGGGAAAAAGAAGAAAATCATCAACTTCAAAAAAGCCATACTGATGGTTGCCGGTGCTGCTGTGCAAAAGTTTACCGATAAATTTGCCGAAGAACAGGAAATCCTCATCAACCTGGCTGATATGGTGATTTATACCTATGCTGCTGAATCCTTGTTGCTGCGCATCCAAAAGCAAGCAGACACCCTCAGTGAAGATAAATTGTCCATGCTTCAGCATATGGCGGATGTTTATTTTTACGATGTGGCCACAATCATCAACAAACAAGGGGTGGATGCAGTGAATTCCTTTGCTGAATCGGACGAACGTCAGGCCATGCTGATGGGCATGAAAAGGTTTACCAAAGCGGATACCATCAATCCGGTAGCGCTCAGGCGAATCATTGCAGAAGATATTATAAGCAAAGGCAGTTATGCTTTTTAACTAATTACTATACAGTATTTTAGTTGAAGAATACACCTGCTACCGGTGTTCGTTTGGTCCGTATTGCACCAAATAAACATATGCAACGGTTGATATATAACATATTTACATTATTTTTACCCCTCACCAGTTTGAGGTTTGTGGGATAAGCACTTACATTTTACTGGAAAGGCTTATTCAGCTTGGTGGAAATGGCATTAAAAAAAGCGAAAAAGGCTAATAAACAATGGAAAAATCCCCGGTAACCAAATTGGTATCAAACAGGCTCAAGTTTAAGCTTTACCTTTTGCAAAAGCTGCCTTTGGCCCTGATTGCCGGCTTGCGGATTAAGGAATTTGACGGCAAAATGGCTGCGGTTTCTTTACCCTATAATTATTGGACTAAAAATCCTTTTCGCTCAATTTATTTTGCTGCCCAAAGTATGGCCGCTGAACTGGCTTCGGGATTGTTGGCCATGCACTATGTGAGCAGCCAGGATAAGGCCGTATCGATGCTCGTTTTGGGTATGCGGGCCGAATTTGTAAAAAAAGCCAAAACCTCAAGCTGCTTTCTATGTGAAGACGGCGACAAAATAAAAGCTGCCGTACAGGCATGTCTGCAAAGCAATGAAGGACAAACAGTGGAAGCATGCTGCACAGGCTGGGACAAAAACAAAGAAGAAGTTGCAAGATTTTGGTTTACATGGACTTTCAAACCGAGACAACACAATTAATAACCAACACAATCAATAAAATGGAAATTACCAGAACTTTCGACATTGTGAGCAAAATGCTCGCTGAGTATTCCAAAGCAGATGCCCTTGCCGTAAAGCGGAATGGCCAATGGGAAAAATTCTCAACGGCCGACTACCGCAAACTGGTTGATAATTTCAGCTATGGACTGATGGCTTTAGGCATCAAAAAAGGCGATAAAATCTTTTCTGTATCCAACAACCGTCCCGAATGGAACATTATGGACATGGGCATGAGCCAGGTGGGGGCCGTGCATGTGCCTGTTTACCCAAACAACAGCGAAGAAGAATATTTGCATATCCTGTCGCATTCCGATGCCAGGTTTGCGATTGTTTCTTCTGCTGACTTCCATGATAAAATTGCCCCTTTGGCCCAAAAAACGCCCGGTGTGGAAAAGGTTTTCACCATTGATCAGGTGAAGGGAGTGCCTAATTTTGACGAGATCATCGCTTTGGGCGAAAAAAACACCAAAGCCGACGAGCTGGAAAAGATAAAAGCATCCATAACAGCCGACGACCTGGTTTCGATTATCTATACTTCCGGCACAACCGGCCGCTCAAAAGGGGTGATGCTGAGCCACAACAATTTCCTGTCCAACGTAAGGGCAAGCTTTCACCTGCTCCCGGTGGACCATACCGGACGCTTCCTGAGCTTCCTGCCCTTGTGCCATGTTTTTGAGCGAATGGTCAACTATTTGCTTCAACACCAGGGCGTTTCGGTATATTATGCCGAAAGTGTAGAAACCATCGGCGACAACATCCGCGAAACCAATCCGGATGGTTTTGCCGCTGTGCCCAGGGTAATTGAAAAACTGTATGATAAGTTGATGCTCAAAGGCAAAGAGTTGCCCGGCTTGAAAAAAGCCATTTTCTTCTGGGCCGTAAATATTGGCTTGAAGTACGAATTGGACGGTGCAAATGGTCCTTTATATGCCTTTAAGCGCAAAATTGCCGACAAGCTTATTTTTAGCAAATGGCGCGAAGCACTTGGTGGCCAGGTGAAAGTGATCGTTTCGGGTGGTGCGGCCCTGCAGCCCCGATTGGCACGTGTGTTCTGCTGTGCCGGATTGAAGATTCAGGAAGGCTACGGACTTACGGAAACGTCTCCCGTAATTGCTGTAAACCACAGCGACCATCCACGTTTGCGCTTTGGAACAGTTGGGCCTGTGCTGGACAATGTGGAGGTAAAAATTGCTGAGGATGGCGAAATCCTCATGAAAGGGCCCAGCCTGATGATGGGCTATTACAAAGACCCCGAAAAAACTGCCGAGGTAATTGATGAAGACGGCTGGTTCCATACCGGTGATATTGGTGAGTTGCAGGATTTGAACATCTTAAAGATTACCGACCGCAAAAAGGAAATATTCAAGCTTTCAACAGGTAAATATGTCGCTCCGCAGGTGATCGAGAATAAGTTTAAGGAGTCACAGTTTATCGAGCAATTGATGGTGGTTGGTGCAAATGAAAAATTCACCGCAGCCATTATTTCGCCCTCCTTCCATTTTCTCAATGGCTGGGCATTCCTCCACCATGTTAAATACCGCGACACCAAGGAACTGATCAAACACCCCAAAGTGATAGCGCGCATACAGGAAGAAGTTGACAAGGTAAATGCCAAGCTGAATGTTCATGAGCAAATTAAGCAGTTTGAGCTTACCTGCACCGAGTGGACGCCCGAAACCGGCGAATTGTCGCCCACACTTAAACTCAAACGCAATATCGTGAAGGAAAAATACCGGGTGCTTTTCGACAGGATTTACGGCTATACGGATGCTGAGGGCCACCTGCAAGAACCCAAACCCAATCCGGAAACAGAAAAGTAAACAGCCTGATATGATCTTGTGCTGATTTTTTTAAACCAAATAATTATTAACCCTGGCAGTGGTTCAGGTCCTGCCGGGGTTAATACCTTGTCCAATATGAGCCAACAAAATACAATCACCAAACTGTTCAACATACGATATCCCATAATTCAGGCCGGTATGATTTGGTGCAGTGGGTGGAGGCTGGCATCTGCGGTGAGCAATGCCGGCGCGCTTGGCCTGATCGGCGCAGGCTCCATGTATCCTGATGTGTTTGCCGAACACCTGCGCAAATGCAAAGCCGCCACCAACAAGCCCTTTGGGGTGAATGTGCCGCTGCTTTACCCACAAACCGATGAATTGATCGAAATCATCCTGCGCGAAAAGGTGCCCATTGTTTTTACTTCGGCTGGCAATCCGGCAAAATATACTGCCCTGCTCAAGAAGGAAGGTGTGAAGGTGGTTCATGTAATTGCCAACCAGAAATTTGCC
>JAGYLH010000073.1 GCA_018400955.1 Bacteroidales bacterium
CTATGACCCGCAGGAAAATTTGAATATCAATGAATTGCTTGCAGAAGACTATCAGGGTATCAGGCCGGCACCCGGTTATCCGGCTTGTCCGGAGCATTCCGAAAAGCGTGTGCTTTTCGACCTGCTTCAGGCGGAGAAGCATACAGGGGTGAGGCTTACTGAAAACTTTGCCATGTCGCCACCGGCTGCGGTAAGTGGTTACTATTTTGCCCATCCCGAAGCACAATATTTCAATGTGGGCAAAATTGGCAAGGACCAGTTGGTGGACTATGCCGCAAGAAAAGGGATGACGCTTGATGATGCGGAGCGACTGCTAAATGCAAACCTCAATTACCGGTAAAAAGGATGACGCTGTAAGCATAAGGCCTCATGGATGAAATGCCCGGGCGATTCCAAATATTTGATTAAGAATGTGGGCATATGAAGGCCATATTCAATAACAAAACTTTGATAATGAATAATATAAACTACTGATGACAAATTTACTGAAAATAACTGACCATATCCGACAGGCAGACAAAACGCTTTTCTCTTTTGAGTTGTTGCCACCGCTCAAAGGGCAAAATATTGAGCATATTCATCATGCTATCGAACCACTCATTGAGTTTGATCCGGCTTTTGTGAACATCACCTACCACCAGGAGGAGTTTGTTTACAAACCACTGCCAAATGGCCTGATTGAGAAAAAGACCATCCGAAAACGACCTGGCACTGTAGGTATTGCTGCTGCCATTTTGTATCGCTATGGGGTGAATGTAGTACCACACATAATATGCGGCGGGTTCACAAGGGAAGAAACCGAAAACGCCCTGATTGACTTGCACTTTCTGGGTGTAAAAAACCTGCTGATCGTCCGGGGAGACCCACAGCCCTCAATGAAATACTTTCAGGCCGAACCTGGTGGGCATAGCCATGCGCTTGACTTGGTGAAGCAGGTTGAAAACCTGAATAAGGGGGTATATATAGATGAAGATTTATTGAATGCGACGGCTACAGATTTTACAATTGGTGTTGCAGGTTATCCCGAAAAGCATATTGAAGCACCCAATTTGGAGAGCGACCTGAAGTTTCTTAAACAGAAAATTGATGCTGGTGCCGAATTTGTTGTCACCCAGCTTTTTTTCGACAACAGCAAGTACTTTTCCTTTGTTGACAATTGCCGTAAGGCCGGCATTGAGGTGCCCATTATCCCGGGTTTGAAACCCATTTCAACCATGAACCACCTGAATACCCTACCTCAAACTTTCAATATTGATTTGCCTGATGATTTGGTAAAAGCCGTGCAAGCATGCAAAAATAACAACGAGGTGCGGCAGGTCGGTGTGGAATGGGCCATTGCCCAGTCAAAAGAACTGATTGCTGCCGGGGCACCGGTGTTGCATTTTTATACGATGGGCCGCTCCGATAATATTCAACAGATTGCCAAGGCAGTTTTCTAATTTTATTGGTTTTTTGGTAGAATTGTGTTTGGTTTGCTTTGTGTAAGCCAATAATTTCTAATTTTGAATGGTAAAAAACCCCTACAAATGAGTGTTCACGAAAAGTTTCTTAGCCCTGGCAAAAAGCTCGCCGTTCTTGTTGATCCCGATAAACCTACCGATGATGAAATTATAAACCTTGCCAGGCAAGCGGCCCTTGCCAAAGTAGATATCTTTTTTGTCGGCGGCAGTTTGCTCACCAACAACAACCTGGACAGCTGCATCAAACTCCTGAAAGCAAATGCTGATATCCCAATCGTGTTGTTTCCGGGCAATACCTATCAGTTGAGTAGTAAAGCGGATGGATTTCTGTTTTTGTCGCTTATCTCAGGCCGCAATGCAGAAATGCTCATTGGCCGGCATGTGATAGCTGCCCCCTTTTTAAAGCTTAGCCGGCTCGAAGTGGTTTCAACCGGGTATATGCTTATCGAAAGCGGGCGGCCCACAACCGTTTCCTATATGAGTAACAGCATCCCTATTCCATCGGATAAAAATGATATTGCCATCTGCACGGCACTTGCCGGTGAAATGCTCGGCATGAAACTCATCTTTTTGGACGCGGGCTCCGGTGCAGCGAATCACGTTCCTATCCAGATGATAGAAGCCGTGAGTGGAACAATTTCTGTTCCATTGATTGTAGGGGGCGGTATCCGATCAGCCGATACTGCTGCTTCCATTGCCAAAGCAGGTGCTGATGTGGTGGTGGTTGGTAATGTGTTGGAAAACAACCCTGAATTGCTGGCCGAAATGAGTGCAGCCGTGCATGGGGCATAAGTTTCCCACTTTTTCTTTGGAAATCTATCCATTGGCTTTTCATGCCCGCGCATCCCGTTGTTTGCTAAGCCTATTGAACTTATCTTTGCAGGGTGATATATCCGATTAACTTTGAGGAAAAAATTGGTTTTGATGCCATTCGCCGGATGCTTAAATCTTTTTGCATCAGCGATATGGGTATTGAACTGGCTGAGCAATTGCAGTTTACAACCAATTTGAACACCATGGGACTGAGCCTCGATCAGGAAGAGGCATTTGTGCGCCTGATGCAAACAGGCATGCCTTTTCAGGTAAAAGATTACCTGGACTTACGCCCCGAATTGCACCGCTTGCGCATTGAAGGAACCGTGATTGAACAAACCCCATTTTTCGAACTGAAATTGATGCTCAATATCATACAGCAGTTGATTGATTTTGAAAGCATGGAGGAATACACGCATTTCGAGCCTATCCGTTCCTTGATTGCAGGCCTTGAAGTGGATAAGCAGCTGTTGAAGGAAGCCAACCGCCTGATTGACGATAAAGGGGATATCCCGGACAATGCTTCTGCAACCCTGCACGACATCAGGCATGACATCAGGCAAAAACAAAACGGCATTCAACGCCGCATCAAGCAATTGCTGGGCGAATCAAAAAGTGCAGGCTGGACCGACAGCGATGTGGAAGTTACGGTTCGCAATGGACGCATGGTCATCCCGGTAAGGGCTGCCGACAAGCGAAAATTGCGCGGCTTTATTCATGATGAATCATCAACAGGACAAACCGTTTATATAGAGCCGGCCGAAATTTTTGAAACAAACAACGAAATCAGGGAACTGGAGTATGCCGAGAGGCGGGAAATTCATCGCATCTTATTGGCATTTACCAACTTGATGCGCCCCCATTTGCCCATGCTCCTGCTCGCTTGGCAAATGCTCGGACATATTGATTTTGCCCATGCAAGGGCTTTGCTGGCACGCAAAATTGGTGGTGTAAGGCCGCAATTGGTAAACAAACCGCTGTTGAATTGGTATCAGGCACGGCATCCTTTGCTGGAGCTTACCCTGAACGAGCAGAAGCGAAAAATCGTGCCATTGGATATGCAACTGGATGCCCAAAACCGGATACTGGTGATTTCAGGCCCCAACGCTGGCGGCAAGTCAGTCTGCCTGAAAACAACGGGTCTATTGCAGTATATGTTGCAATGCGGCCTTTCGGTGCCTATGCAACCGGACTCTGTGTGCGGAATTTTTGAGGATATTTTTATTGATATTGGTGACGAGCAATCACTTGAAAATGATTTAAGTACCTATAGCTCGCACCTGCTTAATATGAAGAATTTTCTGGCAAATGCAAGTGACAAAACCCTGTTTTTGATTGATGAGTTTGGAACAGGGACCGAACCGCAGCTGGGCGGTGCCATTGCAGAAGCTGTTCTTATTGAACTAAATGATATCGAGGCATTTGGTGTGATCACCACCCACTATGCCAACCTGAAACTGCTGGCCGACAGTTCGCCTGGCATACGCAATGGGGCCATGCTTTTTGATACGCGGCAGTTGCAGCCCCTGTATGCCTTGCAGGTGGGCAACCCGGGCAGTTCATTTGCTTTTGAGATAGCCCGAAAGATTGGATTTCCCGAAACAACACTCAAAAAAGCGGCCGATATCACCGGCCACTCGCAACTCAATTTTGATGAACAATTGCAACAGCTTGAGATTGAGAAAAAAGAAATTGCAAAAAAGCAAACCGAGCTCAAGCTGGCAGACGATTTGTTGAATGAGGTAATTGAAAAATATCAGCGGCTTACGCGCGAACTTGATGAACGCAAGAAGCAATTAATCGCCCATGCCGGCCGCGAGGCTCAAATGCTGATCGACAAGGCAAACAAGCAGATAGAGCATACCATCAAAGAGATACGCGAAGCACAGGCTGAAAAGGAAAGGACCAAGGAAATCAGGGCCCGCTTGCAGCAAACCAAGGAGAAAATGGTAGATGAGGCCGTAAAGCATACGGAAGAATTGTTGCAGGATGAAGCGGAAGAGCCCGAAATTGACACTACGCTAAAGCCAGGCGATATGGTGCATATTGAAGAGTTGGATATTCAGGGGGAACTGTTGTCGCTTAGCAAACATGAGGCCGTCGTTTTATTTAATACGGTGAAACTGCGCACCTCCCCCGAAAAACTGAAGCGCTTGAGCCGCAAGGAAAGCCGCGTGGTAAAGCAAGCCACAAAAGCCAGGCGTCAGGGTTCGATGGGTGGCGACCTGAACGAAAAAGTGAGCCAGTTCAACCTCACCATCGACGTGCGGGGCAAGCGTGTGGAGGAAGCCATGGAGCAAGTGGAAAAATACCTGGACGAAGCACTCCTGCTCAGCATGAAGGAAATAAACATCTTGCATGGCAAGGGCAATGGGATTTTGCGCAAAGTAATCCGCGAAATGTTGAGCAAACAAAAATCCGTGCATCATTTTGAAGATGCGCCTGCCGAGTCGGGCGGCCATGGCATCACAAGGGTTTCGTTGCGATAGGGTTTCAACTCCGTAGTTTTTGTTTCAAATAAAGTTTTGATACGACTCCGCTGGAGTTGTGGATTCGCTTGCAATCTTTCAAAATTTAACCTATTCCGCAATTAGCGATATCCCAAATCTGCAATCGCTGATTGCAATCATAATTCTTCCATCACTTTTTTGATTGAAGGTTTTTAATCTGCCTCACAAAATAATCTCCCTCAAACACACTGAATCACAGTCTCACAGCCTCACAAAATCCCTCACTCAAACGCCTGAATACCCGTTATATCAGCTCCGGTGATGAGCAAATGTATATCGTGGGTCCCTTCATAGGTAATGACCGACTCAAGGTTCATCATATGGCGCATGATCGGGAAATCGGCGGTGATGCCCATAGCACCCAATATCTGACGGCTTTCGCGCGCCACTTGCAAGGCCATGTTCACATTGTTGCGCTTGGCCATGCTGATTTGTGCCGGACTGGCTTTGTCTTCATTGCGCAGCATGCCAAGGCGCCAGGCAAGCAACTGTCCCTTGGTGATTTCGGTGAGCATTTCGGCCAGTTTTTTTTGTTGCAGTTGAAAGGCTGCTATGGGCTTGCCAAATTGTTTCCGTTCGAGGGCATAGTCCAGGGCCGTATGGTAGCAATCCAATGCAGCACCAACAGCTCCCCACGAAATACCGTATCGCGCTGAATTGAGGCATTTGAGCGGCCCTTTCAAACCACTGATATTGGGCAGAATATTCTCTTTTGGAATGCGTACATCATCAAAAACCAATTCGCCGGTGATGGAGGCACGCAGCGACCATTTGTCTTTTGTTTCGGGTGCGGTAAAGCCGGGCATGCCTTTTTCCACGATCAGGCCTCGAACTTTCCCGCTTTCATCTTTGGCCCAAACAACTGCAATGTCGGCAATAGGTGAGTTTGTAATCCACATTTTTGAACCATTTAGCAGATAGTGGCCGCCTTTGTCCTGAATACGGCTAAGCATACCGCCAGGATCACTGCCATAGCCGGGTTCAGTCAGGCCAAAACAACCAATCATTTCACCGCTTGCCAATTTGGGCAGGAATTTTTTGCGCTGTTCTTCGCTGCCAAAAGTGTAAATGGGATACATCACCAGCGAGCTTTGCACTGAAGCTGCAGAGCGGATGGCACTGTCGCCCCTTTCCAATTCGGTCATGATCAAGCCATAAGCCATCTGGTCCAATCCAGCACCGCCATATTGTTCAGGGATGTAAGGCCCCAGCGCACCCAGTTCGCCCATTTCCTGCATCAGGCCTTGCGGAAAGCGGTGTTCGAGGGCCGCTTTTTCGATAATGGGTTTTACCCTTCGGTTTACCCAATCTCGTATGGATGAGCGGATTATTTTGTGGTCTTCGCCCAACAAATCATCTATATTGAAGTAATCAACGGCTTGGTAGCTTTTGTTGTACATAGGATGTGTTTATATTTATTGATGGGTAAAATTAACAATTCTATAAATGTAGGCGGCATTTGTTAACTTTGCAGTTGATGCAACAAGCAAATGGACAAGCCGGTTAAAACATAAATTAAATGGAGGAATATTTCAAAACCTTGAATTGAATTTTTATCCCAAATCATAATCCCAACAAAATGAAAAAAGTAATCAGCACAAAGCATGCACCCTCAGCTATTGGCCCTTATAGCCAGGCAATTGAAGCCAATGGCATGTTGTTTATTTCGGGTCAGATTCCGATTGACCCGGCAACAGCTAAAATTGTTGAAGGAGGAATCAAGGAGCAAACCCAACAAGTAATGAAAAACATTGGCGCCATCCTGGAAACTGCCGGATACACCTTCGCGGATGTGGTAAAATCAACCTGTTTGCTTAGCGATATGGCCAATTTTGCCGCCATGAACGAGGTTTACGGCAGCTTTTATCAGGTGGATCCTCCTGCCAGGGCCGCATTTGCGGTGAAAACACTTCCAATGAATGTATTGGTTGAGGTTGAAACCATCGCGGTTAAAAGCTCAGCGCTGTTTAGATAACTATGCACACTGTCCAGCCTTCGTGACATAGAAAATACACAACCTGGAAAGGATATCAGTGCTTTTTTATAATTCTATCTTTCATCCAGCCAATTGTTTAGTATTTGCTGACCATAAGCAGTGATATATGACTCAGGATGAAACTGAAGCCCCCGGATGTCGAAATCAAGGTGCCTGAAAGCCATTATGTGTCCCTGTCCATCGGTTGCTGTAATTTCTATGCCCTCGCTCACGCTTTCCGGGTCGATAAGCCAGGAATGGTAGCGCCCACAAACAAAGTGCTCCGGCAGGTCAGCTAATAAATAATCGGTTGTTACGGTTTTGATAGTTTGAGAAGCATAACCATGAAAACTATGGTTTGTATGTTTCAACTGACATCCAAAGTGCAAGGCAAGGGCCTGATGCCCCAGGCAAATGCCAAGCATGGGCAGTTCTGTAGCAAAATGGGCTACCAGACTCATCAAATTCCCTGATTCGCCGGGCAAGCCGGGACCGGGCGAAATCAGCACCTTATCGATGCCTGTGGGTAATTGGCTGGTATGTGTTGTGTTGGGAACAATTGATAGACGGTGATCACGACCACTCTCGCGCAAAAGCTGCACAAGGTTGTAGGTAAACGAATCGTAATTATCAATCAAAAGGATATGCATTAGGAATAACTTAGGCATGCAAAAATACATTTTCAAAACACATACACCCATCCATGTTTTTGAATTTGGCATGAGCAGCTGCGATTTATCCAAAAGCTGACTTGATTTCCGGCTAATATGTTAATTTTGTTGCATCATCCCAAAAAGTAATTGTGTGCGAATCAATAAAGCCGGCTATTTCATAATTATTGTGCTTATTTCAGCTCTTTTTGGCTCATGTACAGCCAAAAAGTTTGTTCCCGAGGGGAGGCATCTTGTCAAGTCGAACAAGGTAGAATTTGAAGGCGAAAAACCCGACTTTTCCCGTTCTGATTTATCCATGTTCATAACACAACGCACCAATAGAAACATATTGGGGATCAGGCCCCAGTTGTGGGTTTGGTATGTTACCCAAAGCAAAACCAACAGAAGTTTCTGGCGATGGATAAATGAAACTTTTGGCATGGAACCTTTTTATTTTGAAGAGGGCCTGATGCAGTCCTCAGCAACGCAGATGGTTCGTTATGCAAACAACGTAGGGTATTTCAATGCAACAGTCGATCCCTCGGTAAAAAAGGATGACAAGCTGGCTGAAGTAACTTATCAGGTGCAAGCCAGATGGCCCTATGTGATTGACAGCATCTCCTATGACATCAGCGACACCCTTATTGCTGCATTTTATAAAACCCTGAAACCCGATTCCCCGCTCAAAACAGGTATAAATTATAACGCTTATCTGATGGATACTGAGCGCGACCGCATCACCGAATACCTGAAGAATGTTGGCTATTATTATTTCACACGCGATTACATCCTTTTTGAAGTTGATAGCAACAACAAAAGGCGTAGTATGCATATGAAGCTGAAAATAAATAATTTACGTGTGCCTGACGAAAACCGGCGCGGGGAATTTCAGACCAAACTACACAAGCGGTTCTATATTAATCAGGTGAATATTATTCCGGCTTTCAGTCCTTTTAACCCCTCTGCTTTGCCTTTCGACACCGTAAAGCTTGAAGTTTCGCAAGGCCGCGACAAGCAGAAAAACAATTTATTCTTCTACTTCCAGGGCGATCCACGCATCAGGCCCCAAACATTTAGCCAGACCATACAAGTCCAGGATGGCGAGCCTTACAGCTTGCGCAAAGTAAGGCAGACATACCGAGGCCTTTCAAATTATCGTCTATTCTACGCTACCAATATCACTTTCGACACCGTGATCAGCCAGCCACAATTTGACGACAGCATGAAAAACTGGCTGGATTGCACCATTCAGTTACAGCGAAACAAAGTGCACTCATACAATGTAGATATTGAAGGGACAAACTCGGGTGGTGATTTGGGCATACGGGGCAGCCTGGTTTATACGAACAAAAATATTTTCAAGGGGGCTGAGGTTTTTCGTTTTCGAATCAATGGCGGTTTTGAGGCGCAACGGGTTGTTACAGCCATTGAGCAGGGAGCCGGCACATCGGGAAATTCCATTTTCAATACCACGGAATTTGGTGCGGATATGAGTATATTTTTCCCCCGCCTTTTGAGCCCGATCCCATTGCGTAATTTTATCCGCGATTATCAGCCCAAAACGAATATCAACATCGGTTTCGGAACCCAGCAAAGACAAAACTACAGCCGCACAATTCTTAAAAGCTCCTTTGGGTACGACTGGATGGCCAGTCAAACCATCTCCCATGTGTTCTCACCCATTTACTTGAGTTCGATCAAGATTAACCCAAGCCCGGCCTTTGCCCGGCTGTTGGGTTTGGAACCCAATCAGCGCATTAAACTGCAATATTCCAATCACCTTATTGCAAGCCTGCGATATAGTTTTATTTTTAATAATCAAAACCTCAACAAGATAAACGACTTTTTTTATTTGAGGTTCAATTTTGAAAGTGCAGGTAATTTAATTAGTGCCTTTAACGACACCCCTTTGGTCACCCAGCAGGAAAACTTTAATGAGCTTTTTGGAATACGTTATGCGCAGTTTAGCCGCATCGACATTGATTTCAGGTACTACAGGCAGCTGAACCCTACCAGCCGTTTTGTGTTCCGCACACTATTAGGCCTTGGCTTGCCCTATGGCAACTCACAAGATATGCCTTTCGAACGTAGCTTTTATGCGGGTGGGGCCAATGGTATGCGCGGCTGGCAATTTCGCGAACTGGGTCCGGGGGCCTACAATGGCTCGGCCAATATTGAGCGCATTGGCGATATACAAATCGAAGGAAGTGCCGAGTACCGCTTTCCTATTTATGGTTTTTTTAAAGGTGCCCTTTTTGTTGATGTTGGCAATATTTGGACCATCAACGATTTGGATTATCTGCCAGGCGGCGTTTTTAACTGGGATACTTTTTACAAACAATTTGCCATTGATGCCGGCATAGGCTTCCGCTTCGATTTTTCATTTTTCATTTTTCGTGTTGATGCCGCCATGCCCCTGCACAACCCGGGCTTGGAAGAGAGAAATCGCTGGAACTTCAACAGCATGCGCCTTGGCGATGTGATGTGGCAGTTTGGTATTGGATATCCGTTTTAAGTAATGGTTCGTTGTTAATCTTATATTGTATGCAGCCAGCACAAGCTGTGATGCACATGCTGTATTTTGCAGATAGTGTAATTTTGTTTAGGCACCTTGGCTAAATTGTTTCAAAAAGTGAATTGATGGGACGATGAAGCCGGATATAATTCTACAAGTGAAAGTATTAATGCGAATGAAAGTGATAAGATGTATTTTTGGATAAGTAAAAGCGTAGGAAAGAACACATTAAATTATGATACAGGAATATGGAGTAAAGAATATTTGCCACATTTCTTAAAATAGTGGCAAATATTCTCTACCTTTGTAACTTTAAAACAGGCTTATCATGAAAGCTAGTATAGAAGAGCAAATTCTGGATTATTTTAAAGATGCAGATTATATCACAAGAAGTGATATAAAAGCATTTTTTTCTACCCGTTTTGATCCGTCTGATAGTAAAACTTTAGATGCGAGAGTAAGCAAGCTTATTTTTAGGCTTAAGAATAAGGAACTTCTTTTTTCCATAAAAAGCGGGATTTACAAAATTGAAACTAAAAGACTGTTTTTTCCGGCAAAGGATAATTTTATTCAAAAGTTACATAGTGTTTTCAAGAAGCAATTTCCTGAAATTCCTTACTGTATCTGGTCAACACAAAGCCTGCATCAATTTATGAATTTGCAGCCATTTAGTCATTTTTATGTATTTGAAACAGAGAGGGACATGCTGGATTCAGCTTTTTATTTGTTCAAAGACATCAACATAAATGCTTACCTCAATCCCGATAAAGAAATTATGGATAAGTATATTTCAGATAGCAAAAACGCAGTGGTTATAAAACAAATTACCAGCCGCTCACCCCTGATCGGGTCACAAAAAATTAAAACTCCAATGCTTGAAAAGATTCTTGTAGATGTTTTTTTTGAATCGGATGTTTTCTATGTTTATCAGGGAAATGAAATGAGTAATATTTTTGAAAACGCATTTAAAAATTATCATATCAATTATTCAAAGCTCCTGAATTATGCCGACAGACGAAAACAAAAAACTAAGATTATTCAATATTTGAAAGAGAATATTCCAAACACGAACCCAAAACTTCTGGTATGATATTGGCCGAAACCTTTAAAGCAGAATGGATAAATAGTTTTAAGAAAACAAAGGAATTTAAAAGGATCAATCCTCCCGTATTTGAGAAAATGATTTTTGCCTTTGGTTTACTTGAGAAATTGGCAGAAGCAGGATTTGAGTTTATATTCAAGGGCGGAACTTCACTCCTTTTATTACTTGATAATTTTCAAAGATTTTCTACTGATATTGATGTTATTTCTACCAAGTCCATTGAAGAGCTGGAGGATGCTTTATCCGAGATTGTAGCCGCTTCCCTCTTTACAGGATTTGAATTAAAAAAAAGAAGCAGTAAATCAGGAAATATACCCAAAGCACATTATAATATTGGTTTTCAATCAGCATTTCATGAAAATGCTTTTATAGTTCTGGATGTCCTGATTGAAGAAAATCCGTATCCGGTATTGGTTGAATCAGAAATAAAAAACAGGTGGTTGCAAACCGAAGAACCGGTTATTAAAGTGTTAACGCCAGATATTAATTCGATACTCGGAGATAAATTAACTGCTTTTGCACCAAGCACGATTGGTGTACCCTATTTTCGAGGTTCAAATAGCATGAGCACTGAAATAATCAAGCAACTTTTTGATATTAACATCTTAATCCATCATGTTTCAAGTATTGAAATTGCCCACCAGTCTTATATAAATAATTGTCAAAATCAATTGAAATACAGAAGTTTGAATGTATCAATTGATGCTGTTCATCAGGATGTTTTTAATACCTCCCTAATTCTTGCGAAAAGAGAAAGGAATGACGGACATGAGGATAAATCCAACTTCAAAGAACTTCAAAATGGAATAATCAGCTTTAATTCATTTCTTGCAAATGGAAATTTTAGAATCGAAGAGGCTATTTCAGCATCAGCAAAAGCTATATGGTTAACTACCATTTTTAGAACTCAATCATTTGATAAATTTATTCTTTACGATTCAAAAATTGAATTGAATACGCTGGAAATATTGAATGTTTCTTTTAATTTCTTAAATCGGTTTAAAAAAACCAACAAAGAAGCATTTTATTATTGGTACAAAACCCTTGAACTTATGAAATTGATTAAATAGTGAATGTGTCAAATGTAAACATTGATATTCAAGAATATAACGAGAAGGAACACCAGTTGCCAGCATATATCATGTCTAATAAAGTCTTCAGGGGTACTCAAGAGTTTATGCCGGATAACTTTTTTAAAGGAGATGTATGAAGCCGAAGTTTGTAATACTATCTATATGGCGCATAATCACAATCAGCTAATCATTAAGCCATGAACAAAAATGACCTCTATGCATTGCTTTTCAGCAACTTCCGCTTAAACCCCACCCAAGGGCAAAACCTGGTAATGCGCCACCTGGCCGCTTTTTTGCTCTCTGAAAAAAACAATCCCTTATACCTGCTCAAAGGCTATGCAGGAACTGGAAAAACAACTGTTGTTGGGGCTTTGGTCAGGGTTTTGCCGCTTTTGAAAATGGGGTTTGTCCTGCTCGCCCCAACCGGAAGGGCTGCCAAAGTGCTACAGTCCTACAGCGGAAAAGCGGCCTACACCATTCACCGGAAAATCTACCGGCGCCGCACCAGTGCTGATGGAAGCATCCAATTGACAATTGCGCCCAATAACCACAAAAACACCCTCTTTATTGTGGATGAAGCTTCCATGATCGGCGACAACAGCACAACAAGCAATATGTTCGCATCCAACAACTTGCTTGATGATTTGATGGCCTATGTGCAAGAAGGCGAAAACTGCCGTTTGATGCTTATTGGCGACCACGCCCAACTTCCGCCGGTGGGGACCGACAGCAGCCCCGCACTCAATCTGGCTTACTTAAAAGCAACCTACGACCTTACGGCAGCTGAGTTTGAGCTTGATGAGGTGATGCGCCAGGAGCTCGAATCGGGGATTTTATACCATGCCACCGGCCTGCGCCTCAAATTGCAACAGGAGCAATTCGAGATGCCGGTTTTTGACAGGTCCGGCTTTGCCGATGTGGTGCAGGTAGGTGGTGACGATTTTGAGGACTTATTAAACGAAGCATTCGGTGGCAAGGATTTCGGGAAATCAGTGATCATTTGCCGGTCGAACCGCAGGGCAAACAATTTTAACCAGGCGGTCAGGGCCCGAATTTTTGGCTATGAGGAAATGATTTCCGGAGGGGAATTGCTGATGGTTGTAAAAAACAATTATTATTGGGCCAGCGAATCCGAAAGTATGGGTTTTATTGCCAATGGTGATATGCTGGTCGTAAACCGCATCAGCCGTATCGAGGAAATGTATGGGTTCGTTTTTGCCGATGCGGACATCAGTTTTCCGGATTATCCTGAAGAGAATCCCATACAGGTAAAGCTTTTGCTTGATACCTTGCTGCTCGAAACCCCTTCGCTTGGCGAAAGTGATTACCGCCGCCTTTCGGAAGCCATCGAAGAGGACTATATGGACGTCACCAACAGGGGGCAGCGAAAGGCAAAGCTGCGCAGCAATCCCTATTACAATGCCTTGCAGGTGAAATTTGCTTATGCGCTCACCTGTCACAAAACACAGGGCGGACAATGGCCGATTGTGTTTGTTGATGGAGGCGGATTGCCTGCCGATGCTTGATGCGAGAGTGTGCTGGTTATACGTACATTCACCGTTGCGACCAGATGAAAGCTGTTGCTGGTGAACTTTCAGGGGAGTTTTTTCGCTGAATAATTGGTGCTTGCCTGTAAAGCCCAAGACATTAAAGACAGTCACTAATTGGTGCCACCTCTAAAGTAGCAACCTGCCACCCGATAACTTACTTCACGGGCTATGGCTCCTTTGTAATCCACAATAAGTTGCATGGCGAAGGGGCAAAGTTTCTTCCAATTTTAGCGTATTCGCCAGCACCGTTTCGGCAGTCTGGAACAAATGGTTGGGTCAGGCAATATGGCAATGGTAACTTTCTTGTTGCCATTTCACTTATAATAGTTTTGATGGCATCAATATTGAATGGAGCTTCAACATTGTCTTTTTCGCCATTAGTGCCAAAACAGGGCATTTTATCTTGCGCAGGTAGTCAGCCGGATTGTGGTGGTAAAAAACCGAGAAACCAGGGAGTTAGTACCGATTCGGTGCTGGCCATAAGCTGTTGCTCAAGCATTTGTTTACGGCTGGTCGTTTCCTGAAAGTTTTCAGCCATGCGCATTTCACTTGCAATGTAGTTCATTAACTTTTCAAGGTCTTTTTCCTTTTGCAGTATCTCGAATACAGCCTGGTTGGTTTCAGTTGTTATTTGCAACTCACTATCTGAGGCACACTTGCGCCTTGCCGATTGGAGCTTGGCCTGCTTGAGCAACAATTCAGGAATGGGCACCCGGGAGCGGCAAGCAAAACGATAAATGCTACATCCTTGTTATTGGCTGCCAGCATCTGTGCAATCATGCCACCTTCGCTATGTAGCAATACCACACTTTTCTTGTTGATGCGTTTTGTGAGCGTAAAAACTCTCAAATACATAACCGGCGTCTTTCTTTAAAATCAACGGATGTAGAGGCAGCAAAATCGCCTGTTGAGCCTGCAAAACCACGGTCATCGCGCGCAAGTGTAATGCCATTGCGGGTTAGGAAGTCGGCCAATACCAGAAAGGGTTTGTGTCCTGCAATTTCTTCATCACCGGTTTTGAGGTATGAATATAACGGAATACAACCGGATGGTATTTTCCCCTGGTATGGTCAATGTGCCGGCCAGTTGAATGCCGCTTTCGGGTTGTTGATCTATTCGGTGGCAAGGGAATGGCGGGAGGGGCTCCTGCGGCCTTACAGGCTTTGCTTTGCCTTTCTGTCGGCTCAAAACCGGGGAAAGTGCATGCCGGCCTGCACCCAGTTTCCGGCGATACTTCCGTCCGGATTGCACTTCGCCACTATGGCACAACAGCCATAGGCGGTAGTTCAGGATGAGTGTTTTGCCATCGAAAGTGGTTTTGTTCTGGGGATATCAACCATTTGGTCAGGGCTGTCGAGTGTGGACGAATAGCCGCCATCTTCACATTACTAATGTGTACCACCAGCGTAAACTTGTCGCCGGGCACCTCAAGGGCGCCTTTCCATGAACCGGAAATAGAAGCTTGCTGTGCTAAAAGGCCAGTACTGAGCGTCAAAAGCCATGACAGTTGAATCAAAAGAGTTTTCATAAATGGGTATATTATTTTGTGGAATGAAAGCATCACTCTTTAAGCTTAAATAATTCAGCGAAAATAAGCCAATCCATAATTCTAATAAAACTTTTTATCTTACTCCTGAAAATAAAACATTTTCAATACATTTGCTCACAGCAAACCAAAACCCACAGATGAACCCCAGCCCGGCCATCGGTAACAACAAAAGCAGTATCAACATCGCTGATGATGTGTTGTGGGTGGAGGGCAGCACCGAAACCATGTACTATGTGCATAAGGACTATACTTCGGCTACGCTCAGCTCAGGCCTTGGTTCCATCTCAGCCATCACTGATGCCACCGGTAACCTGATAGAAAGCCTAAGCTACGATGCATGGGGCAGAAGGCGCAAGGCAACCGATTGGACCGACTACAACGTACCCTCCACTTTATTTGACCGCGGTTTTACCGGCCATAGCCTGTCCCGTGAGGAACGAAACGGGAAGCACTTGTCGCAATTTGGTTTGATAAATATGAATGGAAGAGTTTACGATCCATTCTTGGCGCGTTTCCTCTCACCCGACCCCTTTGTGCAGGCACCAAGCTACTCGCAAAACTACAACCGATATAGCTATGCGTGGAACAACCCGCTGAAATATACCGATCCTGATGGGGAGTGGGTGCATTTGGCTTTTGGGGCTATGATAGGAGGCTACTTAAATGTAGTAGCAAACGCTAAAAACATTCAGAACCCCTGGCAAATGCTTGGCTATTTTGGTGTTGGTGCCGTTGCAGGCGGGCTAAGTGCCGGAATAGGAGCTGGTATAGGCACTGCTTTGGCCGGGAATGTTGCAGGTGGTGGTTTTGCTGCTGGCTTTATGGGTACGGCAACCATATCAAGTACTGGGTTTGTTGCGGGTGCTATTTCAGGGGCTGCAGCGGGCTTCACAAATGGTCTTGTTTCGGGCACTGGCAACCAACTGATCCAAGGCAAAAAATTTGGCGATGCTTTTGTAAAAGGCGGATTGGATCAGGCCTGGCGGCAAGGGCTTGGAGGCGCGGCAATTGGTGGGATCCTTAGCGGAATAGATGCTAAAATGAATGATAGGAATTTCTGGACTGGCTCACCTAAGCAAGATGTTGTGGGAAATAACTACAGGATGATTTCTAAAGCTGATTATGACAGGGGAAGTAATGCGACCAAAAAGTACAATGATACTTTCGTTCCGGAAAACCCTAATCCATTTTCTGTCGAGATAGAGGTTAAAGGCATGAAAAAAATTGTGGATATGACTTGGCAACCAAAAGCAACTCTTCCATATCTTGAGTATATGAAAGATGGGAACAAGGTAGTATTTGATTTCCCAACAGGAAATTATGCAGATGGTGTTTTGAGTATAAAGGGCTGGAGGTGGCTGCATAGTTCACAACACAATGGGCGATTGTTGCCATCACAATACATCTACTCTCGGAGAACTTTAGATGAATATGGTGGTATTTTTTTCTTTCTTAATTTTCTAATAAAATAGAACGATGAAGCATACATTTATTTTGGCTTTTCTTTTATTGAGCCTTACATGTTCAAAAGCTCAAGATGCTGTTGTTTATGATGATT
>JAGYLH010000074.1 GCA_018400955.1 Bacteroidales bacterium
TCTAATAAAATTTGGATAGAAAAGAAAACACTAAATGCTTTTTAATGCGAAACAATGAAAGATCTCATGCTTTATTAATTCAAATCGATTGCCAGGCGGATGATATCGTTGGAGCGGGCGAGCTGGCTGATCCAGTGAGAGGGGATGCCGGATGTGCCAAAGACTATTCATTGATTAATTTCTTAATGTAACGTATCCTCTTCCAACAGCACTATCTTTCTTTGTTAAGAGAATATCGAAATTTGCCGGTGATGCATTTGATAGATCAAAGTAAGCATACCAAGGTTTGTATCCCAATTCATCAATCAAAAGGGACTTAGAACCTGATAGCCTTATATCCGTATAAACAATCAGTTCTGAAATAAACTTGTTTGTAATCATTAACTTGGATGCAAGTGAGTAGATACTAACCTTATCCCTTTTGATAGTGTTTAGTTCAATAATCATTGGCAATAATGCATCAATGGCAATGTCCACAGTTCTGTTACTTCCGTATATCGACATCACCTTTTCACTAATGAACTTCTTGTTTATTTGGCTTTGAACTTTGAAGCCTTGTGACAAGGCAATTAACAAATCGTATGTAATCGGATACGTCAAGCTAATCAAACACAAACACAAGGTTTTCCTGTCGTTAATCCTTAGTGAACTATAGGAAATATTTGTATTGACTTTTTCAAGTTTCTCTAATAGATGCTTTTGCCTTGATAAAATTTGAACTACATAAGTGGTGGCTTTATTAGCCCGATTGGTGCCTGATGTAAACTCCTGCATACGCTGAAAAATATAATCCTTATCAATCACACTTTTCGCCAAAAAGTTATGAATTGCAGAATCCAGCACCTCAAAAGGTATGCGCTGGTTTAATCCTATGAATTTTCCTTTATTGCTCATTGATAATAATAAAAGGGACTATTACTTCCCAAATATGAGAACCACCATGCGTTATTACCTGGCTGTTCTCGATTGTAAATGCCTCTTGTTTTCTAAGGTAAAGAGAAAGACCTTTTTTGCCAACTTCTAAACTTGGATTTTGCTCGATAAAACCCTGCAATAGTAATTCATTTGTGAAATGGAGATGACGTTTGCCACGACTAAGTGCTCCAACTTTGTCCTTGAGCGTTAAATTCTTCAACCCTATGGCTTCCACATTGCCATGATCAGCAGTTATATAAACCTGAAACCCTTTCGATTTTAATGCTGAAATGGATTCAACTATTTTTGATTTCATAATCCACTGCTCAGTTGACATCTTTAACTGATTGTTGCCCAGTAGAGAACCATGCATGATATCATCGAGGTCGTTGCAAACTAAACCAAGTGTGGTTGTATCCGCTGAAATGCCATCCAAATCTAACGGCTCATGCAAACTAAACCGCTTGTATGAAATCTGATAGCCTGGCACACCTTGTTTCGCCCAAAAGTCACTAAACAACTTGCCTTCTTTTGAATTATCTTCACTTAAATCCGGTTTTTCCCCTTTGAATATGGCTTGTCGTGACCAGGCTGTAATGGTCGGGATATATGCCAAGGTTGCGCTTGATGAGTAACCGATGCCAGCTTCTGCTAATGACTGACCCAATATGGTCCATTGCCAATAGTTCATGCCATCAATTACCAGCAGTGCTCTCTTTTTTGTTGGCTTAGCATTGATGTGCTCCAGTATTCGTGACACTACAACTGGCTTTCGTACGCCACTTAGCGAGAACAGACTGCCATAAACATTATCAATAAAGCGTTGGAAGCGGTAATTGAAAGCTATCTCTATCGTCGTATATACTTCCTTTAATGATTCATTTCCTGACAAGAAGTATTTCATTTTGGCATTTGCCAACACCTGTATGATTTTGAACCATTGATCTGCAATGTCTTCAATTACTTCAATCTGCTGCTTGAGGTATTCAGTCAGGCCTTCCAGCTCATTGTCATTATGACCATGTTCGTCAACATACAAACCAATCTTTAGTGGTTTCGGGAAGGTACTATACACTTCCGGAGTAACCTTTACCGGCGTCAAGTGCTCAAATACAAACAGATAACCTAAGCTTTTATTGAGTAAAGGTTCGTTGAAATCAAGTAATGAATTTCCATTCCTTACATGCGACTGCCATTGCTCTTGCAGGAACTTTGTCAGGCTGGCATTACTCAAACCTCCAGAAACTAGTGTAGGGAAATAGGGCTTGGAGATGTTTGACAAAAACTTTGTTAATGGTACATTTATGCCATTCTTTTCAAGGAATACGGTTATAAGTGCATTCAGTATTCTTTCCCTCGCCTTGTTGTTTGTAAGTGTTTCAAAATCTACATTATATAGATTCTCCAATAGAAATTTTAACGTTTTTTCATGACTCAATTCTTCGTAGTGCTTGATGTTGGATAGCAGGCAAAGTGCATTAAAACTTAAACCTTTTATAGCTTTAGCATCGAGGTTCGGGAAAAGCTGTGGCAACCCTATTGTTTGAAAATGAACGTGCATTTCAATATCCGGCAATGGATGGAATGATGCCGGTGCGATGACCAAGTATTTTTCGACTGAATTCCTGACTTGTAATTCAAAAGCCAACCGCACTGCCAATTGGGTTTTACACACAAGAATAGTATAGCCTTCGTTTACAAATGCTTGCTTTAGCTCGGCATATTCAAACAACTTATCCTGATCAGCTACAACAATGTGCTGTTTGTGACTGGCAATCACCAACTTTTTATATTTATCTACCCAGTTACTCATTAACAATATTGATTATTAATAAACAGCTTAAGTTAGGTACGATTTGCTTATCCGCAGCAAAATTTTTGTCCCATTGTTCCCGGTCTTGACAGAGTCTTTTTAATCTTGATTTTTTGATATTTTCAATCCCTATTCTATTCATTTGCTTTTCCAAAAAAGCAAATGATTTTTCCTTATCAGATTTAATTTTATCGGTATTCGCTAATAATTTTGCTTCAAACTCTTCGTACTTTGACTGGAGTATGCTTTCTGATTTTTTTGCATTCGTGTTGAATAGGTTTTTAGATTCAGCAGCGGGCACTACACCTATACAATCAAAAAAATCATTCTCCTGTATCAATTTATCCCAAACTTTTTGAGCAAAAGCCGCAAACTGCTCCCCTTGTGAGGAGATGAAAATCGGCTGAATGATTTGGCTTGTCTCAAACTGGTTTTTTACTTCCAAATGCCACAACGACCATTGTCCCGAAGTTGAATTTCCCTGCTTTAACTTTACAAGAGGTATTTGCTGAGATTCAGTAAATGGAATAGCATCTTTAAGCATATTCTGGATGAATTCATGCTGCAAAGAAATAGGCTCAGGAATGGGATTGTTAACACTTTCCTTAATGTTGAAAGTGTAAATGCCTTCTTGACTACCAGGGAATTTAAATTTAATTCCATCAAGTAAATTCTGATAGGGTATGCCTTTGGTTTGCAGATAATTTTTAGTCAGATTCTCTAACCATTTCGGCAAAGGACTATGCTTTATTACATCAACTTTTTCAGCCTTTATGTGTTTTGAATCAGTGATTGGCAAGGCGCCTTCTGTACTTTTGTAATCCTTTAATTTGTATCTAATATCTTCAAGCCAGTTGCTGCTTTCTTGCTCAAACTTAGCAGGATTTAACAGCGATGTAAGATATAAGCGGTTAACCTGTTCTCTCTCTAATGTGCTATCCAAAACATCAGCTGTTTTATCTATACCGAGTTGGTTGAGAATCTGATTTAATTTCTCCTCAATTACTTCATAAACCCGTTTGTCCACCGAGTTATCCAACATCATATTATATGCCTGCACTTCATAGGACTGTCCGATTCGATCTACACGGCCAATTCGCTGTTCCAACACCATGGGGTTCCAGGGCATATCATAGTTTATAACAATATGAGCAAACTGCATATTGAGTGATTCCCCGGCAGCATCGGTGGCAATCATAACCTGAGATTCTGCCTTGAATTTTTTCAGGGCATCTGTCCTTTGGTCAAAATCCATAGAACCATTGATGGCTTCACAAATGTATCCGCCCTTTTCTTCCAGTACTTTTTTCAACATGAACTGTGTGCTGGTAAAGTCAGTAAAAATCAAAAATTTGGCATCAAGATCTTGTTCTGCACGCTTCAATTCAGTTAGCTTTTGCATCAAGAATTCCACTTTGGCATCGGTTTCGGTATCTAAGCAATCCTTTGCATCCCTTATCAAGCCATTCAATACGCTTAACTCAGTATCGTAATTTGCATGAGCTTCTTGTACCAGAGAAAAAACTTTTTGTTCAAAGTCCATTTCCAATTGACCTTCAAAACCAAACTCGTCTATGTTATTAATAATATTGTCCTTGTTCACTTCCTGTCTTTCACCTGCCAATCTGCTTGCCCTTTTTTGCATGGCATCAAGAATGGCTTGGGTAGAACTGCTCATCATTCGCTGAAAAAGAATCATTACAAATCCATAAGAATTGTTTCTGGTTTGTTGTGCCAGGTTAAATCCTTCGACCACATACCTTGTGACTTCTTCATACAATAGTTTTTGTTTTCTGTGCGCTGAAGGATCAAGAATCACTTCGATTTTATGTGTATGACGCTTATTAAATAACTTATTGCCATTGTAGTCTATGGCTTGTCGCTTTTCAGTGCGAACTACATATGGTTCCAATTCCGGAATGGATGGCATGCCTTCACCTGCAAATGCATCTGCATTTAGTAATTGAAGAATCCGCCTGAAATGGTCACTTTTGCCTCTGTGGGGGGTTGCTGAAAGCAACAGCACGTTGGGTATGGCGTTGCACAATACATCGGCCATCTGAAAACGACCTACTTGGGAGGTGCTTCCGCCTACTTTGTGGCACTCATCGATCACCAGCAAATCAAATTCTGCTTCCAACACACTTTGAATTCGGTAACGATTGTATTCCTCCACCTTTTGTTTGCTCCAGCCCTGGCGGGTTTCAATGGGTTTTAAGGCATCCATTGAAACAATAATCTGGTTGTGCTGGGTGAACAGGTTTATTTCATTGTCCATCTCCAGCCTTGAAAACGTACGGCTGAGTGTATTGATGTAATCGGTGTCATAAATGTGAAACATTTCATTGAAATGCCTTTTCATCTCTTGCTGCCATTGGCCCATTGCAGATTTTGGTACAACTATCAAGGTTCGTTTAGCAATTCCTCTCAGCTTGAGTTCTTTTAAAATCAATCCGGTTTCGATGGTTTTTCCCATCCCTACTTCATCAGCAATGAGGAAACGAAGGAACTGACCTGCCATCACTTTTTCCAATGCCAATATTTGATGGGGCAACGGAACAATATTGCTTTCCAGTGGTGCCAGCATAGCCTGGTTGGCCATTTCGCTTTTTATTTTTGCAGCAATGGCTTTGAAGGCTATTTCCTCATCGGTTGGCACTTTCTTTACGTCAGATAACTCAGAAAAAGGAACAGTTTTTACTTCACCAGTGGATAGTATAACCACTTCGGCTATTTGTTTGCCAAATACCGTTTTCCTGGATAGTATTTCTATTTCTTTTTCCTGGTACTTCATTAAATCTGGAATCTGGAATTATTGCATCCGATTCATTCTATCTGTTATGATTGTTTTGTACTGTTTTTTAAATGCTATACTCATAAAACTGCGATCTATCTGCTCCTCCCATTTGGGTATGGCCTTCACCATTTTCTTAATGATGTTTTGTTGCTGCTTTTCTTTCACCTTCAGGGTGGTCATGGCTGCTACAAAATCCTGCTTCTTCAGTTTCTTCTTTCTCCCATTTAGCGTTAAGGCCATTTCCTCTTGATCGGCAGGGTTTACCAAGGCGGTATTCACCAAATCATAAGCCGGAGATAATGCCATACCAATGCCCGGCTGTTCCAACAGGGAGAAATTCTTTAAATGCATATCGGCATTACCGGTAAGGAAAGAAAAAAGCACCAATTCAAAGAAATTTACCACATCCAGACCCGGAGTTGCAGAATACTTCTGAATGGTTTTACCAATCTGCTCATAGCTGCCATGGTATTTGTCCTCGGTAAGCCGTTCGGTGAGTTGACACATATCTTCCATGGCCAGCTTACCCTTTTTGGCACGGTCTATCCTTTTGGTTACATAGGCCAGATTCCCAGATTGCAGACGTATCAAACTATGTGGTGCTGTTTTTATTTTGGCTACTTGTGCCAAATGCATGGTCACATCTTCTACTTCCGGTAACTGTGGATACAAAGCTGTAGGCGGTTTTAAAATATACCCGCCCCATAAACCCACAATGGTGAATCTTCGTTCAGTACCTTCTTTGTTATTGCCTGTTATGTGCAATGATAGTTTAGCCTGCACACCGGTAACAGCAGTCTGGCTTTGTATCACTTTTTTGGCCAATGGCTCCAAATCTTCTTCTGAATAAGGCAATGCCGGAGGAGTTGGCTGACCAAATATTTTTTTTGAACAGGAGGCATGAAAGTCCTGCTCATTTTGGGTCAGTGGCTTATAACAAAATAAACAGTTGCTCATGGTGTATCCTCCTCTTTTAGCTCATCCACGCTTACTGAACCTATGCAATCTTTACAACAGGCCAGCAATAATCCCATCCTGTCTCTTGGACTTAGCTTCCAGTTTTTTTCGGCTATATCGAGTAACCAGCCTTCAGGTATCAGGCCATCAAAAAAAGGAAATAACACTTTGGATTTGTAGGGTGCTTCACGTACCGGCAGGGTAAGACTGACCGGCCGGGCATATGGCTGGGCCGCATACGCCTTATTGTACACAAAATGATACCCCTGCTCATCCTGGGTGAGCCATCCGGCTAATTGGTCTTCTATTTTTATTGCTGCTTTTCGCACTTGGTTGAATCTGGAGTTTATTAATCCGGAATCTGGAAATGTTTAATCAGGAATTGGGGTTGGAAGTTTTGGTACTGCGCCTACTTCGTAGCCGAAGAGTTGCAGCACCTGGTTTACCTTATCCAACCGCAGGCTTTCCTTTCCCTGCTCCAGTTCACGGATGAAACGCAAACCTACACCAGCCTTTTCGGCCAGTTCGGGCTGGGTAAGCTTCACCGATTTCCGTTTTTCTTTTACAAAGTCTGCTATGTTCATTTTATACCCTTTTGGGTGCAAATATAATATATTTTCTGTTATTGCACCCTTTCGGGTGTATTTTATTTTAAAAATTGATAACGATACCCTTTCGGGTGCATTATTAATACTTTTCAACAGAATTAACACCGTTCGGGTACACTATTCTTTATTACAGATTCTTAATTATACCCTATCTTTCGCTATATCATAATACATCAACAACTGCTCATCTTCCAGCAGAATGTTTTGTGGAATCATATCGCCCAGGCTGACGATGGTTTTAAAATCTTTTTGCTCCCAGCAGTTTTTAAAACCGGCACGCAGGGATTCTACCCGCACTATTCTAAGCTTTTTGGCCTTGGGTTGGCTGATGACTGTTACATAGCCATTGAACTCTTTCAGCAGCACCTTGGTGCGCAATGCCTCTCGTCTTTGGCTTCGTTCGGGTCTGGTGTGCGCCAGCGATCTGTCGGGTTCCTGAATGAAGTTTTTCGTTGAGGATATCCTGCAATTCCGGCAAGGTGTCGCCCTTGCGAAGGGACTGGGTAGCAATGCGGAAATCCGGCATAATGCCATGGTATTTCTGTGCTTGTTTCCGTAACGATCTTTCAACCATTCAATAGCATCCGACTCATTAATAACAATGAAAGATTGTACAAACTGTGGTGCCTTGGCCTTTTTCTCATCGTACTCAGCGGCCTGTTCTGCCGTAAAGTACATGCCATCCTTTCTACAAACGTTGTTTTAAACCTTCTGAAAATCTCTTGCGTCAATGGGAACCGTGAAATCCTCTCATCAGATGGGAACGTGATACAGTGGGTCAAATAAAATTTTAGGGCTTCTTTCAATAACTGCAGTTGTGCGATTATCTTTCTTAATGTGAGCAGGTAAGTGATGCAAATGTTCATAATAAAATCCCAAACAACCAACTGCCTTGTTGGGAATTAAACTTTCTTTCAGAATTCAAATGAAGGCCTATAGCAACTAATGACCAAGTCTTGTTTAACAAAGTTGCGTTCATTACAGCATTATAACTCCCCTGCTTTTATCTAAACCAGCTACATTAGCAACAATAAAACCAGCCTTTTGTAAAGATGTTTGAATTCCATTCCAAACTGACGCATTTGTGTTGCTAAATTCAACAGTCATCCACTTGTAAGGCTTTAGTACCCTGTAAAACTCGGAAAAACTTAAAGCCATTAATTCTGCATATTCACTAAAGCTCTTTTTTGAGTTTTTATTTTGAATTGCCTCCTCTTTGAGTATTAGTGAATAATTTTTAGCCAAAGATTCCCCAGAAATTCAGGTCGGAATACATAAAGATTTGCACCAAACGGGGGGATCGGTGAAGAAATGTAATCAAATGACTCTGAATTTATATCGGTTATATCTGTAGCAGATCCCGTGCGTTGTACATTATTCTGTTTAATATACTTAAAAGCCTTTACAAAATCTTTAACCTTGCCAGCATAAATTTTAAAAATATTGTTTTCTGCAATCAATGAGGGAATATATATGGTACCTGTCATTGGCCCATTGCCCACGATTGCCTAAATTATACCTTACAAGTATCGAGGAGAGTGATTGGCATATAGTAAATATTAAACGCAGTTCATAATTATCGATACCAATATACTTTTGTAACTCTGAAGTGCTGCAAACTTCGGCTAAAGTAGCATTGATGAGTATAAGCCAAGAAAGGCCTTTACGAACAAATTCATTAGTCTTATCACCTTTTGGAATTTTAAAGTTGATATTTTTGCTCAGAGATTAGCTAGATGATCAATATCTTCCAACAATTTATAATCTTCCTTATCCTAAGCTTTTGTAATATTTTTATTGCCTACTTTATACCTTAATGAAACCATGCATATTTCCGAAGGCTTTACTGTTTCTTGGAGAACTACGTCATGGAGATAACATAAATTGTTTCAGTCTTCCTTTCGTTAGTTCTATTCACATTTTTGCATTGAAAAACATCCTTTACTTCTGAATTTGCTATCCACTGCAACATCATGATAAACTATATCTGGTGCAATTAGAGGCAACTTAAAACTTCAGACCAGATGATATTAGTAATTTTCCAGATACGCCATTAGTGTGCTTTGTTCTGTAAACCAGTACAATCTGTTTCCAATTTGTTCAATAGCATTTCGGCTTTAGATCGTATATCCAGTTCATCACAAGCTGAATTATAGTTCTTTGATATAAAAGCTGCAATTGGAGACAGGTCGTTTAGTATTGCTTTCCCGTTCACCCCTGTTGGCTTGACACCATATTTTGATTCCGAATTCCTTTTCAATTAAATACTTTGTCTCATTATCTGTGTTTTTACATTGACTTGTAACACCAGTCATACCAGTACCCGCAAAACCATCAAAAACAATATCATAAAGGTTGTGTAGTGTAGATGTAACGCATAATAGCAGGTGTGGCACCTTTGTATGATAGCTATGTGCATTGTAAATGGGATTATTCTTTGCCTTCACTCACATCAGGCATAAAAACCATCCACATGAAAATCCTTTTTCCTCTTAAGGTATGTTTTCTTTTTCCTTTTCCCATTCGGCAATAAAATCATTCAATGGGGGTTGGGGCAGGCAGTGTAATAGGGTGGGTCGCTCGGGTTAATGATGTCATCATCCTCGCCAATGGGAAAGCCTCAATTTTCTTTAACAAATAGTTTTGGCGCGCGGTTCGTTGCGGGAAGTATTCACGGCGTTCATTTTCTGAAGAGAAGTTTAAACCGAGGCAAGTGATCATATTATTTTCCTTCATTTTCATCGCAATTTGTGCTTAAATACTCTCTTTTTTGCTGTTTTTTATGTTCAGCATAACTAATAGGTATGGGCTTTTCCATGCCGTATTTAACTTCTTCTAACTTTTCAATCGTATAAATTCTTTCATAAATACTTTCTGATTGCCCATAAAATTAAGAGCCAATATTCTTATTCTCATATACTTATAGTCATTCTCATAGTCCTGTTTCTTTGACTTTCATCCATTTCCGATGTTATTGATTTATCTGATTAATATTAGCAAGCGTTCTACGAAGTTATAATCGTCTTCAGCCTTTTCAAATTTCCTCCAATACCAGTGTTTTGTCTTTTTTTTAATGGAACGGTTTTCTTTTTTAAAGCATTTTAAACTCAGAATACGGCAATTTCGCATTGCACTTCCTTTACAGCCATTAAAAGGTTTTTATTGATCACCCTTACTTTCCATTTTTTGTCGTGTACGAAACCAACAAAAAATATTCTTGGCTTTAGAAAGTAACCTATTGAAACCGTTACAGCAAAAGCTGCGAAAATAAAATTAATCAGATTCCAGTAAGAACTATCTATACAGGCAGCGAGACATGCATTCATGACAGATTGATTTTAATGTTTATGGCTTATTATATTTAAAACGAGTCGCCCTTTAAGCGTTGTAAGGTACTGCTGTTTGGGACTGGTAGGTTTATCGGGTATGGTCATGGTAAGCCAGCTTTTGGTTATCATGGGCAGCATATAGCGCTCATAGTTTTTCCGGTGGTTGGTCATTCCAATATGGGTTAAAAGAATTTTCCTATCCTTTGGTACCAGTGCCATAGTAAGTAATTCTATTTCTTTTTCATCTATGGTACCAGCTATGGCACCAGCTATAGCACTAACTACGGTACCATTTATAGCACTTAATACATCAGACGTCTGATTATCAAGTATTTTAACTTTCTCAGCTATGGTACCAGCTTGGATACCAGCTATGGCACCACGGCTAAAATCTTCATGTGCTATACCTTCAAAATCAAGTATGCTATTTAGTACATCATCAACACCGGCCATTGAAGCAATTAGTTTGTCAGCATCAATTGTAAAAGGTTCTTTAATTGTAAATGCCGGATGAATAAACAATTCTACCTCAAAAAAGGTACGGTCTTCATCAGTATGAAAGCGGGGTGCAGGCGATCCGTTATCCTTCAATGAGTTCAAAATGGTAGGGATACCGGTTGCCCGTCCTTCGGTCAATTCGAGTTCCTTCAAAAACTCGCCCAGTCTGCGGTTGCGGTAGCGCCTGCTGCGCACCTTGCCAAGGCTAAATGCTTCCAGGAGTATTGACCGGTGAGGCCCGCCATGGTTGATAAAGATAATGGAATTGGGATAGATTCTGATCTCTATGGGTTCCCTTTGCTGATAATCCCGGTGATAAAACGCATTTACCAGGGTTTCTTCGATGGCCTGATAGGGATAGCTGGCAACACGGATGCTTTCTTCTTTGTCGGTCGGTTTGATGACCTTTTCTTTCACTAATTTATCTCTCAGAAAGGATAATGTGCGGTATATTTGTTCCGGTACAGGACCTGCTATGGGATCATGTTCCAAATAAGGCCCGGCATCCCCATCAGGAAACTCCACTATGTCAACCTGTGTGTAAGGGAAAAACAATTCTGGATTTTCCGCAAATAGCATTAAACCTACATTCCTTGGAAAAACATGCTCATTTGGGCCGGATATGAGTTCCATTTGCCTGAGTAATCCCCGGTCAGGGATTTTACCCACCTGTTCGGCTAAACGGCTTTTTACTTTCACCAGATAATCTTTAACCAACACCATGGAGATATTTTCCAATGTAGCCTGTGTGTTTGAGCGGTCATCAAATGGGATATTATTTGACAAAGAAATAAGTTCCTGCTGCTCTTCCATCTTAGCCTTTACCGAGTTGGCATATTTACGGATGTAATAGAAATATCTTTTTTCTTTGGCTGTAACCCGCTCCGGAACCTGGTAGGGACGGTTAGATCCGCCGGGAATCCATAATACCAGTATTTGCTTACCATCCACTATCTCAATGAATAAATGTGGATTATACACGGGCTGCAATAAATTATTGAAGCCAATCATCTTGAATTGAATATCAGCCAACTCGGCTGTTGTAAGGCCTTTTACCGGCCTCCTAGCTGTTTTGGTAACATCATCTTCTTTCACACCTACAAGGATGTAACCACCACTTGTGTTATCGAAATCGTTGGCAAAAGCACAAATACTTCGGTAGATGGCATCGGGGTTCCACCCTTCCTTGTATTCAATACGATCCGTCTCTACTGTTTGGGCAGAAAGCAAGTCTTCAATATTGAGGTGTAAAGTCATTCCAGATTGCTTACTTAACGATGATTCTCACCTTGTTCCTTTCCTTTCCGGCACACAAGCTATCAATATAGCTGGTGAGGGTCTCAATGGCTTCCTGTGGTGTTAGCGGCTTGCTCAAATGTTTTCGGATATCTTCCATGTTTATTTCCACCTTGTCAATGCCTTGGGCAAATTGGGCAATCAGGTTTCTCAGCCTGGAAGCATTGTCGGCAGTAAGCTCTGCTTTACCGGTTCTGAAATCTTCTACCAATTGCTTATCGGCAGCATTCAGGATGTCCATATTTTCCTGCACAGACGGGTCTTTGAAAACTGAGCGCATGGCGTTTGTCCACTTTTCCAGGATGTTATCCAAATGTTCTTCCAACTGATTGATATTGAACGTGGTTTTGCCATAATACTCCCGGGGATTAAAATCGTGGTAAGGCTCAATAAGTACTTTAGCCTTTGTCAGAAAAGCATCAGCTTCACGCAGAGAAGTGATGCTATTTACCCAGTTTTGGTATTCTGTGGCTGTAATAAATTCAGAATCCTTGATGATGTCGCATATGCGTTTTTTGTCACTGCCCAGTATCCGCACTTTTGCCAAATCATCCTTTTTAGATAAACGGCAGCGGGTGTATTGGTTCAGGTAGTAATCGGCATAGCGGTCAATCAATGAATTGAGCAGCGCTTCATATTTTTTGATGTCCGTATCTTTTGTCGATGCCACTACAATGGGAAGACTATCGACAGCCGCTTTCATGTCGTCAAATAGTGGTTTTTCCGCTTCTACAACATAGGATTGTGCTGTGTAAAGATAGCCCACCAATCGTTCAAACTTCTCCGCTTTTTCTTTCAATTTATCCACCAGGTCGCAGTAAGGCCAGGCTTTAAAGGCACTATTCAGCTCCTCTTCGGTGAATTTGAATGCCTTAAGCTTTCCATAAGAATTGTATGATTGGATGCTGTCGAGTAAAGTGCCCAGTGCCTCCAGTTCGGCTTTCATTCTGGCACTGTCCTCATCACTCAGCAAGGGCACATTCCGACACTTTAGGCCTTGCACCACAATGGCTTTTGTTTTTACCGCCCTTTCGGCCCTGGTCTTTGCTTCTGTGATTATTTTGCTGATAGTTTCCGGTTTTTCCAGTTCGGAAGTATAATCGGGTAATCCCAGATTAGTGAACAAGGCTTTGAGGTGTTTTACAGGAATGCCTTGTGGCTGTTTAATGTGCTGGAAGGTGAAATAGTCTTCTTCATTGAGGTTAAGGACGGATTCGATATTGGTGGCAGATAGATTTTTGCTTCCTGACCAGTTGATTTCAATATCGCCTTTGTAAGCCAATGCAGCCAGCACGATAAATTCCAACTGGTAATCGATATTGAAATCAACCGAGTACCAGAGATTTGCCGGTGCATAGTGTGCATAGATAATATCTGATCTGTTGAGTACAGCACCTTCACCAACTTCTTTTAGTTTCTTTTTGATACTTTCGGCATACTTGCTGTTATCGGTTACAATATTTTGACCACTCCACAATCCAAGACCGCTCAGTAATGCTTCACCATTTCTATTGGGCTGCCCAGGGTTTGTAACTTTTCTTAATGCTGCTGTTATGGAGCCGGCATAGTTGTCCTTGGCTAAAGGGAACTGCAAATCGGTAAATGCAGGATAATGAGGAAACTTATCATTGAAAGCCATATTAAGTACTTTAGCTGCTACGCTGCGGAAAATCATCTCTTTGGTGGAGCCTTCCCCAGGCAGAGGGAATGATTTCAATGTTTTGTGTTCACCCTTGTAGATCACTTTGGTTTTGTCGGCATATTCTTTATCAAACAGCGCAATGGCTTTACGCTGATATTCCTCGATCTGATTGCTGAATAATTGCTTTTGGTTGGTAGGTGCAGAGGTATGCTTTGCCTTTGCTGCACCGTAAAGGCATATGGTGTCCTTAAATTCATCAGAAAGGGCGGCTACATCAAAATATACTTCGTCTGTTTCATCGTTACGATTAATGGCATTGAACAGCGGACAGAAGAAAATATAATATTGCTGTATGGGTTCGGTGGTGCTGCGTTCATTAGGGTTCCCGAAAAAGATATATCCCAGGCGGAAACTTTTCTTATCGTTCCATTCAAGTGAATGCTGCCATATCTTGAATCCGGAGCGGTAGGAGACTTGTTGAATTTCTAATATAAATTGCAGGAAGTCAAAATAGTATTGGTCGGCTTGGTCAGTGTCTTTCTTGATCACTTCATCCGCAAAGTCACGGATTAACTGAGGTATATTGATACCGCCTTCGGTTCGAATGTAAAAATCAGCGCTTACCGTATCCAGGTCAACATATTGACCAGCTGTAGCAGTAACCAATTGCTTTGCTGTACTATCAATTGCGGCCAATAAGAGTTCCGGATCATCAACTTTGGAGATGGTAACACACAAATCTTCCTTAAGGCTATGCGCACTTGCTCCATTGCGTTTGTCCAGATCATCGCATAGAATACGAATGGCCAAAGCCTGGGTAATGCTTTGGGCAATTTCTTTTCGGTTTGCCCTTGCGCCGGTGAAATGACTAGCAACCCTATCGGAAATAATGTCCACTTTATCACGAACAATTCTGATGTCAGTAATAGCAAGCATGGCGGGATTGCTGGCAAGATCGGGCCAGTAGGAATCATAAGTGATCAAACCCGGATTGTCGGTTGGTACTTCCTTTTCTAAAATTTCTGCAAACTTCACAGATAACACCTTCAGTATTTCCCGTTGGCTCTTTCCGTGCTTGATCCTTTCGAAATAGCTCACATAATTAGGGTGTACCGGGAAGAGGTCAATAAATTCGTTTAGATTGGTATTGATCCCTTCAAACAAGTGGGCAAACTTCAAGAGATGCTCCCTTATTTTTGATTTCTGATGCAGGTCCTTTTTCAACAAACGCTCCTTCACTACAAACGAAACATCTTCCTTGGTAATGATTAAATCAGCATAGCGATCCTCAATTTTATTGAGCATGTCAGCCTGGAACTGAAACTCAGGTGATCGATACAACAATTCCTGTACACCGAACATTAACTTAAAACGTGAGTTGTCGCAAGCTTCACCCAATTGACGGAGCAGCATCAGATCGTTGTGTAACTCATTCGGTTTTCTGCCTTTTAAATATTCCAGCAACTCATCAATTACCATGAGGAAATGATGATGAGGAAATTTTGATTCAAACTCCGCCATCATCTTTTGAATCAGTTCCTTCCAACTAAAATATGAATCATCATCAAATTTGAAGTCAATGCCTGTATTTTTAAGATATCGCTCAATTTGCGCAAAAACGATATCCTTTAATGGCTTGTCAGTGCCGATTTCAAAGCGAAGTACTTTGTACTTGCCGGCAATGACTTTTAAATCTTGCTTTAAATCTTCATTCTGAAGATGCTTCAACAAATCGGCATTTTCAGCAATAGCGGATACAAGTGACATCAAGTGTGACTTACCAGTTCCGTAACTACCAACTACCTGAATGCCTTTGGTTTCATATGAAGGCTCAGTTACCAGGTTTTTAGTAATAATTTCCCGCAGGTCTTCCTGCATCTTCCTGGAGAAGACAAATGTTTTCACCAGGTTTTGTGCAACCGACAGTTCACCTGCATTTACCAATTTCACCACGGTGGTGATCGGTTCAAATTGTATCAGCTCTTTATATTGCATACTGCAGTTTTTTAAATTGCGTTTCAGTAAAGTCAAGGAATACATTGTTTTGTTGGGTTGACCAGTGTAACCGGCCAGAGTTTTCAGTTTGATTTTCCCAGATAATGATGAGGGCTGCTGTTTTGGAAAAATCTTTAAGCAATTGAGCTGTATTCAATTCAACTGCAGGCTCGAACAAAATACCCAGGTTGTAAATAGCCACCACAGTATTTCCGATATTGTTTATTTTAGCCTTGTGCTTATCCATCGTCTTTTTGACGTAATCGAATACGTCAATACTGAGATAGCTATAATCTTCTAGACCGTCAATAAATTCAGCCAACTCCTTTCCCATATTGATAGCATGAATCTTTTGTGACTGGAGCCATGAAATACAATCCATTAACTCACCCTGACGGCACATGAGGATATACAGCTTATGCCGGTCAGTAGATTGGATTATATCCTTGATTGAATAGGTGCCCATTACTATCAGCTTTTTCTTTTTTACTTTTTTGTTTTTAAAATATGGTCTCCCACAACATGAAGTACATTTATGGCTACATCTTCATCTTTCAGCCACTTTATCGGCCAGCCCATGGGTAAGCAGCATTTGTTCTGCTATGCCAAGCAGTGCTGAAAGCTTTTTCAAGTGCTGGCGGCTTACCGGTTTTTCATTGCTCTGCATTTTGCTAATGTAGGCAGTATCTACCTCTAGTTCAGCAGTCACCTGGCGTTGCAGCAGACTTTTGGCTTCCCGTAACTCCCTCAGTTTGTCGCCCAGCATATTTATCGTGTTTAGTCTTGTCCTTAAAAGTTCAAATTTAGTATTTTATTTGTAATAAAATTTTCTCTTTGCAAATTGGCAAAAAGTTAGCTTTTTAGCGTGTTAGGTTGGGAGGTTGAGATTGGTGATTGAGGATTGTTGATTTTTGATTGTTGATTGTTGATTGTTGGGTCCCGATTCGTTCCTCATCGGGATTAATTCCACCAACGTCAAGCAGTTCGCTGCGCTTCTGCTTGCCGGGTGTCATTGAAATTGAGGATTCAAAGATTCAATCCGTCAGCTGACGGACAAAATTCAAGATTCAATTGATTGTTAGCGTGTTAGCTTGTTAGTGGGGAGCGTAGGGGATC
>JAGYLH010000075.1 GCA_018400955.1 Bacteroidales bacterium
TCAAGTCAAAATGGAGGATGCTCATTTTCGCGGTGTATCGTCATTTTGATCTGGCTGAAAATAAAACCACCGTATGCGATAGGTTGCATACGGTGGCAATCAATTTCGAAATGGAATAGTCCCTTTCTTATTTGCTAAAATATATCGTCGTTAGATTACTTAGGAAGTACCACGCCATCAATTACATGGATAACGCCATTGCTGCCTTTCAGATCGGTTGTTGTAACATAAGCCGTATTGCCTGATTCGTCAGTAAGCATTACCTTTCCTTTGTCCATCGAAACAACTAATTTATCGCCACTGACAGTTGTCAATTCTACTTTTCCCATACCTTTCTTAACAGCTGCTACTACGGCAGAAGCATCAAGATTTCCGCTAACTACATGATAGGTCAGTATTTTTGCCAACTGTGCTTTGTTTTCCGGTTTCAGCAAACTCTCAACCGTTCCGGCAGGAAGTTTATCAAAAGCAGCATTTGTCGGTGCAAAAACGGTGAATGGTCCTTCACCTTTCAGGACTGTTACTAAATCGGCTGCTTTAACGGCAGCAACAAGGGTTGTGTGATCGGAAGAACCAATCGCAATGTCAACAACATCCTTTTTCTGACTGAAGGCACTTGTTGAAATGGCAAGCGCGAACAGGAATACAAATAATTTTTTCATTTTTATAATTTTAAATTGTTTAATTTTTTAGATCAAACATTAAACACTATTCCGTGGCTAATGTTCATTGATAAAGAAATTAAAGTCTTTTTTCTTTCGATAAATTTGTAAAAAGTGTTAAGGGATAAGGGGGTGATGGGTAGGAGGTTTTGACTGCATACAAGTCTGGATTGTAAATCAGTCAGGCTGGTTGATTATGCAGGGTTGGAATGATAATACAGTGCACAGCTTGTTGAGTTTGGTTGGTAGGTTTTCTTAGGTTTTTTATTTCGGTAGCAACCAAGCGTTTTGGCCGGCCTTCAAGATCAGATTTGCAAGAATACCTTAGGGGCGTTGGTTTGTGGTTTTAACAGGAGAAAGTAGTAGCGGGACTACCTGCCTGTAACAATGAGCCGGTCTGCCAATGGAAGAAGGTGTAAGCAGAATTATTTTTCTATTAACAACTTATTGTTGTGCAGTGTTTTACCTTCGTGTATGATGCTGTAAAAATACAATCCGACTGACAAGCCCGATAAACTAATTACTGTCCCTGTCTGTTGCTGTGGAAGCGTTATCAACTGCCTGCCATGCATATCGTAAAGGTAAAAATCAACTGTTGGATATTGATCCAGATGTATGAGCCTTATTTCATTTTTAGCCGGGTTGGGCACAACGGCGGGCCTCTTCTCAGTAAGCTCATCAAGCCCAATCACGAGTGGGTTGCCCCATTCTTCACCCCCTTTTTTATAGTAAACCAATTTCCGTTCTACATCCCCCCACATATTACATGCATAATAGGGCCCGCTTAAGCCTTTATAGTAGCTGTAATCTGACAAACATCCGTCAATTACCCCAGAAAAACCCCAGCAATCATCCTCCAAAAACTGTATCCATTTTTCAATGGATGCAACCCGCTTTTCTTCCCAGAGCAACATGTGCATGCTATTAACAAAAGCACTTTCAGTTCCAAAAAATTCCTCCTCGAAAACCGTTTCGCCGGGCAATTTATCAAAATTCGGATCAGGGGTGAAAGTTTGGGTTATGGTATCAAAAATATATTCCTCCTCAATTTCCCCTGCCTGGTCTTTTATTCTGTACATCTGTTGTTCAACCTGGTACACCACTGAATCAGCAAAATCTATCCGATCCAGGTAGCGGTGGATCAGCATGTAATGCTCATTATAGAACCATGGAAACTCAGCATCGTATTTCACATGCAACTCGTCGCCCGGCTGAAAGTCATGCACCTGCATCCAGGTCAGGTTTTGGATACCAAGCAATGGCCGGCTCATGCCTGCAATGTCCGCCTCCATAAGTTGATGTTCCCAATACACATAGTCGGGAAATAATGAAAAATTCATGGACCTTACCAAACCGTGGTGCTTGCTGAGTATCAAATGCCTGTTGTTCAAATGGTGCCCAATGGGCTGCATGGCATCATCATATACCTGGAAAACAATGGTTTTCACCGAATCCTGTATCCCAAGAAATTCAAACATATCAATTTGTGAAACCGTGGCTACAACAGTAATCCCTTCAGGTTGTTGATAAGCAGTCCATGAATTGCCCGGATTGGCCGTGGTCATCAAAAATACCGAATCGCCCGCACTGTTGATGAATACATTGTAGCCATCTTCCCTGACGACCACCTGCTTGCCAATCCAGGAAGCGCCATAAGGGTCGTAGCACACACTGCCATTATTCATCTCGCCAATATACTGTATGCCCTGAAAAGGCATGAAAACAGAATCCTGTCCGGATTGCTCCATATATCGGATTTCCATAAAGAATATTTCACTGTTTTGGTTTATAAATGAAGATGTTCTGTCAGCATAAACGGCCTGATAGTTTTGACCATTTAGATGACAAAACACTGACAAAAGAAGAGCTGAGGTTAATAACAGGGCTTTCATAATGATGGGTTTTTGGTTTGTAGCACAACAAAAATACAATGAAAGCATTTAAAAAACAAATATTAAACGATGTTATTACCAGTAAAACAACATCATAGGTGAATACTCAGCTCATCACCTATTCAATCTTGCCTGCTTCCTCCCAAATAATACGCTCCGGCTTCCACTTGTCTTTGGGTTGGTCTTCACCCGTTGGGTATCCGATGGGGATTACATTTAAAGGCACATGGTTATCCGAAAGGTTCAGGGTTTCTATCACCACTTTCATTCGGTCGTCGTATGGATAGGCTGCCGTCCAAACAGCACCCAAACCCAGACTTTCTGCGGCCAGTAAAATGTTTTGGGTAGCAGCCGAACAATCCTGCACCCAATAGCCTTCATCTTTCAAATTGCCGGCCTTCTCCATATCGCCGCAGACGATGATGGCTGCTTGCGCCTGATGCAGCATCTTGGCATAAGGCAATTGTTCGCCAAGTGCATCCAGGGTTTCGCGCTGTGTAACCACATAAAAGGCCCAGGAGCTGTCTGGTTGCTGCTGTCGGGGCTGCCATACCGCACCTTTGCAGCAGCTGCTCCAGCTTGTCTTTCGAAACGGCCTGATCGGTAAAATGGCGCACACTCTTTCGGTTGTGAATCACCTTCATGGTTTCATTGGCATATTTTTTCCGGTAGGACGGCACAAAAGGCTCACCGTCAATATCATCCAGAGATGCGCCCACCTCTGCAATAAAGCTTCCCTGTTTCATATTACTTTCCGCCGCCGTAAATCAGCAGGTTCAACAAATTCACATCTACCTTGCCACTGGCATCCAGGGATGGCCTCATCCCACTTTTACATCGATAAACTTTTCCGATAAACTGCCGGTGCGACCCAAGCGTGCATGGCGGTAATCTCACATTCATCATCGGAAACTCCTTCACATAGGGTGCGTTTACAAATTCTGCCCGCACCGGCGTAAACCCTGTCTCTTTAAACTTATCCCACATCCCTGCTGAAAAGCGGTGGCATAATCAACATATTTCACCATATCCGATGGGGATATTGACGGTGAAAAGCCCGTTTCGGTAAGATTATCATACGAATAGGTGGCAGGACGCATGGAAACGGCAATGCTGGGTGGATTGGGAGTTGCTGATGCCAATCAGGTAACGATCATGATGTTGGGTTTCCTTCAGTCGTAGCTGCCTGATTACCAGGACGTTTTGGATACAGCTCAGCCCTGACGCCGAACGACTTCTTTTTTAAACAGAACATAGGTAGAATCGGAAGTTGCGGATGGTGCACCTTCAATGCAGTTGATGTGCTTTTACGCATAGCCAGTTCTGGATGTTTTGGTTGCTGTGACATGGACGCTTTTAATGCAGCGGTGGCAGAACAATATTTAAATACTTGCCACTTTTTGCATGGTCAGTATGCTTTGAATCAATGGCTTTATTTTGTTATAGGAAATGGTATCTATCAAACAACCTGTTGGGCAGACGGCACACCAGGGCTGATGGTAAAACAGTGACAAAACAACAATGGCCGCACCGAACAGGATGATGCCCCAACCCACAATCCGAAAGGAGAAAAGCATGAAGGGTTCCAGATAGGCCAGTTCGGGCGTAAAGCCCATGAGCAAGGCTGCCGCGATCAGGGTCAGGTAGATTTCCCTGATGCTGATACCCCAAAAAGGGCCAGGCAGTTTTCGTTTTTTGAAAGGGCTGATTTTGTTGGTCAACTCCTGCAAAGCACCCATCGGACAGAGGTAGTTGCAATAAAACTTTCGTTTGCCTATAAAAGAAAGGCTCAGGGCCAGAAAAAACAACAGCATGCTTTGCCAGTTGGCACTCCATACAAAGCCTTGCAACAGCCAGCCATGCAGCAAGCGGGCCGATAACAAATTGTTAACCACCAGGCCCATGATCAACAAAACGCCTATCAGATAAACTGTCCTGTATTTGGCTCTTCCCTTTTTGTATGCCATCACAATTGACAAGGCCACCAATGCCAAAAAAAGCAAATCCTTAATGCTTGTCCAAAGGTTTGGTTCAAGGGCGGCTGCATCCGTTTCCATAATATGGGAAGCTGTTTGCCGCACTCCGGCGATTACAGCCCTGCTTGTATGTGTTGCCCCCGAAACAGCATCCACCTGCATCTGCAGGGCATCTTCCATGCTTATTCCTTCCCACAGGCCAATAAACTTTGGGCTGTAAACAGCCTCCACATAGTCGCCGGTTTCGTTGTTTGGCAAAACAATCATTTTTGTAATCACCAAATCCTCATCCACACCAATCAAGAGCGGAACAATACCGGCATACCCATACTGCTGCGAATAATTGGAGGAGAGCAATACCGCTCCAAGTCTTTGTTCAGCTGCACCAAACACTTCATAAATTCCAAATCTGTTCAGGCTATATTGTGTTGCTGCCGGATAAATTTCCTGGATTTCCGGAAGGCCTATCTGCACTTCGACAGCTTTTTTTTGAAACAAAAAATCCCGCCCGCCACTGATGGCAATGGCAGCCAAAAGCACTACAATAATATAGTATTGGTAAAGTGTTGACTGAAACTGTTTCTTCTGCATACGCTTTTTGCCGTGTTGCCGTTCATTTTTTTACCTGAAAACCATTCCGTTGAGTGATAGGAATCAAGCCCTGTCCGGAAAATGATTTTGGGTTGTAAAGATAGTAGTTTTGCTTATTCCGCTTCGTTATTGTCACGCGATACATTCGCGCGACAGCACAATCGCACGGCAGCGTTGGGACATGCTTGCCAATTATTTGCTGCCAGTAGCTGTAAAAATCCGAAAACTTCAAACAATTGCCTTATTTTTGTTTCCACATAAAAACATGCTGCCCTATGCGTACAATCTCTCTTTTTCTGCTGTTGATCATGATGATGACAGCGCCTTACAGCTGCCAACCTGTCGAAGAAACCAAACCTGCTTATTTCGACTGGGACAATGCCACCTTGTATTTCCTGCTCACCGATCGTTTCCACAATGGTGATCCCGCCAACGATATCAATTTTAACCGCACAGCACCAACCAAGGACCTGCGCAGTTTCAACGGGGGCGACCTGAAAGGGATTACCCAAAAAATTCAGGAAGGCTATTTCACCAGCCTTGGTATAGATGTACTGTGGTTTTCGCCAGTGCATGAGCAGATTCATGGCTTTGTGGATGAAGGTCAGGGAGAAACTTACGCTTACCACGGCTATTGGATTCGCGACTGGACTGCCATCGAACCCAATTGGGGAACAGCCGAAGAGCTGAAACAGCTGGTTGAAGAAGCCCACAAACGCGGCATCCGTGTGCTGCTGGATGTGGTGATCAACCATACAGGCCCTGTAACGCCCGTCGATCCGGTTTGGCCTGCGGATTGGGTGCGCACCGAACCCCAATGCACCTACCAGGATTACGAAAGCACCATCTTTTGCACCCTGGTGAAAAACCTCCCGGATATCATCACCGAACAAACTGAAGAAGTGGATATTCCGCAGGCGCTAAAAGACAAATGGGAAGCCGAAGGAAGGTTGCAGCAAGAGATGGACGAGCTCGATGCCTTTTTTGCCCGCACCGGTTATCCGCGCACACCACGTTATTACATCATCAAATGGATTACCGATTTCATCCGAGAGTTTGGCATTGATGGTTTCAGGGTGGATACCGTGAAACATACCGAAGGCGATGTGTGGTCCGACCTGTCGGAGGAAGCGCGTATCGCTTTCGAAGAATGGAAAAAGAACAACCCGGTAGCCATCCAAAAGGATCAGCCCTTCTTCATGCTGGCCGAAACCTACAACTACAACGCCATGAATGGCAAGGACTTCGACTTTGGCGATACCCTGGTGAACTATTTCGATCACGGCTTCGACAGTCAGATCAACTTTGGCTTTAAAGGGGATGCCAACAAGTCATACGAAGAACTTTTTTCGGCTTATTCCGCTTTGCTGCATGATGGTCCGCTCCATGATGTGACCTTTATGAACTACGTCAGCTCACACGACGATGGCTGGCCCTTCGACCTGGAACGGAAACGCACCAAAGAGTCGGCCACCAAATTGCTGCTCTGTCCCGGACAGGTGCAGATTTATTACGGAGATGAAACTGCCCGGCCACTCATCATCGAAGGTGCTTTGGGCGATGCAAACCTGCGTGGCAAGATGAACTGGGGTGAAAATCCCGAACTGCTGAAACACTGGCAAAAGCTGGGACAGTTTCGCCAGCGGCATCCTGCCGTTGGTGCAGGGTTACACCGGATGATCAGCAGCGAACCTTATGTGTTTTCACGCAGGTATAGCAAAAATGAAGTTGTTGATCAGGTGGTTGTTGGCCTCGATCTTCCTGCAGATCCTGTCAGCCTGGATGTAGCTGCTGTTTTTGCTGATGGCAGCAAATTGTTTGATGCTTACGGCGAAAAGGAATATACAGTCAGAAACGGAAAAGTGGAAGTTACAACGAATGAGGGGATTGTACTATTGGAAAAAGTTGATTGAGATTTTTCTGCTTCGTCTGTCACAAGGAGAGATTTTCCGTGCATGAAATATGTTGGCCTGTTTGGTTTGTGCCAAAAAGTTTGATAAAAAATAAGGGCAGAAACTAATCAGTGTGTTTAAAAGCAATAGTGATAAGGGTTATTATCAATCTTGTCTTTCATTTGCATAAATGGTGCTTCTCTGTGCGTCCGCGGAGATCGGAATTGTGGAATAGCTGTTTCACAAAGAGACACTGAGTTACACAGAGCCATGTTGAAGGTTATAATACATTTTAACCTGATTAATTCATGGACTTAATTAACTCACATAAAATCTGTCTAAGTAAACCTTTCTTAATAACTTCCTCAAACTGCATTAAAGTGTTTGCGTTCCGCATGTGCGAAATTATCTGAAATAATAAATTAATGTTATACCCTATGTGAACACCTATATGACCTATATGTCTATCTGTTATATATTTAATGGTGAACCACATAGACACATAGTGCACATAGAAATGACCACATAGTGTTGTTAAATAACAACCCCTTTTCTATGCATACATCCTCAAAATCATTATTGGAATTTAAGAGTGACATTAGTTACGGCAAACCGGCTACAATAATACGCATCAATAAGTTGATGCTTCAAATTACACAAGCTATTAATAAACAATTAATTAGTTTAGTAGTATTAAAGAAAGAAAGGAATCAAAAATCTTTGACTTAAAACCAATAGCAATTTAAACTGATTAATTCACAGTCGGAAATAATTGCAGGATGCTACATTGGATGCTGTATCAGAAAATCCCAAAATCCCATAAAATAAGCAATATTGCCGATTAAAAAGTGTGACAGTGCTACACCAACTATTGTTGGATTGCGATGAAACATATAACCCCAGCCAAAACTAAGTAAAAAGCTGGCAAAGGCCAGTTCGAACGAATAATTCAGATGTGATCCCCCAAAAATACAGGCAACCAGGAAAATGGACAACAATACTTTTCGCCGATGCACCAGATGAATGATCATGGCTGTTTGAATGATTCCACGTGCAAGCAACTCTTGAATTAAGCTTACAGGGGCATACACTACCAAGCTCCAGTCGAATTCCTTAACGGGAAAAATCTCATATGTCGATATCCCTAATGATTTATTCAGATATAAACGATACAACGCCATCAGCAAAAACACGCCTGAAGTAAAGAGTAATGAAGAAAACAATGATTTTTTCCAGCCTTTAAAGGTTAGACCAAATGTTTTTAATGGTAGCCGGCTTTTTCTGATTGTCATCAAGCCCAATATCAGCACCGCAAGTTCGGTTAGCCTGGGTATATAGGTATTCACCGAAGGGTAATTTAAAATCAATGAAAAGGCAACCGTATAAATGACGGTTAACACAAGTATTCCGGCAAAAAAAACAGAAATGAACTCACTGTTACGAATGGATTGTTTGAGGTCGTTATTGGTTATTGCCAGTTCATCAATGGTCTTTTTAAGTGCCATTTCCCTGGCTTCTAACTTCAGGCTCATGAAGTTCAATTGTTCAGCAAAATCCACAACTTCTTTTGGTTGTTCCTGTTCATCCAGGTAAACCTCAATGTCACGACTTACATCATAGTCACCCCTTGTTATGGCATGCAGAACGCCTTTAAGCTTAACCAAAACCTGACTTACATCCATATGCGTTGTGTTGGATTGATTATCTTTAAAAAGAAGGTACAATAATCAAAATAAAAACATTATGTGCAAGAGACAGACACCATAATTCAGCGTGATAAAAAAAAGACATGAATTTATCATAATATTCACTTCATGAACCATTTATGAGCTTTTATTTCGCTCACTTGTATATCCCGGTTGTATTTATTCCAATAAGGCCTCGGCATAGGATTCGGCCCAGCGGATGATGGCTTCCCTTTGTTCGCTGTTCAGCCTGGCGTCAGCATGCATAAACGTATAAATGGGCAGCGGCATGGTTTCTTCGTGCACCTCTTCGGAGATATCAACCAGCAGTTTCAATTGGTCTCTTAGCGACAGGCTGCCCCAGGCGCTGAAATCAAGTTCTTTCCGTCCTTCCCTGATATCTTTGGCCACCAGCCATGAAGCAGGAGCTATTGAAGCATACCAGGGATGATTCACAGCGTGGGAGTGGCAATCATAACAGGCATTTTTCAGGTGAACGCTCACTTCTTCAGGTATGTCGCTGATTTCAAAAATATCCATCCCCTTCACCGCTTCGTTGCCGGGCATATCGTTGGGGATGAATTGGATCAGCACAAAGGCAAGCAGCAGGGCGATCCCAACAAACCGGAATATCTTCTTCATCAGTTGTTTATTTTAAAAGGTCGTCGGCGGCTTTGCCGGCCCAATCCTTTAATTTTTCCGCCTCTTCGGCTGTCAGTGCTTTGTCGGGAAATTTGTCGAGAAATTTTTGGGGTGGCATATCACCGTTCTCAACCGTTTCCCTGATATCGCCAAGGGCAGCAACCAATTTGATTTTTGACAACTCGTGCATCTGATCGATCAGGAGTTTCTTTTTGGCTTTATCGGAGGTGGCATCCACATTATGGCATCCAAAACAGGACTTGTCGAGAATATTTTGGATATCCTCCGGAATTTCAAATGTTGCTTCGGCAACCGACATTGTTTTTTCGGATTGAACATCAGCCTGAAAAGCACTGAATAAAAGAAAAGCAAATGCTGTGAGGGAAATCATCGACAGCATCATTACATTTTGTTTTTTCATGGTCATGGGGTGTTGGTTCGTATTTACTTGCAAATATAGCGTTTTCACCCAAAAAGCAAAAAAAAACTGCAAAACAGGCATGTTGGGTGTCAAGGATTCTGTTTATCAGGCAACAGCCTGCAAGCTTAATCAGTGCTTGTCTTTATAGTCTGATGGTTTTTACTACGCCTTAGGAAAAATCAGGTTAATTCTTAACACAACGAACAGCATAGTAATGATGCCACATATCTGTATCGCGAATGATACCTTTACTATGGTCATCAAGCTGGCGGATTATCCTGTTTGGATATTCGTTGCCACTATCCGTCCTGCTTGACGTCCAGAATGTACCCCAGCGCTCAAAACCCAGTGAAACATTGTCGCCTCCATACGGATAGCGATGCCCACCGGCCGGCAAGGCAGAAAAGCCGGTTGAGTTCGTGCCAGGTTCACCATGGGGCCATCCATCACAGCTTTTGAGCATGTCGCCAATAAACTGCGCACTGCCCCTTACGTACCAATTATCCAGTTGATCATGGGGCATTCCCAGAAATGCCTCCAGCTGCTTCCATTCATCATCATCAGGTAAGTGCCAGCCGGGAGGACATGCATTTACGGCATCATACACATCATACAGCCTGCCATATATGCTGCAGTTTGCCTCCTGATGAACAGGGCATATGCTGGAATCGTCTGGGCTATTGTATCTGAGGTTCTCAGCAAACCATTCCTGATCGCCAATACGTATCGTTTTATAGGTATATCCATCCCGGGGATCGGTAACCTCATTGTAAATGATGGGCGTTGCAATCAAAAGCGCTTCATAATCGGTTTGAAGGTTGAAGTTGTTTCTATCATAGCTGTACCTGAAAGTGAAGTATTGATAATCATCTTCACAAGTGGAGAACTTTACATGGATATAGGTATCACCTTTCAGGATAATAACGGGATTTACAGCCGTATTGTCCAACACTTCTATTTCGACCAGGTTGCCGTTTCCGGGGACTGTTTCGCGTGTGAAATCATTTTTTTGGGAGATGCGCTGCGGCACGTTGGCAAGACCACCCTGACCAAGGTTAAACCGCTGACGGAAACTGATAATATATCCATTGATTGTTTCGATGGCCTGCGTTATCTCTTCGATGAGGGAAGCCACTTCTGAAACCAGGATGACTTGGCTGTTGAGGTCGTTTTTGAACAAGCTGCGATTGGTGAGTGCGACATCAAAAAATACTTCTTCGTGGTTGAGAACAGTAAAATCAGTTTTCGACATGGTGAGAGATGCAGATTCTGTTACAACGGCCTTGTTGTAAATATCCAGTATCCGAACACCCAAATCATGCATCTTTTTTACGAGATAAATGCCCGAAGCGATAGCCAAGAATTTGGTAAGGCCAGTAGGCTCAGGAGCTGTTAAAGAAAGGGCAAAAGTGCTGCCGGATAAAAGAAATTGCCATTTGTTTTCGGTCAGGTACGACTTGAAAGCCTCTAAAACCTCACTGTTGTCGGCTAAAACAGCCTTTTTATCCTGTCCAAAGATGTCGGGATTTGTTTGCACAAAAATGGCAGCATATTGCTTTTCCTCAACTGATAGTTCCTCATACACTGTTTCTAATTCGGAAATCAGGCTTTGGGTAAAAGACAAATTTTCGGCCGGAATATCGATCCCTGTGGTTTGGCTCAGCTCCTCAAGAAAAGCTGTTGTAGTCCGGGCATCGGTTATAAAACTTTCCCAAACAGCATCCGGATCAAGGTTTTCAGGCAGCGGACGAATAAAGATGCCGGCAGATCCCTTAAATTCAACCAGGTCAATTTCCAAATCATAATTGCCTGCCGGCAGCTCGGGGACCAGGATGATGAATTTGTTGTCGTTTGATAATTTGGCTTCTACCTCCACATCACCAACAGTTGCATAGTAGGATGATTGCTGTGTGAATTCGTTTTCGGGCCAAAAGATCAGCACTTCCATGGGAAACACTTCATCCTTTTCCAAATACAAGCCGACATAGATTTTTTCACCTTCATCGTCGATCAGGCCTTCGATTAAATTGCACGATGAAAAAATGGCCACCATGAAAAGCAAGGAAGCCGCCAGTAAAATTTGGGTTGATCGTATCGTCATTGGTTAGTTGTTAAATTGAGGGCGCAAAAAAACGAAAAAATTATTTCCTTCGAATTGAATATTTCATTTTAACAAGAAATTAACATAAGGCGGCAAGGTGCTGGCCTGTAAGCGCTTTGCTCTTTAGCGCCATGCGGTACAATTGCGTAGCAGCGGGTGGCGGTTTGGTTTGAAACCTGTGATTCTGAATTTCATGCACCTGTTGTTTAATTGAATATTTTAGTTCCAATATCAGTCCCGACTCAAATGCGTTGATCAACGGTCATCGCAGAATCTGTCGTTGCGGACGAGGAAAGCAGTTCTTTCCCGGCGACCATCCTTCGAATAGAGCATTGATGCGGTTTTATGGCATCTTCATCAAGAGGTGGGTTTTTGCTTAGTCTGTTTCCATAGTGTTGTTTTGGTTTATTGGAGGATATTCCAGCTACAGTGCGGTTCATCAGGCCGCCGGTGATGCCTATGTCGTTGATGTTGATTGGTGCGATGGTTTTATCGGGGAAAACCTTGTTAATAACTGATGTTTCGCAGAGGTTTTAAACAAATATGATCTGTAGTAACATCCTGTTTATTAAGTAACTATTCCTGCTTCAAATTAATCATGTTGGTTGAGTTGTTTTGGCCCCCATATCCGCCGTGGCGGACAGGCTCCCATGAGCGAAGGGCTTTATCGCGGTTAAGTGTGAGGGAATGGTGATAACGTCCCCAAACCAAAACTTACTACACTTCACCGAAGTCGAAGCCCCCCGCTCGCGGGGGCTGTCACACGGCAACGTATGAAGGCTCTTCGCAAGAACAACAGCCAATCAATGAATTCAAGCTAATAATGAATATGGCCAAATATATAATACCGATTATCAGTATTTTAACAAAAATTGTGAATTCTCTTATCATTCATCGTCAGGTTATTACACAAAGTGCGAAACATCAGTTAATAACATCAAGTGCTTGCTGGTCCTTGTTGCCGGGGCATTCAAAAACGGGAAACACAATGAGGTTTGCGACACTTCCAGGTAGTTCACATAGATGCTGATGGCGGAAGGCCGCCGTTTTTGCTGGCTCGAACCAAGGCATTTCTACGTCGAGGCTGGCTTGCTTTATCATTTCTCAAATCCTTCTCTCCAATGCCGGGGTTTCGCCGGCAAGGTTCGTTACCAAAATGCCGTTTTCTCGCTGATAAACTGATGTAGCCATCAGCGTGGCCAGTTCCGTCGTTTGGGTCGTCAGGGGATAAAGCAAATATGCCAGATGAACTGCGGGGCCAGTTTTTGTCTCGGTAACCGAGGCTTTCCAGTTGCGGGGGGAGGCCAGTGGAACAGTGTCGAAGAAGAGGTTCATGGGGCAGGTGGATTAATTTTGCAGATGTAATAAATTGGAAAAGGGACTAATATTGCTTTGATATATGCATACCTTGATCAAACAGCACCTGGTCTTTAATCTTGTACTTCGCCCAAAAATTTTTCTTAGTGAGCTTGCACTTCACGTTCGCCTGAAACAGATTGCTGCCAACCCGGAAACGCATTACTTCTTACAATGGCATCAATATCCGCCTTTTGATACGCTCCACAACCGCAGGGTTTGGTCTGTTTTTAATTCCAGGAGTGAATAATTCTGTCAAGACTGCCTTGTGGTGTTTTCTCTTGAATGAGATCTTCCAGGTTCTTTTTCGGCCTGTACTGTTTCTTTGGCAGAGCTTACAGAGTTCTTTAACAGAATTCAATGGACGTTATTAGGCCCTGTTCTGCTTTGTTTCTTAATTCCTCCAAACGTTCGCTTAGTTTTGAACTTGGGATCGCCTGCATGGCGCGAAAGCGTTTGATGAGAATCTTCTCCAGCTTCTTTGCATTCTTCGGATCGGGATGATGAGGAATCTCCTCAATCCCATCAGCATCCAGCACAAATTCTTCGAGTTGATGCACTTCACCCACATGGATATTTTCGTGAATCAGCTTGGTGGTTTGGGCTCCCAAAGAGAACCATAATAACTTGCCAATATTATCGGAGGCTGGTTTTAACAGATTCAAAATACCTGCGACAGCCATTTGTAATCGGCATTGAATGAATCGAGTATGTTATCAGGCGAAAGAGATTCCCAGAGCTTGGATAAATATTTATAATCTCTGGCGAAGGCATCTTTTTTCGCATCTGTGTTGATAGCGTTCTGCGCTGCCTCAAGTCCCTCAAAACCACCAATGGATCTGTCCACTCCCTCGAAATGTGCCAGCGTTTCGCTTATGGCTTCCGGCAATTTATCGCGCAATACCGAAAGGTTTGAAATGACTTTCTTCACACTTTCTTCATCAAACTGCATGGCCTTGGCAGCATCATCAAATACGCCAAAATAATCTACGATGCGTCCAAAGGATTTTTGAGGATACAATCGGTTGGTGCGGCAAATGGCTTGCAAAAGCGTATGGTCTTTCAGTGATTTATCCAAATACATGGTTTGCAAAATTGGGGCATCAAATCCGGTGAGCAGTTTGGCCGTAACGATGATGAATTTCAAATCGGATTGGGCATCATTGAATTCCTCTATAATCTTTTCCTGCTTGCTTTTGTCCATGCCCCATTTTTGCTTGAACTCTAATGGGTCATTGGCCGAAGTGGAAATGACCACCACACTGGCTTCTGCAGGGAAGTATTTATCCAGTTCTTCTTTGTACTGCACACAGCCAAAACGATCAGGAGTAACAATCATGGCTTTGAGGCCGTGAGGTGCCACTTTCTCATTAAAATGCCTGGTAATGTCCTCCACAATTTTGGTTACCCTCTCCGGTGATTTCAAAAAAGCGGCCATCTTGGCCGATTTTTTATTTAAGGCATCGGCTTCTTCGTCGGTCAATGCTGCTTCTTCTTTGAAAGCTGCAAAGGCCTGGTCAAGCGTTTCTTTGTCCACATGCACATCCACCAAACGGGGCTCAAAATGGAGGCGCAGCGTAGCGTTGTCGCGGATAGATTCCTGGAAGGTGTAGCGCGACATATAACCGCCTTCATCCTCTTCAGAACCAAAAGCCCAAAAGGTGTTTTTATCGGCTTTATTGACAGGCGTGCCCGTTAAGCCAAACAGGAATGCGTTGGGTAAGGCAGCCCGCATTTGGCGACCCAAATCGCCTTCCTGGGTTCGGTGGGCTTCATCTACCAGCACAATGATGTTGTCGCGGGTATTCATGTTGGGCTTGGCGTCGCGAAACTTATGAATCATAGAGATAATGATCTTGCGGGTATCGTGCTCCAGCATGGTTTGTAGTTCCCTGATGTTGTCGGTGGTTTCTACATTGGCAATGTCTGCGGCATTGAAGATGCCACTGATCTGGGTGTCCAGGTCTGTTCTGTCCACCAAAACAATCACGGTAGGACTTTTTAACTCGGGAGACTTGCGCATTTTTTGTGCTGCAAATACCATGAGCAGCGATTTACCCGAACCCTGAAAATGCCAGATCAGGCCTTTTTTTACCAGGCCTTCTTTCACCCGTTCTAAAATCTTATTGGCGCCTTCATATTGCTGAAAACGGGGGATGACTTTTATTCTGCGCTTCTTCTTGTCAGAAGTGAACAAAGAGAAATTTTGCATAATGTCAAGCAAGCGAACCGGACTCAATAAATCGGAAAGTTCTTTTCCAATTTCTGCCAGACCCAACCTTTTGGCCAGTGCATCTTCATCGTTTTCCAAACGCCAGGGTGCCCAGTGTTCCAGCGGACTTCTGATTGCGCCATAATACAACTCCCTGCCTTCGGTGGCGAAAGAGAGGATGTTGGGCACAAACAATTGCGGTATGCTGTTCTCATACACCTCATGAATTTCATGTGCCCCATCGAGCCAGCTTACCGAAGGTCGGATGGGCGTTTTAGCTTCACCCACCACTATCGGAATACCGTTGATGAGTAGGACGATATCGGGGATTTTGGTTTCGCGGTGGTGAATGCGGAATTGGTTGGTGGCTACATAGGTGTTGTTGCTGAGTGTGTCGAAATCAACCAGGTGCACCGGCACATGGCGGTTGTTTTCGCCAAAAGGCATGGTTTTTTCTCCGGTGAGCCATTTGAAAAACTCTTCGTTGGTTTTGACCAAACCAACCTGATTTACGGCCAGGAATACCGCCCGCAGTTTGTAGATCACCTCATCGGCCAAGGCAGGGTTTTGGGTGATTTCCGGATTTATGCGGATAAGGGCTGCCTTTAATTCGGATTCTACCAATACTTCATTCACGCCCCGCTGAATTTCATGGGCAGATTTGTATTCCCATGCAGCGCCATAGCCGGCTTTGCCTTCCTGCACACCGGTGGCATTTAAATTCACCCCACTCAGTTGGTGGATGATGTAATGCTCTACGCTATTGAGTTCGTTGAATGCCATATTTATTGGTTGAGGATTTGAGTGATTTTTTCTTCTACGATTGGCATTCTTTCCTCCAACATAATTGGATGGATATGTGCCATTAAAACTTCTTGTAATATGCCTTTGCGGATAATGTCTTGAAGCTGTTTTTTTACAAAAACTGAAATACGGCTATCGTCTTTGGCGATTTCTTCCACGATTTGTATGCGATTGTCCAACACGTAAATAACATCTTCTATATCGTGACTTGTTCTGTAATCGTTGCCTCTATTGTTGAATGCTTCGAATTTTGTTGCTAAAAAGCATGGCGCCGAAAGAATATTTATATCCTGGTTTTTAGCTTTTGCAATCCATAAATTTTCAAAACCTATTTTATACCAACGATTGGCAGGGCCTATCGGACCATCTTCAGTGGCCATGATATCTACCGGAATGTCTTTGTATTTGTAACTGCAAATGGCATGACCAAAGGGATCGGGATGAAAACCTAAAGCTGCCAATTGTTCTTGTACCTTTGCCCAATGACTGAGGTTGACAATATGCAAGGTAATATCGATATCCTGCGTAGGGCGGATTTCATCGGCTGCCGGGTCGTCGGTGTATAAACTCACCACTGCACCACCCACAAATACCATTTGGTCTTTGATATCCTGCAGGGCTTCGGCCACTTCGGCTACTACGGCAATATTGATGGTTCTAT
>JAGYLH010000076.1 GCA_018400955.1 Bacteroidales bacterium
CACATTGTCGTAGAACATCCTGTTGCTATTGCTGACGGTATATTGGCAGTGAAAACCATAGTAACCTCCGGGTTGGAAACTGTTGTCGATGGCAGAGGCTTCAAAACTAAACAAACCACTGCCCGTGGGATCGGCAAATATGCTCCACTCGCCTTGTGCACTTCTAACAACCTTTACGGTGATTTCGAAAGCACTTGCAACCAAACCGGGGGTTCCCCGCGCCAAACTTGTAATCTCTGTTCCTTGTTTTTTGAACAATTCTATGGGGTCGTTAGCAAGGGCTTCTCCAAAACGTAAAAAATACCCATTCAAAGATTCGTTTAGGTTCGGGTTATCACTTACCAGGTAAACATCGCTGTAATTGCTGCCGGAAGGGCTGAAATTCAATTTGATCCAGAATCGCCACTCAACAGCACCGTCAAGGTTATATGGCGTGGTGAGCCATGCTGAACCGGCTTCGGTATCGTTAAGTTGCAATTGAAAACTGCTATTCACAATAAATTTTTCTGCCGTGCCGGACCAGGTTGGGTTGTTTGTAAAATCACCATCGCTGAAATCATCTGAAATCTGGGCGTTGAGCAGAAAAGGAATAAACAGGAAAAGGGAAAAAAGGTGCTTCATTTTTTATATTTTTGCAGCAGTTTGACAGGCTGTAAATGTATAAAAAACTTTAATTGTCGGAGATGAAATTAACAATTGTTGGTGCTACAGGCATGGTTGGCCAAACCATGCTAGAGGTATTGGAGCAAACTTCATTTCCGTGCACCAGCCTGTTTGCAGTTGCCTCCCCATCATCAGTTGGTAAGGAAGTACGTTTCAGAGGGAAGGCAATAAAAATAATCGACATCGAAGATGCAATTAACAAGAAACCTGACTTAGCCTTGTTTTCAGCCGGAAGTGATATTTCGAAGCATTGGGCACCTCTTTTTGCCGCGCAAAATACTTATGTGATTGATAACAGTTCTGCCTGGCGCTCGCAACCGGATATTCCTTTAGTAGTGCCGGAGGTCAATCCCGAAGCTTTGCACAAGGGAAGTCTGATAATCGCAAATCCAAACTGTTCCACTATTCAATTGGTTGTGGCACTGGCTCCGATTCATAAACAGTTTAAAATCAAGCGACTTGTTATTTCCACTTACCAATCGGTTACAGGTTCGGGCTACAAGGGGATCAATCAACTTTTGCAGGAGCAACAAAACAAAAGCGTTGAAAAGCCTGCTTATCCCCATCCAATTCATTTGAACCTGATACCGCATGGGGGAGCTTTTGACGAAGGTTTTTACACGACGGAGGAAAGAAAATTAGAGGTTGAAACACGAAAAATACTTTCGACAGCTGAAATCGCCATCACAGCTACGGTTGTTCGTGTTCCGGTTATTGGCGGCCATTCAATGGCGGTGAATATTGAAACTGAAAAACCTTTTGAACTGGAAGCAATAAGACAACTTATGGCAAGCAGCCCGGGAATTAAAATGGAAGACGACCCGGCTGCCAACATATATCCCATGCCGCTTTATGCACAGGGAAAAGATGAAGTCTTTGTTGGCAGGGTCCGGCGCGATTCTACCATCGCCAATGGTTTAAATATGTGGATTGTTGCTGATAATTTGCGCAAAGGTGCTGCCACCAATGCGGTTCAGATTGCCAGCTATCTTTTAAAGAATAACTTACTAGCCCAAAAACTGACGTGAAGATTTACAACAACATAAAGGATTTCAAAAAAGTACCAAATGCCATTGTTACCATTGGTACTTTTGATGGGGTTCATTTAGGCCATCAGGCGATTTTCAATAAAATGAAGGAAGCTGCTGATGCCGAGGGAGGGGAAACGGTGGTGATAACTTTTGACCCCCATCCCCGTCTTGTGTTGCAAATAGATAGCTCCAACCTCCGCTTTATCAATACGCAAGCTAGAAAAATTGAACTTTTGGAAGAAGCTGGCATCGACAATCTGGTGATTATTCAGTTTACCAAAGCATTTTCACGCATCAGTTCAGAAGCATTTATTCGCGATTATATTGTTGAAAAAATTGAACCGGCACGATTGGTTATCGGGTATGACCACCACTTTGGAAAAAACCGTATGGGCGATTTCCGCAGGCTATATGACCTGGGCCATAAGCTGGGTTTTAAAGTGGACCGAATTCCCGCCCAGGATGTGGAAAATATCGCTGTGAGTTCAACCAAAATACGAAAGGCACTTGATTCCGGGGATGTGAAAAAAGCAAACCGGCTTTTGGGATATGCCTATTCCCTTACCGGAAAAGTTATCCGCGGCAACGAACTGGGGCGAACCATTGGATTCCCGACAGCGAATATCCATGTTGAGAATGTGTTTAAGCTAATTACCAACCCCGGTGTGTATGCCTGCATTGCCGAATGGCGTGGGAAGCTATATAAGGGCATGGGAAATATCGGATATCGCCCGACAATACAGCCCGGCGAACTGACCATCGAAGTGCATATTTTTGATTTTGATGAGGATTTATATGACCAGGAGATTACTATCCGGTTTATTGACCGCATCCGCGATGAGCAAAAATTCGATAGCATAGCCGATTTACGCCAACAATTACTGCATGATCGGGAAAAAACACTCGAAATTCTGAAAGAAGGCCACAGCTAAAAGCTGATTTTTCAACAACTTCTGAGGGCAGCTCTTTTTCGACCATTTTCGATAATTCGAAAAATTCTCCTAAATTTGTCCCAATAAGATATTCTAACAACTAAATTTTATAAACATGAAGAAAATGTTCAATTTCCTTGCCATAGCAATGGCTTTTTTATTAGTGCCAGTAAGTGCTTTTACATGCACCAACTACCTGGTTACCAAAGGTGCGTCTGTTGATGGTTCTACTATGATTACCTATGCTGCCGATGCACATGTGCTTTATGGCGAACTTTATCACTGGCCTGCCGGTGAACACGCCGAAGGCACAATGATGGATGTGTATGAGTGGGACACTGGTAAATACCTTGGAAAAATTAAACAGGCAACACGCACTTACAATGTGGTTGGTAATATGAATGAGTTTCAGGTGGCAATTGGTGAAACCACTTATGGCGGACGGCCCGAACTGGTTGATACCACAGGAATTGTTGACTATGGTAGCCTGATATACATTACATTGCAACGGGCGCGCTCGGCACGCGAAGCCATTCAGATAATGGCCGAATTGGTAGAGGAATATGGATACTACAGCAGCGGGGAATCGTTTAGCATTGCCGACAAGGACGAAGTATGGTATATGGAACTAATCGGTAAAGGCACAAATATGACCTACGACCGTCGCAGCAAAACCAACACCAATGCCAATAAGGGTGCCGTGTGGGTGGCCCTGCGTATCCCTGATGGTTATGTGAGTGGACATGCCAATCAGGCACGTATAACAACCTTTCCTCTGGCTGATGGCAAATACTCAATTACTTCCAACGAATTTGACAAAATTGATCAACCGGACATACGTACCATTTATTCGCATGACGTAATCAGCTTTGCACGCGAAAAAGGCTATTATGTTGGTGAAGACAAGAACTTCAGTTTTTCCGACACCTATGCACCTGTTGATTTTGGTGGTGCCCGCTTCTGCGAAATCAGGGTTTGGACCATGTTCAACCGCGTTACTGATGGCATGGATGCCCATTGGGACTATGTAAAAGGAAACATCAAAAGGGAAGAACAATTTGCCGATGGCACCGAAAACCCCAATGATTATGCTACCAACCGCATGCCTTTGTGGGTAAAACCCGAAAAGAAAATTTCGCCCAATGATATGATGATGTTTATGCGCGATTATTTGCAAGACACAGAATTGGACATGCGCAACGACTTAGGTGCCGGTCCGTATGCTGTGCCTTATCGTTGGCGCCCACTTACTTTCGAAATTGATGGGGTGGAATATGTAAACGAAAGGGCAACAGCTACACAGCAAACAGGCTTTTCCTTTGTTTCACAATCGCGCAACTGGTTGCCCGATGCCATTGGTGGGATTATTTGGTGGGGCGTTGACGATGCCAATGCTTGTGTGTATATGCCCATGTACAGTAGCATTACAAACATTCCACACAACTTTGAGGTAGGCAATGGTGCTATGATGGAATGGTCCGAAACTTCCGGTTTTTGGCTGTTCAACCAGGTATCAAACTTCGCCTATACACGGTACAGCCACATCCAGCCTGACGTGGAGATTGTGCGCGATGGCCTCGAAAAAATGTTTCTTGACCGCACAGCCGGTGTTGACGCAGCTGCTTTGAAATTATATGAAACAAATCCGGATGAAGCAATTGCTTACCTTACTGATTATAGCAACGATCAGGCTGCGCGTACCTTTAATACGTACAAGAAGCTCTATCAGCACCTCTTTTTGAAATATATGGATGGCAACATCAAATACAAAGTAGAGGGCCAGCAAAACCCAAAGGTTGAATTCCCAGGTTACAGCGAAGAGTTTTTGCGCCGCCTGGTGAAGGAATCCGGCGACAAGCTCAAAGTGATTAAAGAAGAATAAGGAATTCTTTTTTCTATAAAAAAAGGCCGAAGTGTGGTAATTTCCATTCTTCGGCCTTTTCGTTTTTACTGTACGACAATCTTTCGTGCTTCTGCTTCCTCAACAATGAGGGGATAAAAGTAGCCCGATCCAAAATCTTTGTCAAGGGCAAGTATGCCTTCTACAACTACCTGGTCGCCCACCGAAACCTGATCGAGGGTGGTAATGGTAAGGTCGAAAGTGCCGTTTTCACCGGTTCCATCTTGTATGTGTACCCAGTTGCGGTTCATAATTCCGGGGTTGAAGCGTGTTACTTCACCCACTAATTTTACACGTTGATTGCTGTATTTTTCCTTTTCGGCATAAAGTTCAGCAATGGTTATACTGCCTTCGCGGGGGGTAATGCTGATTTCCTTTTTAGGGGTAACAGGTTTCATATCACCATGCGGCGAGGCAGCTGCTTCCATTGGTTTTTCGCCACGTGCCGGAATTGGGCTCAAGCTGATGTCGCTTACAAAATATACTTTATCAAAAGTGCGGTCGAGGTCTTTGCTATAAAAGTTGTTCATTTCCATAGCACTTGAATAGTGATAAGTTGTGCCCGGCTTGGCGTCCATCAAAGCTACAGCCATCCAGTAAGTTGAACCATTTTCCTTTACCTTGATGTAAGTATAGGAAGAGGCTTGTATCACTTCCTGGGCTTTCACCTCACGGTTATTGGGGTCAACTTCATAGTACACTTTCTCAGTACCTGATTGGCAAGAAACAATAAAAAGAATTGAAAATAAAAGGAATACAAAATTTTTCATAAGGATTTTTGATTGAATAGTTAGTTGAAACAAGCACCAAAAATAGCGTGTTTTTTTCTTACCGAAGCATGATTTTATAGAAATCCGAGAAATTGCAGCAACTAGCTTTTTGACATTGTAAAGGCAAACGTTGTGCCCTGGCCCAGTTTGCTGCGCACAGTAATAGTTTGGTTATGGGCTTCGATAATATGTTTTACGATGGCCAATCCCAGCCCTGTGCCACCCTGATCGCGCGATCGCCCTTTATCGGTTCGGTAAAAGCGCTCAAACACACGTGGCATATTCTCTTCGCTGATGCCCGGGCCGTTGTCTTTTATTTCAATTAAATAGTTTTTGTCCATATCAAAAAAGCGGACCAGTATTTTACTTTGTTCTTTGTCGCCATATTTAATGGCATTTTCTATCAGGTTGATGAGCACCTGGCGCATCCGTTTCTTATCTGCTTTTATAAATACAGGCTTATCTAATTGGTTTTCAATTATAATGCTTGCATTGTTTTTTCTGGCTTTCATTTCCAGAAACTCAACCACATCGCGACTGAGATCAGCAATATCAAAGCGTTGCATAATAAGCTTGAGCTCACCTGATTCGAGTTTTGAAATCTCTTCAAGGTCTTCAACAATGGCGATCAACCTGTTGATGCTTCTTTCGGTGCGGAGTAGATATTCCTTATTGATGGTTTCATCTTCGAGACCCCCATCAAGCAAGGTGAGCACATAGCCCTGAATATTGAAAATAGGTGTTTTTAATTCGTGCGACACATTGCCAAGAAATTCGCGACGGTATGCCGCCATTTTTTTGAGCTCTTCAATTTCGGTTCGCTGATGTGCCCCCCATTCCAAAACTGATTCATTGACCAACTCAAGCGACTCGTTTTTACCTACTTTACTGGCTTTACTTGAGCGAAAGTCGTGTATTGTCTTGTATATCAGCTTAATCTTTTGGTAAACAAAACGTTCAATCGCATATTTGCTCAGGAAGTAGGAAAAAGCAAACAGCAGCCCTGACAGGGTAATAACCAACCAAAGGGGCGCAAAACCATAAAGAAGCCATAAAATCAGAAACAGCACAGCCTCAAAAGCTGCGATAAAGAATGCAATATACAAAGAGGCACTTCGGGTTTCAGAGAACCGGTTGGTCATAGTCGATTACATTTCAAATTTGTAGCCAACGCCCTTTACAGTCCGGATATTTTCTATGCCAATTTTTTCGCGGATTTTGCGCACATGCACATCTATGGTACGGTCGCCGACGATTACATTATCCCCCCAGATTTTCGAAAAAATTTCTTCTCGTGTAAATACTTTATTGGGTTTGGAAACCAGCAACCTAAGCAGTTCAAATTCTTTTTTTGGCAAAATGATTTCTTCTCCTTTATTAAACACCATATAACGCTCAGAATCGATCACAAAATCCTTGTAAGAAACATTTTCACTTTCACTTTTTTCGTTTTGATAGCGTCTTAGCAAGGCTTGCACTTTGCTTATCAGCAACTTGGGCTTGATGGGCTTGGTGATATAATCATCAGCTCCGGCATCAAAACCTGCTATTTGCGAATATTCCTCACCTCTTGCAGTCAGAAAAATAACAAGGGTGTTCTTAAGTGCAGGGATTTGTTTTATTTCTTCGCAAGTGGCGATGCCGTCCATTTCGGGCATCATCACATCAAGAACAATCAGGTGGGGCACCTCTTCAACTGCTTTGGCAATGGCATCTTTTCCGTTGGATGCGGTGTTGACAATAAATCCCTCACGGCGAAGGTTATAGCTTAAAAATTCCAGAACATCTTTCTCATCATCAACTAACAAAATTTTGTATTTGACGTTGTCCATGAATGATAAATTTAGGTTTGCGTATAAGGGCTAAAAATAGGTTTTTTATCAAAACCAAAAAGATCCCCCATGTGATTTTTAGGTTATTTTTTTACCAGGGTCAATCCATGGAGATATCCTCTAATGTACGCCCTTTGGTTTCGGTCACAAAACGGCGTACCATCCAAAAGGCGATCAATCCAAAAGCTGCATAAATACCATATGAAACGCCTAACCCAATTGAGGCGAGCATAAGGGGGAACGAAATTGTAATCAGGAAATTTGATCCCCACTGCACCAATCCGGCAACAGCCAGGGCGGCACCACGAAATTTGTTTGGGAACATTTCGCCCAGCATAACCCACATAACAGGCCCCCAGGTGAAAGCAAAAAAAGCAATATAACCATTGGCTGCCAGCAAGGCAAACAGGCCGCTTTGCCCCGAAAGCTCAATGCCGCCAGCTTCATTACGTGCCCCAAAGGCAAAAACCAAGGCCAGTAAGCCAAGCATAACCATCTGCCCCAGTGCACCAATCATCAGCAAGGGTTTGCGGCCCACCCTATCGACAAGGGCAATGGCTACGAAAGTAAACAGCACATTCACCGAGCCACTAATCACATTGGTAAGCAATGCATCGGCCTCCGTGAAACCAGCTGCCTGCCACAATACAGCGCCATAGTAAAAAACCACATTGATGCCGGTAAATTGTTGCAGGGCCGCCAGGCCCATGCCGATCCATACAATGGGATGGATTTTGCCGGTAACGCGGTTGATGATATCCGTGAACTTCGGCTTGCGTTCCCGTGTAACTGTGAGTTTTATTTCTTCAACTTGTTTGCTTGCTGTTTCCATATTGGTAAAGCTTGCCAGTATTTTCAAGGCTTTTTCATCTTTTCCTGATGCAACCAAAAAGCGGGGCGATTCAGGTATAAAAAGCAGGGCAAGCAGAAAAATACCTGCCGGGATAATTTCCATCCAAAACATCCACTGCCAGGCGCCATAGCCCCACCAAAGCAGTTCGGACGAGCCACCAGCCGCATTGGCAATATTGTAATTTGAAAAAAACGCCATGAACAATCCCAAAACAATGGCAAGTTGTTGTAACGAAATTAAACGGCCCCGAATATGGGGGGGCGCAATTTCGCCAATATAAGCCGGTGCTATGATGCTTGCAGCACCTACAGCCAGTCCGCCTAAAATGCGAAAAACAACAAACTCAACAGATCCATCAGAAGCCCCCGATCCCCAGGCGCTTATTACGAAAGCCATTGCAGCGATCAACAGGGTGTATTTGCGCCCTATTTTATCAGCCAGGTTTCCGGCAAAAAATGCACCGGCGGCACACCCCAGCAACATGGAGGCAATATTGAAGCCTGTACCAATCTCATCTGAATCAAAGGCTTGCTGCAGGGCACTTACTGTCCCATTGATCACGCCACTATCATATCCAAAAAGGAATCCGCCCAATGCGGCGACCGACGAAAGAAATATGATTCGAGCATAATTGACCCGTCCTGGTAGCTCAGCTGCTAATTGATTGTTGTTCATAATTGATTGTTTTTTAATGATAGGGGCAAATGTAACTGATTCATGTCAATTTTCATTACCAATACTTCTTTTTTTAAAGTTTGGGATCGGTAATACAGCAAATGGAAAAATCTTTGTTTCAGACCAAAACATAGAAAATCTTTGTTTATAAACGCACCATTGTTTATTTTTGGCCAATAAACGAACGACATGAAAAAAAGCTCTGCACTATTATTATTGTTTTTAATGTTTGGTTACTCTATTGTTGCCCAGCAATTTAGTGGAGGAATTATGGGTGGGTTGGGGGCAACTACTGTTGCCGGAGACCGCTCAGGTGGATACAATAAAATGGGCTTGTATGGAGGAGCTTATGTAAACTTAATGCTTAGCCAACAAAGCAGTTTACAAATGGAGTTGGCTTTTTCTCAAAAAGGGGCCCAGAGCAGGCAAAATCCGGACCAAGCTGTATTGAGCCAGTACCGACTCAGGTTCAGTTATGTTGAGTTGCCCTTTTTATATCAGCACCACTTTGGCCAATTGCGTGTCGAGCTGGGTATTTCCTTCGATTTTTTAATGCGGTATACGGAGGAAGTCAATTACCAATTTGTTGACCGTGACATCTGGAAAGGAATGACATTTAATTCCGTTTTGGGTGTTAAATATGATCTGAGTGAAAGAATCACACTCAGTCTTCGTAAGATAAACTCCATCAATTCAATTCACCGGGGCACTTACACAGGCAATGTATGGCGCTATATAAAAAGTAATATGGGCGCCTTTAATGATGCCTATCTTTTGTCGGTTTATTACAGGCTATAAACCACCAGCCTATTTCCATTTAATGTTGCAACCAGTTGAAGGAATTTGTTTTTCGGGAACAGCTTTGCCCCGCAAAACCTGATCGAGTGCCCTGCGCAGGTCAGCACCATTCACAGGGGTATCATTGCCGGGCCTGCTGCTATCGAGCTGACCACGATAAACACATTTGTTTTCCCTGTCGAACAGGTTAAAATCGGGCGTGCAGGCGGCATCATAGGCTTTTGCAACTTCTTGGGTTTTATCATAGAGGTAAACAAAAGGGAATTTTTTCTCTTTGGCAAATACTATCATTTTAGCAGGTGAATCAGCAGGGTATTTTTCCACATCATTGGAGTTGATTGCAACCATGCCAATACCTTTAGGCATATATTCCTTGCCAATGGAAACCAATTCGTCAATTACGTGAACTACATAAGGGCAATGGTTGCAAATAAACATGACCAAAGTGCCTTTTTCGCCCCTGATGTCATCATAAGTGATTTTTTTTTCGCTGATAACGTTGAGCAAGCTGAAGGCCGGAGGCTGAAACCCAAGTGGGATAGGTTTTGTAGGGGTAAGTGCCATATTTTAATGTGTGTGTTTTAGTTATAAAGATTGCGTACTACAAAGTTAGGATGTTTTTAAGCTTTTTTATTTAAAACCGATGTGTTGATTTCATTATTCAGTTGCATTATTTAAAAAACAGATGTTGCGCTTGATTCCATCATATTTGGTTCTTTTTACGGCAGAATCTTTAAATAACAAATCAAATTTTTCCTTATTCAAATTATCCCAATCGCTTTTGCGCATGGCTTTTAACTCATCAGAAAGGGCAAATAGTGGCTCCTTGTGCGGTTTCGAAAAACGGTTCCAGGGGCACACATCCTGACATATGTCGCAACCAAAAATCCAGTCATGGAATTGCGGTTTAAGTTTTTCGGGAAAATCACCTCTGTGCTCAATGGTAAGGTACGAAATGCATTTTCGCGCATCAAGCCGGTGGGTTTCTGCCAATGCGCCTGTTGGGCAAGCATCAATACAGCGTGTGCAGGTGCCGCAATAGTCTGTTACCGGAATAATTTCTTTTTCAATCTTAACAGGAAGAAAAGCATGGCCAATAAAAAAAAATGAACCTTTCTTAGGATGTATCAGGCAGGTGTTTTTGCCAATAAAACCCAGACCGCTTTTTTCGGCCCATGCGCGGTCGAGTATGGGGGCTGAATCAGTAAACACACGCGTTTCGAGCTTGCCGGTAAAATCCTCAATAAATGTAACCAGCTCCTGAAGGCTTTCGCGTATAACCAGGTGATAATCTTTGCCATACGCATATTTTGCAATTTTATAATTGTTGGTTTCCTCCAATTTTTCTTCTGGGAAATAATTGAACAAAACGGTCACTATGGTTTTGGTATTTTCAACCAGTTTCCGCGGATCATAACGTTTTTCGCGGTTGCGCTCCATATAACCCATCTCGCCATGAAAACCATCTGTCAGCCAATTTTCAACTTTTTCAGCATCTTCATCCAACCTGTTAGTTGGCGAAAAACTGCAATCATCAAATCCAAGTGCCAGGGCTTTTTGGATTATAGGGTCAGCAAGGTGGTTGTATGAATTATCATGTGAGGCCATATTGTTGTAGTTTACTCCCCAAACAAGTCGGCCTGCCGTGGATTTCTTGTTTTCCCCAGGTGCTTATATGCCAAATCGGTAGCTTCGCGCCCACGAGGTGTACGCATAATGTAGCCTTCCTGAATTAAAAATGGTTCATACACTTCTTCAATGGTGCCGCCCTCTTCGCCCACAGCAGTAGCAATGGTGGAAATGCCAACAGGACCACCCTTAAATTTGTCAATGATGGTAAGCAAAATGCGGTTGTCCATTTCGTCAAGTCCATATTGGTCCACATTGAGTGCAGTCAGGGCATATCGCGATATTTTCATATCGATGGCACCATTGCCTTTTATTTGTGCAAAATCGCGCACACGCCTGAGCAACAGGTTGGCAATGCGCGGTGTGCCACGGCTTCGACGGGCAATTTCCATAGCTGCTTCATCCGAAATTGGCACCTGAAGTATTGAAGAAGAACGTTTTATAATGCCTGCCAATATGTCGGCGGTATAATAACTCAGGCGGGCATTGATGCCAAAGCGCGAACGCAAAGGTGATGTGAGCAATCCACTGCGAGTGGTTGCTCCGATCAGTGTGAAAGGGTTCAGGTTAATTTGCACACTTCGTGCATTGGGCCCTGACTCAATCATGATATCAATGCGGAAATCCTCCATAGCCGAATAGAGGTATTCTTCCACCACAGCGCTCAACCGGTGGATTTCATCAATGAAAAGCACATCGTTTTCTTCGAGGCTGGTGAGCAAGCCGGCCAAATCGCCGGGCTTATCCAATACAGGCCCTGAAGTGATTTTGATATTGACTTGTAATTCGTTTGCAATAATATGGGATAAAGTAGTTTTGCCAAGTCCAGGTGGCCCGTGCAGTAAGACATGGTCAAGGGCTTCGCCCCGTTGTGCCGCTGCCTTAACAAATATACGGAGGTTTTCGACCACTTTTTCCTGGCCAGCAAAACTTCTAAATGCATCAGGGCGCAGCACTTTTTCTATTTCCTTTTCAGCCTTGCTAAGCTGGTTGCCGTATGGGTCTAAGTTTTCGTTCATTAATTGTTGTAATCTACTTGCGAAACAAAAGTACGAATTATGCACCTACTGCCTGTTTTTTATTACGATCCGGACAATTGCATTTTTTTTAGTAAATTAGCCTCGTGCGAATTCTTGAAATACGATCTTTTTAAGCTTGGTGTTTATTTCGTTATATGATTGTATTTCAAATTCATACATAAAAAATTACGATCATGAAACAGATTCTTGTCGCTTTCGACTTTTCCAAAAACGCAGTTAAGGCCCTCGATTATGCCCTGTTGGTTGCCAATAAAACAGGAGCCAATTTGAGTTTGGTGTGGGTTGACAACACCAGTACCCCTGATAGTGAACTCAATATTCAGCAGGAATTGCGTATTGAAACAAAAAAATATTTCGATGACATTCTGGCCAAGTACCAACCAAGGTTGTTAAAGGGCAAACTGGATGTAATTTTGCGAAAGGGAAAGGTTTATAGTGAATTGGCAATGGTTGCCCGGAAAACTGAGGCTGATATATTGTTTACCGGAACTCATGGCGTGAGTGGATACGAGCAATATTGGATTGGCAGCAATGCCTATCGTATTGTTACCAATTCGCCTTGTCCGGTAATTACCATCAGGGGCGAGTATGAATTTGACAGCGAAATCAAGCGCATTCTTTTGCCTATCGACAGCACGCCCGAAACAAAACAGAAATTGCCGTTTGCCTGTAAGCTTGCCAAATATTTCGGTGCCGAGGTTCACCTGTTAGTACTTTACAACTCAAGCCTTACAGTAATTCGAAACCGCATGAAATCCTATGCCGATGAAGCAGCAAATTGCTTTGGGGAGAAAAATATTAAGCATGTAATCAAGGAAATAGAAGCGGATAAAATTGTAACAACTGTACTCAGTTATGCCGATGAAATTAATGCCGATTTGATTTCCATTATGACAGAGCAATCAACCACCACAGGCAGCAAGTTTTTAGGGCCTTATGCACAACAATTGATAAATAATTCGTTAGTACCAGTATTGTGTTTACAATCAAAATAGGACGATGAGGAGAATTTCAATTTATACTGTGTGCTTTTGTTTGGTGTTTTTTGCGACTTACCAACATCTGATTGCGCAGCAAGTTAATCAGGGGTATTTACGCATTGTGCAGGATCCGCGTATCGATAGCCTGATGCTGCTCAACCGGCAATTAAATAGCAGACTTAGTGAAAGTTCTGATGGTTTTTTAGATGGTTTTCGTATTCAGATATTTATGGAATCAGGCAACGATGCTGTTGAACATGCGCAGTTTCTTATTGAAGGGTTTAATGAAGATTATCCTTTCCTAAATGCCTATCTCACTTACAGGCAGCCATATTACCGCATTCGTGTTGGCGATTTCCGTACCCGCCTCGAAGCTGAAGGATACCTCAGAGAGCTTTCGCGAAAATACAACCAGGCCTTTGTGATTAAAGACAAAATACGTATGCCCCAATTGCAATACTTCAACCACCAAAACCAAGAGCTATGAATAAGAAAATTTTAGTTGGGATTGATTTCTCCGATTGTTCGATAAATGCACTCGAACACGCCCTTACCATTGCCGATAAAGCCAATTCAGATGTTGTGATGATTTGGGTGAATAAGCCTGACCACAGCAAAGAAATTTTCACTTCGGAACCCGCCAACCTACTAGAGGAAGTGGACAAACGATTCAAGCAACTTGTGAAAAAATATAAGCCCGGGCTTGAAAAGAACGAGTTGACCTATTTGGTTCGTGAAGGTAAGATTTATGAAGAAATTGTAAATGTAGCCGATGAAATTGATTCTTTCCTTATCATTATCGGTACACACGGGGCTTCGGGTTTCGAAGCCTTTTGGGTAGGCAGTAATGCTTACAAAATTGTATCGGCAACCGAAAGGCCGGTCATTACGATCAGGGGTGGGGTTGACATCAGCCGAAGCATTGAAAGGGTTGTGCTACCCATCGACAGCACCCTGGAAACCCGGCAGAAAGTACCCATGACAGCCCTTATAGCCAAATACTTTGAAGCCGAAATCCATCTACTTGCCGTTTACACCACCGTGTTTAAGGATGTGCGCCAGCGGGTAGATGAATATGTGCAGCAGGTAGAACGTTATCTGGTTGAAAATGAAGTGAAGTTTGTAAGCGAACAACTTGAAGCAGAAAATATTACAGAATCAACCATTGATTATGCCACTAAAATAAATGCCAACCTGATCAGCATTATGGACGAGCAGGAGCGCAAAGCTTCTAATCTCTGGTTGGGGCCATATGCACAGCAAATGATTAACCAATCTCCCATACCGGTTTTGTGTATCCACGCCCGAAACGTAATAGCTGGTGTTTCAAGGTGATATGATATTTTGAAGGGATTTTGATATCTAACACCCCTGACTTTTTCATAGTTAATAATAAAAAGACCCTTGACTTTTTAATAGTTATATATAAAAAGACCCTTGACTTTTTCATAGTAATTAGTATCTTTGTCCGATAAAGTACAAAGCTATGAAACGTGATATTTCAAGAAGATTGGTTGACTGGATGTCGAGTGATTTGCGCAAGCCCTTAATAGTCAGGGGAGCAAGGCAGGTTGGTAAATCCTATACAATAGTTGATTTTGGGGAAAATCATTTTGAAGGTAAAACCCACACTATTAATTTTGAAAAACGACCAGAATTTAAGCAAATTTTTGAGATTAACTATGATGTCGAAAGGATTCTCAGCGATTTCGAAATTTTGCTAAACAGTAAAATAACGATTGGGAAGGACCTGCTGTTTCTTGACGAAATTCAGGATTGCCCTAAAGCTATTGTGGCATTGCGTTATTTTTACGAGCAACTGCCCGAGCTTCATGTGATTGCAGCTGGGTCATTGATTGAGTTTGCCATAGGCGATACACCATTTCCGGTTGGCAGGGTTCAATTATTGAATATGTACCCTATGACATTTTATGAGTTTTTGAAAGCCACCGGTAATGATTTAGCAGCAGAGGTGATGGCAGGGAGGCCTCAAAAAGTTTCGGGCCCTGTACACAAGCTTTTGGCTGATGCATTAAAGCGGTATTTTTTTATTGGCGGCATGCCTGAGTGTGTCAAAACCTATGCCGATACCAAAAGCATGGCAGATGTTTTCGAGATACAATCCGATTTGATTGCTACTTTCAGACAAGATTTTAGCAAATATGGTGGCCGAATTAATAAGTCATGCATGAATTCTGTATTGTTTTCTACATCTAAAAAAATTGGTGAGCAAATCAAATATGCACATTTAGCAGAGGGATATAATAATCTAACGATAAAAAATTCATTTGAACTGCTTGAATTGGCAAGGCTTTTCACTCGTGTAAGGGCAGCCTCACCAGCCGGACTTCCATTGGGTGCCAGTGCATCCGAGAAAAAATTCAAAGCAATTATGCTTGATGTCGGCTTAATGTCTAATTTATCAGGTATTCGAGTTTCCACAGCCTTTCAGGAGAAAGAACTGCTGTCTATTTTTCGTGGTAAATTGGCTGAGCAATTCGTCGGGCAGGAATTGCTGTCGGCCATCAATTCTGATATCTATTATTGGTCAAGGGATGCCCGTGGCAGTAATGCAGAAACAGATTTTTTAGTTGAGAAACAAGGTAAAGTGGTTCCTGTGGAAGTAAAAAGCGGACAGAAGGGAAGTCTTAAAAGTCTTCATTTATTAATGGATACATACAAAAACATTGATACGGCCTATGTCTTTTCTGATGCACCTTTCTTGGGTACAACCGAGGACAGAATTCAGTTTTTGCCGCTATATTTCGTTACAAGCATCTTTGGCAGGCAGGTATAGAAAAAACAAAGTAAGGCACTAAACAATACTCAACCTTACAGTATTTGACGAGCCCTTTTCCACTACGGGTGTGCTTAAAACATTAACAACCAGCGAACCATTTTGCAGGTATTTTTCCTTGATCAACCATCGGTTGATTTTTTCCATCAGGCTGTCGGCATTGTTTATGCTGTCATCATAAAAACCCTTAACGCCCCATACCAGGCTTAGCGCGCACAGGGTGAAGTGATTGGACGAAAAAACGAAGAGATTTGATTCGGGCCGGTGGCTGGCCAATCTGAGGGCTGAATATCCTGAGTATGATACTACCACAATGGCTTTGGCTTGTGTCAACTGGGCCATTTCTGAAGCATTGTATAAGATGGCATCGCTGATAAACCGTTTGTTGAAAAGTCTATCGGGTTGGTTTTGCTTGTAATAGATGGCTTCGAAATCTTCAATTTCGCGCATGATCTTTTGCATGATGCGCACAGCTTCGATGGGATATTGCCCCACTGAGGTTTCGCCGCTCAACATCAGTGCATCAGCTCCATCCAGAATGGAATTGGCCACATCGTTTACTTCGGCACGGGTGGGGCGTATGCTGTTAATCATGGCTTCCATCATTTGCGTAGCAACAATAACCGGTCGTCCCTTTTGCTGACACAGCTTAATGATTCGCTTTTGGATCATGGGAACAGTTTGCATTGGCATTTCCACGCCGAGGTCGCCGCGGGCAATCATGATGGCATCGGAGGCATCAATGATGGATTCAATATTTTGAACAGCTTGTGGTTTCTCAATCTTAGCAATGATGCGCGGCTTATTTGGTGAGTTGTGCTTGTCGATAAGGCTACGCAATTGATGAATGTCGTCGGC
>JAGYLH010000077.1 GCA_018400955.1 Bacteroidales bacterium
TTATAAGGTTGTCCATTTTCATCAGGCTTGCCCTGAGCAAAGTCGAAGGGAAATTCAAACTCCACAAACCACTCCCTATAAATCGCCTGTGCGGTTTCTTCGAGTTTTTGGATGAGTTGCTCGTTGAGTTTAATGCGGTTTTGGATGGTGTTGTATTCTTTTACGATTTCTCGTTGTTTGTCTATGTGGGGTATGGGGAGCGTTACCTCTTGCATTTCGTCCCAAGAAAAAATTTCTCTGGCACTTCCGTGGCTTTTAAATCGTGCATATCTATCAAACTCTGGTCTGCGAAACCACATCATCAAATATTCAGGGTCAAGTTCGTTGGGGGCTTTTACTTCAAATGGAGTATATGCCTGCGATACAAGCATTTTGTCAAACTTGTCATTTAATGCAATTGCGATTTTGTCTCCTCGCCTAGAAGTATCAGCAATGTAAGTAAACTGGTTTCTATAAACGATTTTATATGTTTTCATATCCGTTCCCACAAGGTTTGCAATTGTTGGAAAGAAAACTTTTGAAACACTTAATCCCATTAATGGCAAATCTTCCAAAGCAGTATTTCGCTCATCTACAAGCTGAATGTATTTCCCAAGTGGTTTATAATTTTCCATCCCCTCCTCCTTTCAGCTTATTGATTATTTCGGAGGTAAACCCTTCAATTTTGGTAAATGCAAACCACTTTTTGCCTAGGTCTTTTATGCTTGCGCCAATGTGGTAAACCTGGGCATTGTCAATTATCAAAAAGCGGTCGTGAGCATCTTTAAAGGATTTAATTTTAACAGACGGATATTGCGAATTGTGTTTTTCGACATCCTGTTTTAGTTGTTTGCTTATATTTTGGGTGTAAATACAAACCTTCACCCCTTTTTTTCTTTTTTGAAGCAAAACAAACACACTATCATCCACATAATTATCTATTAAATCAATTGATTTTTGAGCTAAGCGAACCAAATCGGAAACAAAGGTGTAGGCATCAAATATTTGTCCGTTAAAAAAAATTCCTTGCACAGGAGGAAGTGCAGTATTAATCTGCAAATCGATACGGCCTACTTTTTCGTTCAGTGCCTGTATATTGTCTTCAATGCGGTTAATCCGGTTGTTTAAGGAATAACCTTTTAATAAATAATCCTTTAAAATTTTATTTGCCCAAATACGAAATTGGGTCCCCTGCTTTGATTTTACCCTGTAACCAACAGAAATGATTACATCAAGGTTATACAACTGAACTTTTGAGGTTTGTGTTTTCCCTTTGATAGCACCATGTTGTGTGGTTAGTAAGAAATCCTTACATACCAATTCTTTTTGAAGCTCACCTTCCTTGAAAATATTGCCAATATGCTGCGTAATGGCTACTCTGTTTCTGCCAAACAGGTTTGCCATTTGTTCCTGACTGAGCCAAACCGTTTCGTCATCAATCTGCACTTCAACCTTAGTGAGTTCGTCGGCCTGATATATAACTATCTCATTTTTCGATGTCATAGCCCAATTCCTTAAATACGGTTAGTAAATCATTTTTGGACTGTGCTTCAGCTTTCAGCAGTTCAGCAAACTCACCTTGTAGTTTTTTCATTTTCTCATCAAAGTCGATATTTTCATCCCGGTTAACAAACTCAATGTATTTGCTTGGCACGAGTGAAAAATCTTTTTTCTCCACTTCCTCCAAGGTAGCGGCATAGCAGAACTCAGGCACGTTTTCTATTTCGGCTACCTGCCATTGGTGATATGCACCAGTGATCTGTTTAATATTATCTTCTGAAAACTGAATAAACTTCTTCTCAAAGGGAACGCCTATTTGTCGCAAGTCCATAAACAGGATTTCATTTTCCCGATTTCGATAGTGCCGGATTTCATCACCAATTTCTCTGGAGTGGGCTTTTTTATTTTTATTCAAGATCCAAACCGTAACGCTGATATTGGTGGTGTAAAACATATCTTGCGGCAAAACCAAAATGGCTTCCACCAACTTATTTTCAATGAGCTTTCTGCGGATTTTGTATTCCTCGCCACCACCCGAAAGGGCGCCATTGGCAAGAATAAAGCCTGCTACGCCATTTTCAGAAAGTTTGCTAACCATGTTCAAAATCCAACCGTAGTTGGCGTTGCTTTTTGGGGGCACTTCATAGCCCATCCAGCGTGGGTCGTCCAGTAGTTCATTGTCTGCCCGCCAGGCTTTTTGGTTAAAGGGCGGATTTGCCATGATGAAATCGGCCTTCAAATCCTTGTGCTGGTCGTTGTGAAAGGTATCGGCTGCTTTATCGCCCATATTGCCGGAAATACCCCGAATGGCCAAATTCATCTTCGCCAATTTGTATGTTGTATTGGTGTATTCTTGTCCGTAAATGGAAACTTCCTTTTTACTGCCGTGGTGTGCCTCAATAAACTTGATACTCTGTACAAACATTCCACCTGAACCACAAGCCGGGTCATAAATAATGCCTTTGTAGGGTTCAATCATTTCGGCAATCAGATTGACAATACTTTTAGGGGTGTAAAACTCTCCCTTGCCTTTTCCTTCTTTCAAAGCAAATTTGGAAAGAAAATATTCATACACACGGCCTACGACATCCTGCCCATTGTCTTTAAGTGTGTCTATTTCATTGATGGTATCAAGCAATGAAGCCAGTTTGGATTTATCTAATCCTATACGAGAGAAATAATTGTCTGGCAAAGCTCCTTTTAAAGCAGGATTGTTTTTCTCTATGGTGTTGAGTGCCGTGTCAATTTTTAGTGAAATGTCGTTTTGCTTGGCATTTTTAATAATGAAGCTCCACCGGGAAATTTCATCCAAATAGAATACATTTTTCATAGCGTAGAAATCTTTCATTTCTACGTATTTTTCTTTGCCTTCTGCAATGAGTTCTTTTCTGCGTTGTTCAAATTTGTCGCTGGCGAATTTCAGGAAAATCAGTCCGAGTACTACATGTTTGTACTCGGCAGGCTCAACCGAACCTCTCAACTTGTCGCAGGATTGCCACAATGTTTCTTCAATCGCTCTTTCCTTCTTGCCCTGAGCTTGTCGCACGGGTACTACTGGTTTGGCCATTTATGTTCTGTTTCTTTTAATCGTTTTCAAATTTAGTTTATTTTTTTCGAGCGTTAGTTAAAAAAATGGCTCTTTTGGTTTTTCAGTAGTAGCTTTGCCTGCCAACAAAAGCCAAATATGCCTGTTTACGTCCCCGATGGCGCAGATTTGCAATCCGTGCCCCTCCCTTCAATACTTTCCAAGACCTCATGCAACTATCTTAATGAAGTTATTTCCAGTAACAGCCTCATGCATCAAATTTAATCATTTTCGTAAATGACTGGTGATGTTTTTTACAATCTTTTGTCGAGGTACAGATTGCAAATCCACACCAGCTATGGGGCTTTTAAGTACTAAAAAACCCAAGTTTGTTCTTTGAGTTTTGCGCATGTCGGATAAGTCGGCTTCTCTTTCATTTAGATGAAGTCTTATGACAGGTTCTTTTTATAGTTGAGGATAATACTAAAGTCATTCAATCTTTCTTCATCATTTATTTCAACAACCAGTGGAATGAGTTTCCCAATCGGTTTTGCGGCATCAAAGGAAGATTTAATAGTATGATTGAAATCTAAATCCATAACTCCCTGACGGGTTTTTTCGGTAAAATAGAACCCGGCTGTGATATACTCTTTCCAAACAGATAGCCAAACAATGGTTTTTTTCTTGTACGTAACTTTTCCTAACCAAGCCTTGCCATCTTTATAGTATCTCCATTCAAGGGCAAGTCCTGCTGCCACAATATGCTGGCCAATCTTGTTCAAAATATCATAAATTGGTTTGTCAAGAATACCCTTGAGTAGTTCATCAGTAGGTTCTTGCTCTGGATTTCCCAGAAGTTGTTGGGGATGTTTGTCTTCCATTTTCGTAGTTTTTTGTTTTTTCTGATGAGTCATTCGGTTTGGATGGGATTACCGGTTACGGTTTGAAAATGGTGCATTTGACTTTAGCCTAAGTAACTTTTCAACTTTGCCTGATCTTATTAGGGTTACTAAAATTGATGCATTCACTCAACTGCCTATTGCACTTTATTTGTTGTTATGCGCTCTGCTTTAATTCAATTTCAATTTCTTTGTTGTTGTCCCATCATCAAATAATTCTATATATGGTTGGTTTTTTTCTGGATTTGATATTTCTCTACCTGAAAGATCAATCAACTTAAGGAGTTTACTTTTAAGGTTTGTAACAGGTATTTCCAACACCGGTGTCAATCCATTTTCATCTGTTTTAATTAAGTACACATCATCATTAGCATTTCCATAGGGATTTGTTAATCCTGCAATAATATACCCGCCATCTGTAGTTTGTTGAACTGACCGACCCTTATCATCATGATCTGTGCCATATGTCCGGGTCCATAGTGAATCCCCATTGCTGTCTGTTTTAATTAAGTAGACTTGATTAAAAAGATTATCAAACAATCTCAGATATCCGCAAATAACATAACCCCCATCAGTAGTTTGTTGAACTGCATATCCAACATCCAAACCTTCTCCACCATATGTCTTTGACCATAAATAATTACCATTATAGTCTGTTCTAATTAAGTAAACATCACTAGAGCCGTATCCAAACGAAGAAGTAGATCCTGCAATTATATACCCTTCATCAGTAGTCTGTCGAACTGAATATCCTACATCAGATTTTTCTCCACCAAATACCCTTGTCCATAAAGTATCACCATTTAAATCAGTTTTGATTAAAAAAACATCACTTGAACTGGTAACGGAAGTAGATGTAGAACCCACTATTATATATCCCTCATCAGTAGTTTGCTGAACTGAATATCCAATATCTGTACCATTTCCACCATATGTTTTTGTCCAAATGGAATCTCCGTTAATGTCGGTTTTGATTAAGAATACATCGATACCCCCATTTCCAAACGAGGAACTCAATCCTGCTATGATATAGCCTCCATCTGTTGTTTGTTGCACCGAATATCCAATATCTGTAACATTTCCACCATATGTTTTTGTCCAAATAGTGTCCCCCTTGTTATCCGTTTTTATTAAATAAACGTTAGAACTACCAAAAGACCATGTTAAACCTGTTATTATAAAACCACCATCTAAAGTTTGATAGACTGAATGTCCAATATCACGATTAGCTCCACCAATTGTTTTTGTCCATAAAGCATTTCCAGACGCATCCGTTTTTATTAGATAGACGTCATCAGAACCATTTGTTATCGACTCGGTTTCACCAGTTATAATATATCCACCATCATTGGTTTGTTGCACTGAAAACCCAATATCCTCGCTGTTTTTTGAGCCAAATGTCTTTTCCCATCCTTGGCTAATAAGAAGAGTTGGAATAAACAGGAAAATCAAACTTAGGTATTTCATAATGGTATTTTTTTTTAAGGTGTTTAAGGTCAAAACTTTTCTGCTCTAAATCAATACTTTTGATGCTGCGTTTAATGTTAATATTAAACCTGTCCAATCACACACTCAAACAGCACCTCCACTCATTCCACAACCGACCGGCACTACTCGCCTTCCGGCAATTCCTGTCCTTCAATCCAGGGGGCACCGGCGGCAATGATCTTTTGCTCAAGTGCTGGGATTTGGTTCTGCCGAAAGTCTTCCAGCTGTGCGCGCAGTGTGGCAAACTTGCCCTGTGCAATTTCGAGGCTGCGCCGGTGCGATGGCGTTGGCCCATAGGTTGAACTTGCTGTGCCAAAGCTGGCTGCGGACAAATAACTGTTATAACTTGGAGCAGAGGACTCCCCTACTTCGCGCTTGGCAGGATGACCGCTTATTTCTTCGTCCAGATCAAGCAATTGCTTTTTGATGGCCATAATTTCCACTTCCAGTTCCACGTTTTGGCGCGGCGCACGCGTATAAGCTGTCCGCAACAAGTCCATTCTATTGATGGCATTTCGCAGGGCAATGGAAGCGGCGAAGTAGCCCGGCGCAATGCCTGAATTTCCTGCCAGAAAGCGACCACCTCCTCAGGGGAAGCACCCTCCAGCGTACCGCTGCGCAAGGAACTACCTCAAAATTAATGGGCTCCGAAAGTTGTGCATACTGCCCATCATCTTGTTTCATCAGGGTAGCCATATAGGTACCGGAGCTACCATCACCGACCGGGGCTCCCAGGATGAAGTGGCCGAACGCACTGCATTGGTGGATGGGTATTGCAGGTTCCAGTCAATGCGGTGGATGCCCTTACTGGCCTTACCCTTTATGCGTTGAATGAACTGCCCCTGCGAATCCGTAATAAAAATCCAGACCTTGGGTTCATCTTCCTGCATCTCTTCCTTCAGCATATCCCAGCCCGGGAAGGGCACTTCCTGTTTGTTTTCAATCTGTGTTTTTTCAGACTTTTGCCGCTCACTTTTTGCTGTTGGATAGGTTTCCTTCAGGTAATAGGTGAATACCGCCCCAAAAGGCGGGTTGTCGGCCACAAAATAGCTGTCGCCTTGCGAAGCTTTTTGGTTTGACCCCAGTAAATTACGCTCAATATACCACCAGGCCTTGCGACTTTGGAACAAATGGGCTTCGGCATTGAGTTGCTCCGGGCTGATTTCGCGCAACGGACTGTAGTCGTCGAGGATATAAAAGCCGCGTCCGAAGGAAGCACCTACCAGGTCGTTTTCGCGGCTCTGGATGGCCAGGTCGCGGAAAGAGATAACCGGCAAACCGCCTTTAAGCTGCACCCAATGACTGCCGCCGTCAATGGTGAAATAAATGCCAAACTCGGTGGCTGCAAAAAGCAATTCGGGCTTGATATGATCCTGCACCAGACGCCATACCAGGCTGCGATCGGGTATGTTGGCTGTGATGGATTGCCAGCTTTTGCCTTTGTCGGTGCTTTTGAACAAGTATGGCTTGTAGTCGCCGTATTTGTGGTTGTCGAGGGCCACATACACCGTGTTTTCATCAAAAAGGTCAGCTTTGATGTCGTTCACAAAAGCGGTGGATGGCACACCGGGCAAGCTGCCCACTTCAATCTTGTGCCAGGTGGCTCCGCCATCATCTGTGCGCTGTATCAGTCCGTCGTCGGTTCCGGCATATAGCAGGCCCTGCTTCACAGGCGATTCGGACAAGGAAGTGATGCTGCTGTAATCCGACATAGCAAAAAGGTCCCAAGGATTATCCCAGCTCCATTTCGACCCCATAATGGGTTGTTCAATTCTTTCTTGGGCATGGGTAAGGTCAGGAGAAATGGCGGTCCAGCTGTCACCCCGGTCAGTAGAATACCAAACGCGCTGTGAGGCAAAATAAAGGTGTGCCGGGTTGTGCGGACTTACCAGAATGGGCGCATCCCAGTTATAGCGCTCGATACCCTCATCTTCTTCCGGTTGTGGTTTGATAAAAATATATTCACCTGTGCGCCGGTCAAAGCGGACCAGGTTACCGCGCTGCCATTGCGAATACACAATATCCGGATTGCCGGGTTCGGTTGCCGGCTGATGTCCGTCGCCAAAAAGGGTCACAAACCAATCGGCATTGCGTATGCCGTGCACATTGTCGGTGCGCGAAGGGCCGCCCTGCGTATTGTTGTCCTGAGTGCCACCATAAACATTATAAAATGGTTCATCGTCATCCACAGCCACTTTGTAAAACTGCGTCACAGGCAGGTTGGCGATAAACTTCCAGGTTTTTTGTCCGTCGAAGCTCTCGTACAAGCCCCCATCATTGCCTACCAGCAGATAATTGGGGTCGTCTTTTTTAAAAGCTACTGCATGATAATCTACATGAATATTGCGGTTGCTGATCCGATCGAAGTTTTTTCCTCCGTCGAGGGAGATTTGCAGTCGCACATCCACCAGGTAAATCTTATCAAAATAATGTGGACAGGCATACAATTCCTGATAATAATGGGGCCCGGTGCCGCCCGACACGGCATCTGACTGTTTGGTCCAGCTTGCGCCTCTGTTGGTGCTTTTGTAAAGGCCTCCCTTGCGGCGATCCAATTCAATGGCTGCATACAACACATCAGGCTGCTGCGGTGATATGGCCAGGCCAATTTTTCCCATATTGGAAGCAGGAAGCCCCTTGGTGAGCTTCGTCCAGTTTTCGCCTCCATCGGTTGAGCTGTAAAGCCCTGTTCCCGGGCCACCACCCATATAAGCGGCAACGGTGCGGTGCCTTTGCCAGGTAGCCGCATACAAGCGGTCAGGATTGCGCGGGTCGATTACGATTTCGGTGGCGCCAATCCATTCGTTATCACCCAGGACGAGCTTCCAGTTTTGGCCGCCATCAGTGGTTTTGAAAACACCACGCTCACCTCCTTTTGACCACAAAGGCCCCTGTGCGGCCACCCAAACAATATCAGAATTATCCGGGTGAACAATAATTTTCGAGATATGCTCTGATGCCTTCAGTCCCATATTTTTCCAGCTGGCACCGCCATCATCGCTGCGGTAAATACCGTCGCCATAACCTACATGCCGGCCTCCGACATTCTCGCCCGTACCAACCCATATCATATTCGGATTGCCTGGGTCGATGGTGATGCAGCCAATGGAGTAGGAACCCTGTTTGTCGAAAATGGGTTTCCAGGTGGTGCCGGCATTTTCAGTTTTCCATACGCCTCCGGAACCAACTGCAACATACCAGGTATGGCCATTTTCGGGATGAATGGCGATGTCGGCAATACGGCCCGACATCAGTGCCGGCCCGATGCTGCGGAATTTAAAACCAGATAAAACTTCCGAACTGAGCAATTCGGTAGTGGTCGATTTTTGGGCATAACCCTGGGTTATTGCAAAACTATTCAATGCAACAGCCAGTAAGACAATGAAAATGCTTCTCATGGGGATATTTTATTAGATTGAAACAATGTGACAAAGACCGCAAATTAGTTAATCTTTCTTAAAATGCAATCAAAAAAAACTGTTTACTACCACTGTAGCTGGCTGCTGACAGGTATAAGACTATGCCTTTTCCATTGTGCATATCCAATCAAAAGTTAACGAATACAAGCTATAATCAAAAATATTTTTACTTTTGTTAGCCTTATTCAATCCAAATATAAATAACAATGCCATATTACCAAACAAGAGGCCAGGTGCCACGTAAACGACACACGATATTCCGCAAGCCGGATGGCACGCTCTATACCGAAGAACTCGTTTCGACGGAAGGATTTTCGGATGTTTATTCGCTGATTTATCATGCGTTTCCACCAACAATGGTTCAAACAATAGGTGAAGCTGTGGGAGTTGCGCCCGAAATTGCTTTGGACAAAAACATGCAACACCGCAGCTTCAAGGGATTCAATATCAAAGCTGCTGACGACTATCTGGAAAGCCGAAAGATGGTACTCGTGAACAATGACTGCTACATCAGTTTGGCCGCTCCACGCAAGTCGATGACGGATTATTTTTACAAGAATTCGCAGGCCGACGAAATGATTTTCGTCCACAAGGGCGAAGGCCGCTTGAAAACCGTTTATGGCAGCATTGATTTCGTTTACGGCGACCACCTGATCATTCCGCGGGGAACCATTTATCAAATGGAGTTTGCCCATGAGGACAACCGCCTTTTTATTGTGGAATCGATGCACCCATTGCGTTTTCCAAAGCGCTATGTGAACAAAAACGGGCAATTGCTTGAACATGCACCTTTTTATGAAAGGGATATTAAAACACCTCAGAACCTTGAAACCCATGACGAGCGGGGCGAATTTCTGGTGAAAATCAAACGCAGCGATATGCTGTTCCCTTACACCATGGCGGCCCATCCATTTGGGGCTATTGGCTGGGATGGATTTCACTATCCTTTTGCCTTGTCAATTCATGATTTTGAACCCATTACAGGACGCATCCACCAGCCGCCACCAGTACATCAAACCTTTGAAACACCGGCTTTTGTAACCTGTGCTTTTGTGCCAAGGCTTTATGATTACCATCCGCAGAGCATTCCGGCACCTTACAACCACAGCAATGTGGATTCGGACGAAGTGCTCTATTATGTTGACGGCGATTTCATGAGCCGAAACCATGTGGAAAAAGGCATGATCACGCTTCACCCCATCGGCATTCCCCATGGCCCGCAACCCGGCGCCACCGAACGCAGTATTGGTAAAACCAAAACTGACGAACTGGCCGTGATGGTTGACACCTTTAAACCCCTTATGCTCACCAAAGAAGCATTTGAAATTGAAGACCCTGATTACCACAAAAGCTGGTTGTTTTGATTTTTAAAACACAAAAAAACTTATTCGCTAAACCCAAAAAGTAGATTACGAAAATGAGTAACAAAGATTTTCTCCCCATAAACGGAACCGATTATGTAGAATTTTATGTAGGCAACGCCAAACAGGCCGCCCACTTTTATCAAACAGCTTTTGGTTTCCAACCATTGGCTTATGCCGGTTTGGAAACGGGCCTCAAAGACAGGTCATCCTATGTGCTGCGTCAGGGCAAAATTACCTTTGTTTTAACAGCAGCAATGACACCTGAATCGCCCATTGCCGAGCACCAAAAGCAGCATGGCGATGGTATTAAGGTAATTGCCCTGTGGGTTGACGATGCCACGCATTCCTGGAAAGAAACCACACAGCGCGGGGCACGTTCCTATATGGAGCCTAAAACCGTCATTGATGAAAACGGCGAAATCATTATGAGCGGCATCTATACGTATGGCGAAACAGTGCATATGTTTATAGAGCGCAAAAACTATTTTGGCCCTTTTATGCCAGGATACCGCAAATGGGAGCCTGAATACAAGCCTGCCGATGTCGGCCTGAAATACGTTGATCACATCGTAGGCAATGTAGGCTGGGGCGAAATGAATAAATGGGTGAATTTCTATGGCAAAGTAATGGGTTTTGAACAATTGGTTTCGTTTGATGACAAAGACATCTCCACGGAATACACAGCCCTGATGAGCAAGGTAATGGCCAATGACAATATGCGCATCAAGTTCCCCATCAACGAACCTGCTGAGGGCAAGAAGAAGTCGCAGATTGAAGAATACATTGATTTTTATCGTGGTGCCGGGGCGCAACATGTGGCTATGGCAACCGATGACATTGCCGAGACCATTGCCAAGTTGCGCAGCCGTGGCGTTGAATTTCTGCGGGTTCCCGAAACTTATTACGACACCGTGATGGATCGCGTTGTCCAAATTGACGAAGACCTGGAAACCATGAAAAAACTCAACATATTGATTGACCGTGATGAAGAGGGCTATCTGTTGCAGCTCTTTACCAAACCCGTTGAAGACCGCCCGACAGTATTTTTTGAAATCATACAGCGCAAAGGTGCCAAATCGTTTGGCAAGGGAAATTTCAAAGCCCTTTTCGAAGCCATCGAACTGGAGCAGGAAAGCAGAGGGACACTTTAAATAATATTTTGAGCCATTGACTCACTGAATCATGACTCATAGTATCACTGACTCACAAATAAACTACCTCAATCACACTGACTCACAGTATCACTGACTCACAGAATCACAGAATAAAAAAATGACAATAAAAGCCAACGACCCCAGCCTCAAATCATGGATTGAAGTTCCAACCGATAGTGATTTCCCCATACAGAACATACCATTTGGTATAGTTTCTTTTGGCGAAGGCCCCAAGCCGGCCACACGTATTGGCAACACAGTTGTAGACCTCTCTATATTAGCAGACTTTGGTTTTTTTGATGAGCTGGACATCAAGGACCTCAGCGTTTTTTACGAACCTGTTTTAAATGATTTCATTGCTCTTGGCAAACAAGCGCGGATTGCCATCAGGGAGCGACTTTCAGAGCTTTTTTGTGAAAGTTGCAGCGAACTAAAAACCAATGAAGAAGCCTGTAAGCTCGCACTGAAATCCATTGATGAAGTAGAGGTTTTAATGCCTGTTGCAGTAGGCGATTACACTGATTTTTATTCCAGCATTGAGCATGCCACCAATGTAGGCATTATGTTCCGCGACCCGGACAATGCGTTATTGCCCAATTGGCGACATTTGCCCGTTGGCTACCATGGGCGCAGTTCGTCTATTGTGGTTTCCGGCGCCAGCATTCACCGGCCCAAAGGCCAGACAAAACCTAATGATGAGGAGCCGCCAGTGTTTGGACCTTCACGCCTGTTCGATTTTGAACTTGAAATGGCGTTTATAACTTCCGGTCAAACGAGCTTGGGAGAATCAATTTCCGTTGATAAGGCAGAGGATCATATTTTTGGTTTGGTGATTTTTAACGATCTATCGGCAAGGGACATTCAAAAATGGGAATATGTACCACTGGGACCCTTCCTTTCGAAAAGTTTTGGATCGGTTATTTCGCCCTGGGTTGTCACCCTTGAAGCACTTGAACCCTTTCGCGTCGAAGGCCCCAATCAAGAGCCGGAGGTTTTTCCCTATCTTAAAGCACATGGAAAACGAAATTTTGATATAAATCTGCAGGTTTTTATCCAACCTGAAAAAGGGGAGCCAAGTTTGGTGTGCCGTTCCAACTTCAAATATATGTACTGGAATATGGCCCAGCAACTTGCCCATCAAACCGTAAACGGCTGCAATATCAATCCCGGGGATATGTATGCCTCGGGGACCATAAGCGGGCCTACGCCAGATTCTTATGGATCGATGCTGGAGTTGAGCTGGCGTGGCACCAAGCCAATTACTTTGCAGGACGGCAGCCAACGAAAATTTATCAACGACAATGACGCAATCATCATGAAAGGCTACGCCCAAAACGATAAAGTCCGTATAGGTTTTGGCGAGAGTGTCACGAAGGTTTTACCGGCGAATCCTTAGGATGAAGTTTAAGGTGAGGCTGTGAGGTTGTGATTCAGTGATTCAGTGATTCAGTGAGTCTGTTATTCTGTGCGTAAAGCGGGTTTTTTTGTGAGTCAGTGAGACTGTGATTCAGTGCGCGAGGCGCGGAAAAATGATTACTTTGACATTAAAAATAAAAAAAGATGCTTGCTAAAAATTTTGAAGATTTGGATATATGGAAAAAACCCGCGAAATTGTAAATCTGGTTTATGATGATTTTAGATCAAGTAAAGATTTCCGATATCGAGACCAGGAACTTCAGCAGCTGTTTCCATCATGAACAATATAGCTGAAGGCCACGGGCACGAAATTAAAAAGACTTTTTCCATTTTCTAAATATTGCCAAATCCTCCTTCAACGAAGTCTAAAACCTTTACTATATTGCTGAAGATCAAGTATTTAACCCAAGAGATTTGTGAACAAAGAAGAAACCTCTGCGAACACGATAAAAACTCAATCGCCAAACTCATGAATTACCTCAAATACGGCACTAAAAGACAATAAATCACTGACTCACAAAATCACAGACTCACAGACTCACAATAAACACACAGAATCATAAAAAAACATGAAACTCAACCCCCAAACAACCTCACCCCAGCAATTTCACCGACTGCTACTCGGCAGCATAGCCCCACGTCCCATTGCTTTTGCCAGCACTGTGGATAAAGATGGAAACCCAAATCTGTCGCCATTCAGTTTTTTCAATGCTTTTGGGGTGAACCCAACTACCCTGATATTTTCGCCCTCGCGCCGTGGACGCGACAACACCACCAAGCACACATACGAAAACCTGAAAGAAGTACCCGAGGTAGTGATCAATATGGTAACTTTCAACATGGTGCAGCAAATGAGCCTGGCCAGCACAGAATATCGCAAGGGTGTAAATGAGTTCGTGAAATCAGGTTTTACGGCTATTGCTTCCGAAAAGGTGAAGCCCATGCGTGTGAAAGAATCGCCGGTTCAGTTTGAATGCAAGGTGCGCGAAATCATAGAAACAGGTGACGGACCTGGAGCTGGCAACTTGATAATTTGCGAAATCCTGCTCGCCCATATTGACGACAATATATTGGATTCCAACCAACTGATCGACCCGGACAAAATTGACCTGATAGGCCGTATGGGCGGCGATTGGTATGTGAGAACATCGGGCGATGCCAAATTTATGGTTCCCAAACCACTTACAACCCTCGGTATCGGCTTAGATGCGCTTCCCGAAAAAATCCGCTTCAGTAAAGACCTTTCCGGCAACGACCTCGGACAATTGGGCAATCTGGAAAAACTGCCCTCCGACGAGGAAATCAGCAGTTATAAAAATGCACAGGCTAACCTAAGCACTTTACTGAATTGCAAAAACTTAGTTATCGAAAAGGCCAAAGCTGAAATAGCTGCCGGAAATGCAGATTCAGCCTTGAAGTTGCTTATGGCTTTTCTTAAGGATTAGTAAAGACATCGATATTTGCGGTTATTTATCCCTCCGAATTTAGAATGATTCTAAATTTCAATTCATCAACTTGGGCATTATTCATGATTAAAATTCATAATTTACTGATTATATGTATTTTATATTTACACATCGAGCATTTCAGTACTTTTCCTAAATCGATACAGATGAAATGATTCAGTTGAAAAAAATGTACTTTTGCTTTATCGCAAAATGGAACACACGCAAATTGATCTTTTTTAATAAACTTAACTTCACAATGAAAAATCATTACTCTCTGTCATCATCTATTAAAAAGATGATTGCAGCAGGCCTCGTATTGTTTACAGGCTTGCTTTTTGTCGTTCAAGCTTATGCGCAGCAGTATGCCATTGAGCTTAACAGAGCATCCACTTCCATTGACGTTATGGAAGACAATATGCAAAAGTTGGAAGCCACATTCAGCTTTCAGGGAATCACCACTTTTGGTATTGAAGCAGAAAAAGGACTTTTCAATGAGATTTCCATTCCGGGAACTTATTCAATCGGAGCCCTTGGCGCACCTAAATTGCCTGCATCCAAGCAATTGATCGAAATACCTTTTGGCGCTGACGTGCAGGTAAGGGTAAAAAACTATTCAGTAAGTGAGTATGTTTTGTCCGATTATGGCATTGAAAACCTTATCATGCCTGTACAACCCTCGCTGCGCAAAGACATGAGTGCAGAGGATGTGGTTTTCGAATACGATGAAGCCGCCTATAGTATGGACGAGTTTATAAGCCACGAAATGGCACAAATTGAAGTACTTGGCGTGATGCGCTCTTATCGTATAGCCCGGCTTACTGTTGCACCTGTTTCCTATAATCCTGTAAAAGGCATTATCCGGGTTTACAACGATATCGAAGTTGAAGTAAGCTATACCAATGTAGATGAAGCACTTACTGATTACGTAAAAGCATCGACCTATTCGCCATACTTTGAGCCCATGAGCAAAAGCCTGCTGAACAATACCGGCCGCGAGTATCCAAACCATCCCGATTTGACTACCTATCCTGTAAGATACCTCATCGTTTCGCACCGTATGTTTGAAAACGAATTGCAGGAATTCATTGAATGGAAAACCATGAAAGGATTTAATGTTACCGTAGCATACACCGACGTTATTGGCACTTCATATAACCAAATCCAAAGTTATATCCACGGCCAATACAACAATGCCACACCCGAAGACCCGGCACCAAGCTTTGTACTGCTGGTAGGCGACACCCCCCAAATTCCCGCAACTATGGGCTCCTCCTCAGGGAAAATGACTGACTTGTACTACGCCAGCGTTGATGGCGACTATTTCCCTGAAATGTATTATGGCAGGTTTTCGGCTACCAGCCCGGCACACCTGACAGCTCAAATTGACAAAACCCTTTATTATGAAAAATATGAGTTCGCTGACCCTTCTTTTCTCGATAAAAGCACGCTGATAGCAGGTTCTGACGGCACCTGGAACCCACGCGTGGGCCAGCCAACAATTCATTATGGAACCAATAATTATTGGAATGAAGCCAATGGCTATACCGATGTATTTGCTTATTTAACAAGCCCATATACAGGCTGTTATTCACCCGAGAAAATTGCTGTTAGTTATATCAACTATACCGCCCACTGCAGTCAAGGCGTTTGGGGCGACCCATCCCTTAGCATTGCACAAGTTTACCAGTTCGTTAACGAAGGCCAATACCCACTTGCCATTGGCAACTGCTGCCTTTCAGCTGATTTTGGTTATGGTGAATGTATTGGCGAAGCCTTTTCAAGGGCCCCCAACAAAGGGGCTGTAGCCTATATCGGTTCATCACCAAACTCCTATTGGTTTGAAGACTTTTACTGGGCTGTTGGGGCATTCCCCATTCAGGGCAACAACAATGGTTATGTACCAACTTACGAAGAAACCACCTGGGGTGCTTATGATGGCCCGTTTGTAAGTGATTATGTTTCGGCAAGTGGTATCGTTTTCGTTGGAAACCTCGCTGTTACCGAAGTGGATATCCAAAACTACCCCAGCCATTCCAGCCCGCTCTACTACTGGCAAGCCTACAATGTTTTGGGTGACCCT
>JAGYLH010000078.1 GCA_018400955.1 Bacteroidales bacterium
CAAAGCCAACGTCTGGACGAGCTTGATACTGAATCAGACTGGGCAAAAACAAATGCCCAGTCTGATTCAGTATCATTATAGGTAGGTGCCGTTGCAGGGAGGTGGGTAATATTATCATCAACCATTTTGTAGAGGCCCGTACCCATAAAGCTTGAGCTGTAATTGAGCAACCCAAGCATATTGTAATTGGTTACAAACCCAGCCTTACCATCACCGGTACCAATATAAATTGTACCATCTGCCGTTTGAACCAATGAACTGGCTTGCAGGCTCATATCGCCCACACTAAACCATGTGATCCCATTGTTGTTTGAGCGGAAGATTCCACCACCCATCGTGGCAGCATATATGGTACTTGCTGAACCATCACGGTTATCATACAAAACCGCTGTAGTCCTGCCACCAAAATTGTCAGGCCCGAGCGAAACCCAATCCAAGTTGTTTTCAGCACGGGATGCCGTAAGCTGTTGGGCGGCAATTCTGGCCCTTAGTTCTGCACCTACAGGAATAATTCCTGTTTCCTGATTGCCTCTTAAACTACTCAAATATGCTTCAGCAAGGTTGGAAGGAACATTGTCCTGTTGGTACTGAGCCCGCTCAACCGGTGAGTTTGAGCTGATTAAAAAGGCGGCTAACGTGATGGTTGCCAGAAGAGTACTAAATGGTAAAAATCCTTTTTTCATATCATAAAATTTTGATTATAGTCCAGTTGAACTGCGCTAAAATAGTGGCACAAGTTACAGATATTATTCAGAACGGCAACAAAGATAAAAGCATTTTATTTAACAATCCTTAACAACATTCCCATTCTTTTTGGTCAGCACAAATGTAAGCACTGAAAAATCAAAAACAAAGACATTAAAGTTTGCGGTAAATTTTTTCAAGTTTCTGGTATTTCTATACATAAGAAAACCTAAAAAACGGCCTTAAACAACGAGCATAGGTGTTTTAATCGTCCGGATCTTTCAAAATAAATGGCTCACCAAATACTTCAACACGCTTATCCTTCAGGTAAACCGGCCTTAAAAAAGCACCTGTTGCCAATTGTTTGAAGTATGCCTGATTTTCAAGGCAAATAGCCCAATCAACTGCCTTCCATTCATCATCGTTCCAAACGGCAAGATAAACCAGTGTATCTGGGCATGCCATATTAAGCACAACTTCTGATATTGAAAAATATTCGTGGGTAACATCCTTATAATGGAAATGCCCAATAAACGGGGGTGTTGTTACTTCCCTCTTCTTTTTGGCAAATAGGCTGTTTTCATTGCTATGGAAAATCCGTCGATACACTTTTGGGATTCGGCCCTTATGATTAAATAGATGTTCGGTGCCAGGAGGCAATAATGGAACAAAATCACCCTCGCTATTCATGGCAACCGCCCAGGCAAAACCTTGATTGGTATCGCTTATAAACGGGGTGTAATCAAGGGTAGCCGGTATACCAAAGGCGCGCAAAATACGAATTTTCTGATAAGCAAGATCGGTATAATTTCCTCTTTTTGAACGCTTTATTTCATCATAACTAAGCTCATGGGCTTGTTTCACAAAACGCTTGTCGAAGTGATAAAGACTATCTGTATGCCGGTTTATCAATTGGGTTAGGGAAGCAACCGGATGGGATGTATCCATTGCATTGAGCAACCATGAATAATCAGACAATATGGGCGTTTTCCAATATTCAACCAACTCATTGCCAATTCTGTAGGGTAGCACATATTGATAAATTATTGTATCGTGGAATGTCTTCACCCATGGGTGAATCAAGCTGTTATCAATGTTCTCAATCATTTTTCCAGCTTTTACAGTGTCACGGTCCGCATGAAATTTCAAGGGATCGTATATCAAACCTCCAACTGCTATGTCCAGGCTATCCCAGTAATCCAGCATGGCCTCCCCATTTGCAAATGCTGTGGGATCAATTTGATAGGTTTCTCCTGTGGAATCGCTAACCTGATAAATAACACTGTAATGCCAACCCATATTTGAAATGAGAAAAAAAGCAGCTTTCAAGCCGACACTATCATTTTTTTCAAGGTAATGGGCAACTGTCTTTGTTAACTCTATTCGGTTAAAACCTGTTTCAGCAATTGATTGCACCACGTCGGCAGGTAAGCCGGGGTCCTTTGACTTGAGGCAAGCAGAAAAAACGATAGCGAAAAACAAAATTACTGCTACAAAAGTCATGAACCGAAAAAATGACAGTTGTTTCATCTATGAAAAATTTGTGTGCTTGTAAATTTAAAACCCTGGTATGTTTAACTTGAAACAGGTCAAAAATAAGAAAAAAACAAAATGACTATCAGTTTGTGTGAACCACGAAGAAACATTTGAACCACAATTAGGACTATCTGTTGAAATTTCACTGTGGGTATTTATCTTCCCTATGTTTCTGACTTTCTGGCGATAAAAATCAGCTAAATCCCCTGAATAGACTCCTCGGGCAACCAACCAATACTTCCGTTGGCAATTTTTATTTTTTTCCAGCTACCCACCTCATCCAAAAGCAGGACTTTGGTGCCTTCGTGCAGCACAAACAAATCCACACTATTGGCGGCAGGTGATGATTTAACCGTGATGGTAGGCGTAAAAACAATGGCTTCATTTGTTTGCTGTGTGTAATAGTACTTTTGTGAAGCCATTCCAAAAGTACCTACAGTAAGAAACAGGAAAAATATGCCCGCAAAAAAACCAAGCTTTCGCAGCGCTATTCGGTTTGAAGCAAGGTAGAGCAACCCCATGGCAAGGGTGATCAAAAAGAGAATCACCGACAGCCAGGCCCAGGTGTCGGCATCGAACATGGCATAAAAACGGTTCCACCAGATGCGGTAAAACATTTGTGGCAAAGGATCTATTTTATCAACTATCAATCCGTTGGCCACCTCCAGGTTGAAAAGGATATCAGGGTCAGATGGGTCAAGCTTGCGCGCTTTTTCATAATAAAGAATGGCCGAAGGAAAATCGCGCAGTTTAAAATATGTATTCCCCAGATTATAATAAAGCGGCACCGATTCATAGGATGCCTCAAGCACCTCATGGTAGGTGATAATTGCCGAATCATAAATGGCCTTATTATAATAGGTGTTGGCCAGCTCAAGTTTTTGTTGAACCGAATCTGACTGTGGCAAAAGCTGCGTGCCAATACCCAATGTCAAAATAAGCAGTAAATATCTCAAATGTTTCATCTTGTGGCCTATTTAATTGTTCTTTCTGTTTTTGAGATAATCTGTATGCCTTGGTTATAGAGTTCTTCCATCTTTTCGCTGGCATCACCAGGGGCAAAGCGGGCATACTCACAGTTATTCAACACTTCAATAAACTCATCGCGCAATGCCTCAGTAACTTGTGTTTTGTCAAGGGCTTCCTTTACGGTTTCGAATGACAAATCAGCCCTTGCAATATTAAACTTATTGGCGAGATAGCCCCACAAAGCCTGCGACATTTCCAGATAAAACTCATTTTGTTGCTTGACATGCATATGCTTATGAGCTGTTTTCAAGCGCTTACGGGCTACTTTTGTAGCTTGCCTGTTGCGCAGCAACGACTGGTTTTTGCGTAGTTGGGTGGTTCTTCTTAAATAAATTAGTATAGCTGCAAATATTGCTGCTCCCAAACCAAGCAAGGCAAGAAACAAGTTTGAAAAAAAGAAAAAACTACCAATTGGTTTCAATGTATTGGTTTCCGGTTTGATATGCCGGATATCACTGCCCAGATAGCGTATGCCTTCGCGGGCGCGCACAGTTGCTGCAATATCTTCGCCGGTTTCCGTTCCGCGTTCCACCTGAATGGAAAAAGCCTCCGAAGTAAGCTCTACATATTTTTTCTTTGCCGGGTCAAAATAACTGAAGTTAACGGCAGGGATTAAAAATTCTCCCGGTGAGCGTGGAATGGCCAGAAATTCAATTTTTCTTGTTCCGGTCACCCCACTGGCTGAAGTACTTGCCTGACCAGACACCTTGGGTTCATAAACTTCAAAATCAGGAGGAAAAGCTGGCCGGGGCATTTCGATCAGTTCAATATTCCCTTTGCCACTAATGGTGTAGGTTACATTAAGTGCTTCGTTGGTTTTAAGTGCATTGCGGTCGATACTTGCCTGCAAACTGAACTGCCCCACTGCCCCGCCAAAATCCTGTGGCCTGCCTGCAAAGGGCAAGGCTTTTACTTCAATTTCAACAGGGTTGGAAATCAACACACGCTCTACATTGCGCACATTTCTATTGAAGAAAGGGTCGTTGAAGAAGCTCTCAAACGGATCGCGCGAACGGCGCCTGTCAGCCTGAACCCTCACCTGTGCAACCCCTTCAAGTTCCATCGGCTCAATGGTAATTTTACCACTGCGCTGCGGAAAAAGGGCCATTTTCCTGATATCGGCCACCACATATTCTTCGCCATCAATTATTTGTGTGGATTGTTGTAAAGGAGCACCTTCTTCCAAAAGATTTTTAACCCAAAAACCCGGGAAAGAAGATAGTTTGTTCACCGAAATGGAAGATATGGGCACACGCGTATAGAGCCTATAGGTCATAATGACCTGTTCGCCAAGCAGCGGGGATGTTTTATCAACTATGGCGCGCAAAAAGAGATCTTTTTCCGAAAGTCCAGTCTCATCAGTTTGCTGTTGCGACCCGCGCTGCTGCTGAGAGGGAGCAGTAGAAGCAGAAGATGCTGGCTGAACTTTAATCTTGATTGGATTGGAGCTTATTTTTTTTCCATCTACAAAAACAGTAGCAGGATTCAGGTCGATCTCACCTTCGCTGGTGGCCACCGCCACATACGTATAAGTTTGGCTATAGGTGCGGCTCATCTGGCCGTTAATTATCTGAATGCTCGAACTGCTCGAAGTCATAGGACCTGTTATTACACGCAATCCCTCAAAATCGGGACCGCTGAACCGGCTGCCATCGGCATTGAGCTCATACACAATCCGAAACTGCTCGCCCAGGCTCACCTCACTTTTGCTGCTTCCTTTAAAGCTGGGTTCGGTTTGTGCCATCAGCATCACCGGCCACATCAAAGCAAACAGCAGTATTCTAAGCAGTTTGTTGTTCATATTCGCATTATTTCAATCTTACAAAGATATAGCTTCAAATTATTTATTCCTTACCAATCTTGGTCACGCTTGGCACCCCTTGCCGCCTGCATGCGTTCCTGGTTGAGTTTATCCAGTGTTTTTCGTTCTTCGGATGACAGCGCCTTTAGCATACGTTCTGCATCTTCTTTGGTCATTTGTTGCTGCTTTGGTTGCTGCTCCCGTTGCTGCTCCTGACCATCGCCCTGATCCTGCTGTTGTTGCTCGCTCTCTTGATCCTGCTCGTCATCCTGCTGCTGGTCCTGTTGGTCTTGCTGGTTTTGATCCTGATTTTCATCCTGCTGATCATCTTGGTTCTGATCTTGGTTCTCCTCTTGTTGCTGTTGTTGTTTCAGCATCCTGCGGGCATATTCCAGGTTGTAACGGGCCTCATCATCAGATGGGTTTAAACGCAAAGCCTGCTTAAAGGCTTCTACACTTTCGGCATAACGCTGCTGCTGCAACATGGAATTTCCCAAATTATAGCTTGCATTCGACTCAAGTGCAGGCGATTTGCTCATAGCTGTTACCTGCGAAAAGTTGCGTTCGGCTTCTTCAAACTGCTCCTGCTCATACAGAGAATTCCCCAAGTTGAACACAGCCTTGCTGCTCATCGGATTTTCCTCCAGTGCCTTTTGGTAAATGACTTCCGCTTCGCCAAACTGTTGTGCCTCATATTGCTTGTTTCCCTTGCGCAACAATTTGTTTTCTGATTGGGCGATTAAGTTTGTAACTACAAATAAGAACGCAATCAGCATTAAAATGTTTTTCATGAAATATCCTCCTTTTTGCCAAATAGGTTAATCCTGGATTCCCAACTACGTTTTGCCGAAGCAATGCCCATTTCAATCAGCAACATCATCAAAGCCAATGCCAAAAAAATTTGAAATCTGCTTTCATAATCAGTAAACATTTTTGCATCGATTTCTGTTTTATCCAATGCATTTATTTCGTTGAAGATAAAATCCAATCCGGAGCGCATATTGTTTGCACGGGTGTAAGCCCCGTTGCCGGCTGCTGCAATTTGTTGCAGTGTAAGTTCATCCAGGCGGGTAACAACGCTTTTTCCTTGATTATCCGTATGAAAACCAGTACGTTTGCCATACTGATTGTAAACCGGGATGGGCGCCCCTTCGGCAAGTCCCATGCCAATGGTATAAATATGAATCCCTTCAGAAGCCGCAATTTTTGCAGCAGCAACAGGGTCATCTTCGTGGTCTTCGCCATCCGAAATGATGATGATGGCCTTGCTGCCTTTGCTGTCGTCAAATGAATTCATGGCCAGATTGATGGCTTCGCCAATAGCAGTACCCTGCACCGGAACCACATCTGTATTGATGGTCGAAAGAAAAAGGCGCGCAGCCGCATAGTCGGTAGTAATTGGCAACTGCATATAGGCTTTGCCCGCAAAAACGATTATGCCTATCCTGTCGCCCTGAAGCTTATCAACCAGACGCGAAATGGCCTGCTTGGAGCGTTCGAGCCTGTTGGGCACAATGTCTTCGGCCAACATGGATTTGGAAACATCCAATGCAATAAACAAGTCAATGCCTTCGCGTTTCACCTCTTCGAGCCTTGAACCGGTTTGCGGGTTGGCAATACCTATTATTGCAAAAGACAAAGCCAGCGAAAAAAACACAAACTTGACCCAATTTCTGCTTCCTGATCGCTTCGGCATAAGCAAGCCAATAAGTGCCTTGTCGCCAAAACGGCTGATGGCCTTGGTGCGCATATAATTCGACACCAAAAACAACAGCAGCATGGCTGGCAGTAGCAGCAAAGCGTACAAATATTCAGGGTTTTCAAACTTTATAATATCCACTTCCATGGCTCATTTTCTTTAAATAGCGGTACGAAAAACAGTTTGACGCAACACGAATTCTGCAAATAAAAATGCAAAGGCAAGCAGGGCCAAAGGTAAAAACTCTTCATATTTCCGCTTGAATTCTGTTACATCAATCTTGGATTTCTCCAACTGGTCAATTTCATTAAATATCTCCTCAAATTTTTTGTTGTCGGTAGCCCTGTAATATTTGCCTTCTGTCATATTGGCAATCTCCTGCAAAAGTGGCTCATCAATATCTGCCTTGATATCCCGAATTTGCACACCAAAAGGCGTTTGCACGGGGAAAGGCGCCAGACCATACGAACCAACACCTACCGTGTAAACCCTGATACCAAAAACGCGAGCTATTTCAGCAGCAGTAAGGGGATCAACGGAACCGGCATTGTTGGCCCCATCAGTAAGCAGTATAATTACTTTTGATATGGCTTTGCTGTCGCGCAGCCTTCCTACAGATGTTGCCAGCCCATCACCTATGGCAGTGCCGTCTTCTATCATTCCACTTTTAATGCCTTCAAACATATTCAGCAATACATTGCGGTCGGTTGTCAGGGGCACCTGCGTAAAAGTTTCACCACTAAATATTACAAGTCCCATCCTGTCGTTTGGCCTGCCTTGGATAAACTCGCGTGCCACCTCTTTGGATGCCTCCATGCGGTCAGGCTTGATGTCGCGTGCCAGCATACTTCCCGAAACATCAAGGGCAATGACGATGTCGATGCCTTCGATGCGCACATCCTGGCCCGTGGAACTGGATTGTGGCCTGGCCAGCGCCACCACAAGCAAAGCAATAGCCAGTTGCCTGAAAGCAAACAACATATGGCGCAGATACACCCGAATACCTTTTGGCCCTGACGCCAGCATGCTGGCATCGGACAACTGCAAATAAGCCTGCTGTTTCGACTGCCTGAATATATACCAAACAACCATGAGCGGAATGAGCAGCAGCAGGTACAGCAGGTCGGGATGTGCAAATGTGATCTCGTTCAGCATATTCGTCACTACTTTTTATCCATTTCAATTTGACTTCCGGCTTCGTCACCTGTCTCAGTTTCCTGATGCGTGCCAGCCTCTTGAATACCATGGCTTTCATTTACGAAATCAACCAGATGACTGTAGCACATATCATTTTCCAGGCCTGCCGGTTCAGCCTTGGCAAATTTCACTAAATCGCCCAATTGTAATGCCCTTGCCAGTTTGGCCAATGCCTCCCGGTTTATACCTAACAAGTCAATGGCAGCCAGTATTTCGTCTGTTGTCATTTCAACCGCATTCACCTTGAATCGGGCTTCGATATATTCGCGAATGGTTTCCGACAGCAGGCTGTGGTATTCTTTATGCCTGCCAGCCTGCCACAATTTCATCAACCTAATCTCTTCCAATTTATTAAGGGCCACAATATGAGGAGGAATAACCGGCTTGCTGATAATGGGCACAGGAATCTCCTTGCTTCCGCGCCGCCTGAAGTACCAATAAATCAAGAAGGCTATCAATGCCAGTGCAAGCAGGCCAATTATCCATGGGAATACTTCCCAAAACCCAATCGGCGCCCCCACCGGGCCTTTGATTGGCTTGAAGCTTGCAGTTGTATCCACCACCACAGTGCTAACCTGCAACATGAGCGGGTTTGTTTGCGCCGTAAAAAAAGCAGAATCAGATGGTGGCGAAAAATTCAATTCAGCACCGGGGATATAGTACAAGCCTTCATCAAAGGAGGTGATACTTAATTCCTGGAATAGCCTGATATTTCCTTCACGGTCGATGGTTTCGCGCTCCAGCGGCCCGGCTTTCAAAATTTCAATGCCAGTGATAAGGGTATCGCCCCAAACAGGCCAGTCCACCTCGAAATCAGCAGGAATTTTCAGGCTGATTTCCAACTGGACCTGCTGTCCGATAAGCACTGAATCGGGCTGCAAACGGCTTATGGCTTCTACTGTCTGTGCTTTCGACGTGAGTCCGGTCAGCGTAAACAGCAAGGCAAAACTTATTTCAACCAATTTCTTTATCATAATCTCGATTCCCGTTTTTTAAACAACTTCATCAAGGGCCGCACATAATCCTCTCCCGTGTAAACAAGTGCCTGATCAATGCCGTTTTTCAAAAACAAGTCGTTAAGCTCCTGTGTTTTCATTTCAATCCACTGTTTATAATACTCACGCACAGCCCTGTCCGAAGTATCAACCCAATGCTCCTGCCCCGATTCCGCATCGCGGAACTTTACAAGGCCCATGGGCGGCAATTCATCTTCGCGCTTATCGGTTATGCGCAATGCAATTAAATCATGCTTACGGGCGGCAATCTTGAGGGGCTGCACAAACTGATCGCTAATAAAATCGGAAATAATAAAAGTTGTTGAACGCTTCTTGATGGCTGAAGTCAGAAAACGCAAAGCCTCGCTGATATCCGTATTTCGGTTGACAGGCTCAAAGCTGATTACCTCACGAATGATGCGTAAAATATGGGAAGAGCCCTTTTTGGGTGGAATGAATTTTTCCACCTGATTGCTAAAAAAAATCACCCCCACCTTATCATTGTTTTGAATAGCCGAAAAAGCCAGTACCGCCGCCAATTCGGCCGATAGCATTTTCTTGAGCTGCTGCCTGGAGCCGAATTCGTTTGATCCCGACACATCTATAAGGAGCATCACAGTGAGTTCGCGTTCTTCTTCAAACACCTTTACATAAGGGTGGTTGAAACGTGCCGTTACATTCCAGTCAATATTGCGGATATCGTCGCCATAATTATACTCGCGCACCTCACTAAAGGCCATACCCCTCCCTTTGAAGGCACTATGGTATTGCCCAGAAAAAATCTGATTGGACAAACCCCTTGTCTTTATTTCAATTTTCCTTACTTTTTTGAAAATGTCCGTTGTTTCCACTTTGGCAGTTTCCTTAGATAATGATTGTGGCAAGTCTATGGCACTTCAATCGTGTTGAGTATTTCGTTGATGATTTCCTCTGTGGTAATGCTTTCAGCTTCGGCTTCATAAGTGAGCCCAATGCGGTGGCGCAACACATCATGCGCAACGGCACGCACATCCTCCGGGATTACATAACCGCGCCTTTTAATAAAAGCAAAGGCCTTGGAGGCCAGTGCCAGGTTGATGCTCGCGCGCGGTGAGCCACCAAATGCGATCATGTTTTCAAATCGTTTCAGACGGTAATCAGCCGGGAAACGGGAGGCGAAAACAATGTCGGTAATGTAATTCTCGATTTTTTCGTCCAGATAAACTTCGCGCACCACTTCACGAGCCTTGATAATATCCTTGGTAGAAACCACGCTCATTATCGTAGCAATCTCATTGGTGATATTTTGCCTGAGAATGATTTTTTCTTCATCCTTTTTTGGATAAGTAATCACCACCTTGAGCATAAAACGGTCAACCTGGGCTTCGGGCAAGGGGTAGGTACCTTCTTGCTCAATCGGGTTTTGGGTGGCCATCACCAGGAAAGGATCGGGCAGCTTAAAGGTTTGATCGCCGAGCGTTACTTGCCTCTCTTGCATAGCTTCGAGCAGGGCGCTTTGAACCTTTGCGGGCGAGCGGTTGATCTCATCAGCCAACACGAAATTTGCAAATATGGGGCCTTTGCGCACCACAAATTCTTCATTTTTCTGACTATAGATCAGTGTTCCGATAAGGTCGGCAGGCAACAAGTCGGGCGTGAATTGTATCCGGCTGAAATCAGCCTTGATCACACTTGCCAATGACTTAATGGCCAATGTTTTGGCAAGGCCCGGAACACCCTCAAGCAGGATGTGCCCATTGGCGAGCAAGCCGATGAGCAGCCTTTCCGACATGTTTCTCTGACCTACTATCACTTTATTCATTTCCAGGTTTATCAAATCAATAAACCGGCTTTCCTGCTGAATTTTTTCGTTCAGCGCATTGATATCTGTTACGATCATTTTGCTATTATTTTTCAAACGATGGGCAAAGATAGAAAAGCCATTGCCTGTGGCTTGTTAATTTGTGTTAAAGTGTTTGAATAGAAGTTAATGCAATTGGCTATAGTCCTGAAAGACGGCTCAATATTTTCAAAATGCTAAAGGTGTTTTTCAGGAATAATTCAGTGTGAAATAGAAAGTACTGCCTTTGCCTTCCTCACTTTCGATCCATATGGTTCCACCATTTTTCTTTACAAATTCGCTGCACAACATAAGCCCGAGGCCTGTACCTCTTTCACTTTCGGTACCAGTACGCTGCACTTGCTCGTCAATCTTAAACAATTGGCCCAATTGTTCTTTGGGTATTCCAATGCCATTGTCGCTCACCGATACCTGCATACTGTCGTCCATCTCGATACATTTGATTTCAACTTTGCCACCTCGGGGAGTAAACTTGAGTGCATTCGATACCAGGTTTCGCAGTATGGTAAGCAACATATTGTGGTCGGCCAACACCTTGGTATTGCCCGCAAAATCAGTTTGAATGCTGATTTGCTTGTTCAGGGCAACAGAATTGTTGAGTGATAGTATCTCTTCAACAGCCATCTTAACATCAATAACCTCAGGGTAATACCTGATGGTGCCTGTTTGCGTTCGCGACCAGTCGAGCAGATTCTGCAACAGCCTGAAACTACTTGCCGAGGCTTCGTGAATATTGGCAATAAATTCCTTCTTTTCCTGCTCGTCGAAGTCGTCATACTCATTCAGCAGCAGGTTGCTAAACCCAAGGATCACATTGAAGGGATTCTTAAGGTCGTGGGCAATAATCGAAAAAAACTTGTCCTTGGTGGCATTGGCTTCCCTCAGGTTTGCTTCGCTTTTGCGCAAGCGCTCCTCATCAGCCTTGCGCTGCGTAATATCTTCTTTAACTGCCAGGAAATGAGTGATTATCTGGTTTTCGTCAAAGATGGGCGATATAGATGCCGATTCCCAATATAAGCTTCCTTTTCGGCTGCGGTTGAGGAGCTCACCTCGCCACACCTGACCCTGTGTGATGGTTTCCCACATGGAGGTATAAACCTCTGGTTTCATTTTGCCGGATTTCAAAAATCGGGGATTCTTACCTTTCACTTCTTCTAGCTCATAACCCGACATATCGGTAAATTTTTGATTGGCAAATTCAATATTGCCAGTTGAATCGGTGATGATAATGGAAGCCGGACTTTGTTTCACGGCCTGTTCCAACTTGCGGATAAACTCAGTGGTTTGCTTGCGCTCGGTTATATCGCGGGCCATAACGAGGTAGGCCTTTTCATCATTAAGGGAAATCATTGTTTGGTTCATATCGAGCCACTTGAGCTTTCCATCTTTTGTGGTCAGCCTGAACTCTTTCTTGCGCTCCGGAGTCAAGTTTTCATTTGAAATAAAATCCAAAAATGCAACACGATCAGGTAAATATATCAGTTCGTCTGGTTTTTTTCGATACAATTCATTTTGAGTTAAGCCACTGATTTTAAACAAATGCGTATTGGCAAATAAAATAACACCTCCCCAATGAATAAAAATAACTTCTTCGGTTTGCTCCACCACAGATTTGTATTTTATCTCACTTTCTTTGAGCAAACGCATATTTTTTTCGAGCGATCGGGTCAATTTCCGTTTTTCTACCAACCTGAACCAACTTAAAATACCCAAGGCAGCAACCAATACCAGAAAAGACAAACTGACCACCAACCAATTTCTGTTTCTACGCATCTTGAGAGTTTTAAGCTCATTATCAACCCTTAACAATTCATTTTCGCGGTAGGTGCGTTCATTTTTCTGCCGCGCTTCCATCTCTGTAATCCGTGTATTGAGCTGGTCCGTATAAACAGAATCCTTTGTTTGTGAGGCCAGCATTGCATACTGATAAGCCTTTTCAAACTGCCTGTTTGTACCATATAATGCCGCCATTTCGGTATAAACACGCTGAAGCAAATTCTTAAACCCTTCGTCTTTAACAATTTGTAATGATTGATGCAGATAATTCTCTGCCTTTTCAAACTCTTCCATTTTCAGGTAAAGCTTGCCCAAATTCAAGGTAACTGAAGCAAGGCCAAAGCGATCGTTTACTCCCTGCCGCAAGGTATAAGCCTTTCTATAATAATCCAAGGCCCCGGCTGTATCACCTAAGGCAAAATAAATCATACCCAGATTGTTATACGTATTGGCAATAGATCTGTGATCATTCGAGCCTTCCTTGTATGTCAAAGATTTAAGAAATGAATCTTTGGCCTTGTCATGCTTATTCTCCAATTGGTAAATGGTGCCCATATTGTTATACACCGATGCCAAACCCTCGCTGTTTTGCAAGTTCTTATATATTTCCAGCGCTTCGTCTAACATGGTCAGGGACATATCTGTTTTGCCAATATTTTTGTATATCACACTGATATTGTTCAATGTGCGTGCAATACCAAGAGTGTCGCCCTGTTTTTTCCTGATCTCGAGTGAGCGCATCAGCATGGAAATGGATTGGTCATAATCGCCAACAAGCTGATACAAAACCCCAAGGTTATTCAATGATTTAACGATGGCAACGGTATCGCTAATTTTCTCTTTCAGCCCCAAACTTTCCTGAAATAGTCTGATAGCAGTTGCGTATTCTGCCTTTGAATAAAAACTGAGGCCCATATTGTTCAACACATTCGACTGGGCATACAAATCTTTAGTTTCTTTGCTGATTTTTAATGCAATAGAGTCGTATCTCAGAGCCGAATCGGGCAGGCGGTTGTTGGCATAATACAATGACAATTGCTCGAGCAAATCCAGCCTTTGTATCCCTTCAGAAGTTAAAAGCTTCAATTTAAGACTATCACTGTCAACAACTTGCCCATAGAGCAAGTCGGATGAAAAGCAAAGAATAAGCAGCAATCGTTTTACAGTCATGTATTGTTGGTTAGCAGTTTGTAAAAGTATAAAAAGATTCATAATCGCAACATTTTTCAACATTGTTATAGACCTTCCGGAATGCTAACATCATTCAAAAAACTCTATGCCACCTGTAGGAAACACCATTTTCGCCCATCAATAACAGCTGGTTTTCACAGGCAAAAAACTACCTTTGCACCCTGATGGCCCATACCGAACGTATTACTTTATTCGCCGACATTATCGTGCCCCTGCCCCTGCCAGGCCTGTTTACCTATAGGGTGCCGCATACCATGAACAATGAGGTAGCAGTGGGCAAACGTGTTGTGGTGCAATTTGGCCGAAAAAAAATATATGCCGGCCTGGTCCGAAAAATCCATCAGCAAATCCCTACTGGCTTCACACCAAAATACATCCTTGAAGTTTTGGATAAAGAAGCTGTTGTGTATGAAGAGCAAATGCAGTTTTGGACTTGGATCACACAATATTATATGTGCCATCTGGGCGAGGTGATGCAGGCGGCACTCCCCTCGGGCCTTCGCCTGGCCAGTGAATCGAAAATTGTACTGGGCGAGAATTTTACGCCTGACCACCAACTGCTCAACGAACACGAATACCTGATAACCGAAGCCCTCAGCATACAATCGAAACTCACCATCAGCGAAATAAGCGAGATTGTTGGTTTCCAGAAAGTAATGCCACTGATCAAAAATATGATCGAGAAAAGGCTTATTGCCATAGAAGAGGAGCTGAACGAACAATTTAAGCCACGCATCGAAAGTTTTGTGCACCTTTCAAAAGATTTTGCTGCTGAAGAAAAAATGCGAGAATTGATGGACCAGCTGAATAACAGGGCATACAAGCAACTGGAGATGCTGTTGACATTTCTGGCTCACAGCAAAAAAACAGATGGCCAGGCCGAAATAAGCCGCAAATTGCTGATTGAAAAATCAGGTGGAAGCCATGCACAGCTAAAGGCTTTGGTGGACAAAGGGGTTTTTGAATTGGTTGAAAAAACGGTAAGCCGCCTGCCGGTGTATGCCGCCGAAAGTGAAGCTGCCGATATACAATTTACGCCCCACCAGGAACAAGCTTATGGGGCCATCCTTCAACATTTTGAAGAAAAAGATGTGGTGTTGCTCCACGGCGTTACCTCCAGTGGCAAGACCGAACTTTATATTAAGCTGATTCAGGAAGCCATTGATAAAAACCAGCAGGTGCTTTACCTGTTGCCCGAAATAGCCCTTACCACCCAAATAATCAACCGCTTAAAAATATATTTTGGCCCCAAGGTGGGCGTTTACCACTCGCGCTACAATGCCAATGAACGCGTAGAAGTGTGGAACAAAGTACTGGATTTCAGCACAAACAATACAGAAGGCCACCAAATCATATTGGGCCCTCGTTCTGCCTTGTTTCTGCCATTTACCAATCTGGGGCTTATTATTGTGGACGAAGAACACGACCACAGCTTTAAGCAGTTCGACCCTGCGCCTCGCTATCATGCCCGCGATGCCGCCATTGTATTGGCGAAAATGTGTGGTGCCAAAGTGCTTTTGGGTTCGGCCACGCCGGCATTGGAAACCTATTTTAATTGCCAGACAGGCAAATTCGGCCTGGTTGCAATGACTGAGCGTTATGGTGGCATGCAGATGCCAGAGATCAATATTATCAATTTGCGCGAAGAAAAAAAGCGCAAGACCATGCGCTCCCACTTCAGCAAATCGCTGATGGACGAAGTGGAAAGCACCCTGCAGCATAAGGCACAAGTGATTTTGTTTCAAAACCGCAGGGGATTTTCCCTCAGGCTTGAATGCGAGCAATGCAACTGGGTGCCCGAATGCAGGCATTGCGATGTAAGCCTGATTTACCACAAAAAACAAAATATGCTGCACTGCCACTATTGTGGTTATGGCATGGCAGTGCCCGTAGAATGCCCCGTTTGCAACAGCACGGCCATCCGCATGCATGGCTTTGGTACCGAAAAAGTGGAAGAAGAGCTTGGCCTGATGCTGCCCAAGGCCCGCATTGCCCGCCTGGACCTGGATACCACCCGTAGCAAATTTGCCTTTCAGCAGATACTCGAAGCTTTTGGCAAAGGGGATATCGACATACTTGCCGGAACCCAAATGGTGACCAAAGGGCTCGATTTTGAAAATGTTAAAGTGGTGGGCATCCTCAATGCGGACAATATGCTTTCGTACCCCGATTTCAGGGCACACGAGCGCAGCTACCAATTGATGGCGCAGGTGAGCGGTAGGGCCGGCCGCAAGCACAGCCAGGGAAAAGTGATGATACAAACCCACCAGCCCAAGCACCCCTTGCTGCAACACGTAATCCGCAACAATTACGGGCAAATGGCCACCGAACAATTGCATTGGCGCAACCAATACCATTACCCACCCTATTACAGGCTGATACTGATAAAAATGAAACACCGCGACAGCCATTTGCTCAACAAAGGGGCTGCAAACCTTGCACTTAGCTTGCGGAAAATTTTCAATGAGGATGTTCTTGGGCCTGAATACCCCATGATTTCAAGGAT
>JAGYLH010000079.1 GCA_018400955.1 Bacteroidales bacterium
CATCGCAAGCAGATAACGGATCAGATTTTTACCTGGTGAAATTCAACAGCAATGTGCCCGACAGTTACAATGTTTATTACAGCGGATGGAACAGAAGCCTCTCCAACCAGGAAATGACCAATGGCGTGAGCATTCATCATCCGGCAGGCGACATCAAAAAGATTTCCACTTATAGCACAAACCTTGTTTCGACAACAGGTTGGAACGGACTGCAGTCGCATTGGCTGACAATATGGTCTGAAACCGAAAACGGCAAGTCGATTGTTGAAGGCGGTTCATCCGGCTCACCCATATACGACCGCAACGGACTGATTGTGGGTGACCTCACCGGTGGTTACGAGTCCAATTCATGCGAAACCCCCTCCCCTGCTTTTTATGGGAAAATATGGTATTCCTGGGAAAGCAACGGAACAACACCCGAAACAAGGCTGAAGGACTGGCTCGACCCCATTGAAGCCGGACCCGTCATGCACCCGGGCGTTAACTGGGCCATTGTTCCCCCAACCGCCGACTTTGTCGCTGATGACCAAAACGTGCAACAAGGTCATAGTATTTCCTTTACGGATATGAGTGGCCCCGATATCCTGAGCTGGTATTGGGAGTTTGAAGGGGGCATACCGGCAACAGCCGAAGGGGAGGACCCCGGAACAATTCAATACATCGAACCCGGATTATATGCTGTTAGCCTGACTGTTACCAATGCTGACGGAACAGATACCGAAACCAAGGAAGACTATATCATGGTGTTTGCGGCTCCGCCTCCAATAGCCAATTTCACTGCTGATCATACTGAAATAGGGGCAGGTGGAACAGTCAGATTCACTGATACCTCGTCGGGCGATCCGTTTGAATGGGCCTGGACATTTGAAGGAGGTTCGCCGGCTACTTCCAGCATACAAAATCCCACCATCCGCTACAACAACCCTGGCCTTTACACTGTAAGCCTCACGGCCACAGGCTATGGCGGAAGCGACACCAAAACGGTTGAGGAATATATCACCGTGGTAGAAGTTGTGCTCCCGGAAGCTGATTTTGAAGCCAGCCAAACCCTAATCTTTAATGGGGAATCCATTGACTTTACTGATATGTCAACCGGCGAGCCTTTTGCCTGGTATTGGGAGTTTGAGGGTGGCATACCACCAAGTTCGGAGGAACAGCACCCGGAGGATATTATGTACGCTAATCCGGGTACCTACGACGTTTCGCTAACAGTTGCAAATCAGTTTGGCCAACACACAACTACCAAAACGGATTATATTATTGTGGACCTGGTGGGCTTGACTGAAAAGGATGCAGATAAAATCAGCATTACCCCCAATCCTGCCAACGGAATGTTTTATATCCTTTTAAACGGCGTGCAAGATTCCAGGCTGGACATAAAAGTATTGAATCAAACAGGCCATTTGCTATATCAAACACAGCATGTGAACGCTGCCGGTGGCCTGCATCTCGACCTGACCTCCTTCACCAATGGCACCTACCTACTTGTGGTTGAAGTTGATAGCGAAAAGATATACAAGCGTATTCAGATCGTTAAATAATAAGTTACCCAAATTGATTTCCTGAACTTATGCACAGCAAGTATAATAATTCCGGCGGCCTGAAATATCTGTTGCTTCTGCTATTTGCAGGACTGCAATTTTTTGCAATCGCTCAAATATCACAAAAAGGAACGCCAATTAATATTGATCATTCAGATTTCAGCACCAAGCATATGCAGCTGGAAGTAAATTTTAACAGGGAATTTATTCCTGACTCAAAAACAGTTTTACCACTAACCGCCGGATATACATTACCCGTTCATATCAATACATCAAATGCAGGCGAATGGTTTATTGCGGAAGCTGGGAATTATCATATCTGGCTTCACAGCATAAAAACCAGCCAGGTTGCGGGCATCGCCCTGTACTTTGATCAATTCGACCTGCCGGAAGGAGCCAGGTTTTATGTTTATACAGCTGATCAAAAACAGCTTATCGGTGCTTTTACAAACAATAGCAAAGGACAGTCACCCTATTTCAGTACCCAACCCGTTTTTGCACAGGCACTTTTCCTTCAACTGGAGTTGCCGGCCGGCAATGATGCATTTAATTTTGAAATTGGTGAAATAGGCCTTGTAATTCCGAACCAAAACTTAAAGTCAGGCTTTGGGGCATCAGGGAGCTGCAATATAAATGTAAATTGCAGCGAGGGCCAGACCTGGCAACAGCAGAAAAATGGCATCAGCCGCTTGCTTGTAAAGCAAGGCAGCAGTCTTTTTTGGTGTTCAGGATCTTTGGTTAACAATACCCGAAACGATGGCACACCTTTTCTGCTTACGGCCAAACATTGCGGTCCAACAGCCTCTGAAGCAGACTTTAATCAATGGATTTTTTATTTCAATTATGAAGCAGCCAATTGCGATAACCCACTTATTGAACCACAGTTGAATACCATTACAGGAGCTCAGTTACGGGCCAAGTCGCCGGGTAGCCCAAGCAATTTTTCCGACTTTATGCTGCTTGAATTAAACCAGGAAATCCCATCTACATTCGCTCCCTACTTCAATGGCTGGAGCCGCGAAAATAGCATTACCACAGATGGTGTTGGCATGCATCACCCTTCGGGCGATATTAAAAAAATATCAACTTATAAAAGCATGCCCCTGTCCAGTGGTTTTGGTACCGGCATCTTGGGTCCTGAGCAACTCTATTGGCAAGTGTCTTGGAGTGCTACCGAAAACGGGCATGGTGTTACCGAAGGCGGTTCATCGGGCAGCCCCTTATTCGATAAGCAAGGGCGCATCGTTGGGGCACTTACCGGAGGGGCAGCTTCCTGCGCCGATCCCAATGCACCCGATTTTTATGGAAAATTCAGCTACAGCTGGGAATCCAACGGACAATCTCAAGACCAGCAACTGAAACCCTGGCTCGACCCTGATAATTCCGGACTCCTGTTTATCAATGGCTTTGGGTCGGATACCAACCTGGTTTTTGCCGGTTTTAATGCAGACGCCCAATTGTTGCTGCTTAACGAATCAGTAAATTTTGAACAATTATCCACCGGAATTATCAATACCTACGATTGGTTTTTTGAGGGAGGCGAGCCTTCAAGGAGCACTGAAATGAACCCACCCCCGATTCGTTACCCAGCTTTTGGCTCTTTCGATGTAAGGCTAATCATAACAGGTAACAACAGTGCCGACACCTTATTAAAAGAGGATTTTATCCAGGTGAAACCAATACTCTTCCCCAATCCATCCAAAGGCACATTCACCTTAAATTTTGGTCGTGAAATTCCGGAAGACCTCGAAATCAGTGTGTTTGATCTTACAGGAAGGGAAGTAGATTTTTACGGGCAGCATTTTGGCCATACCGTTAGCATCAGCTTAAAATATGCCAATCACGGGGTCTTTCTTGTCAGGGTGAAAGACGCGCGCTCAACCCGCACTTTGAAACTATTTCTTATTCAATAGGTTACAAATCCTCCTTGCGGCTGGAGACATAAGTCTTCCATTTATTCACAACCGTTTGGAAATCATTAGGCAGGGGCGACTCAAAATAACAATCCTTTCCGCTTTCAGGATGCACAAAACCGAGCGAAACAGCATGCAACGAGTGGCGGGGCATAATTTTGAAACAATTATCAATAAACTGTTTGTATTTGGTAAAAGTAGTCCCCTTGAGGATGACATTTCCACCATACCAGGGATCGTTAAACAGGGGGTGGCCAATATGCTGAAAGTGCACCCTGATCTGGTGGGTCCTTCCTGTTTCGAGCTGACACTCCATGTGGGTAATGTAGCCAAACCTTTCCAGCACCTTGTAATGGGTGGTGGCCTCTTTGCCCTGATCTCCGTCGGGATATACATCCATCACTTTTCTGTTGCGCACACTGCGTCCGATGTTTCCGGTAATGGTGCCTGTGTCGTCAACAAAATCGCCCCAAACCAAGGCCTGGTATTTGCGCTTAATGGTATGTTCAAAAAACTGACGTGCAATACGTTGTTGCGACAATTCATCTTTGGCCACCAAAAGCAAACCGGTTGTATCCTTATCGATGCGGTGCACAAGATAACCAAAGCCGTTTTCAATCTTTTGGCCTGTTTGTTGAAAATGATAGGCCAGCCCATTCAGTAAAGTCCCGGAATAATTTCCGTGACCAGGATGAACCACGAGGTTATCCTGCTTATTAATTACAAGCAGTTGCTCATCTTCATACACAATCTGCAAGGGAATAGCTTCCGGAAAAATCTCAACTTCGCGTGGCGGATAACTTAACACTACAGCTATGGCATCGCCGGGTTTAACCTTATAGTTTGATTTCACTATCTGGTCGTTCACATAAATATTTCCGGCTTTGGCAGTTTGCTGAATTTTGTTGCGCGATACATTTTCCATGCGGTTCATCAGGAATTTATCAACACGCAGTTGGGTTTGTCCCTTGTCGGCCACAAAACGGTAATGTTCGTACAACTCACTATTTTCGTCCTGAGCGTCTTCAATCGGTTCTTCCAAAGCTTCATCAAACGCTTCAGTCATGGTATAGGGGGTATTAATGGGATTTAATAAATTTGGTGTAAAGTTGCAGGCCATCCTTTCCTGCAATGCGCATCAGGTAAGCTCCTTGGGGCAAACCGGAAAGATCAAGCTCATCCCGGAAGCTTGTCTTTAAAACAGTTTGTCCTTTGAGGTCAAAAATATGGATTTCATCAGCCTGCCATAAATCCCTGGATTCGATGCGGATGAACACTTTAGCAGAAACAGGGTTGGGGAATAATTTTACAGACGGGTGGTCCATGGGTTGCTTCTCATCAACACCCATTAAATAGGGAGCACCAAATACCGGCCTGATCATCAAAGAACCCTCAAAATCACTGGATTTCCATTCGTCATCAACATTATAGAAAATATATTCGGCACTGTTGTTCACCGCATCAAAACCCAGGTTCATGCTCCCGCCTTCATCTTGCTGGATGCCAACATAAAATATGTCATTTAACACAATGTGTTCATCAAATTCGTATAGGTGAAAACCATAAAGCTGATCATTCCATTCAGGCCTTTGCCTGCGTTTCCGGTATATTTCTTCACCTGGCTTGCCATTGTTGTCTTTCCAAACCACAATATCAAAAAAACGGTAATTGGCATCGTTTAAGGTGCGGTTAAAGTACAACTGAACCCCACTAAGGGTATCCATTGTAACCAACCGGAATTGATAAGCCAACATGGCACGGGCAGGCTCAAGTCCATAACCAAACTCAGGTGTACCGTCATCGTAAGCAAAATAATTATAGAAACCTTGCCTGTATATCATTGAATCCACCAAGATGTTGCTGCCACTGGAGTCGCTTACATAATGCGTAATAAAATAAGAAGTGGTATCGCGGTCAAAATCAAGGGAAAAAAGTTCAACCACCGGCGGACAGGCATGCGCTGCCCCACATCCCGAAACACAATTCTGAAAACCAAAGGTTGCGAAAGGGGGCAAATTACAACTTCCCCCATCATAGCCATGCCTTTGCGAGCCATTCACCTGCTCCACCTTGTAGCGGTATTTTGTATTGCGTTCGATAGCATCCATATTGGTGATCAGTACTTCAAATTCAGGTGTAATAGCATTAAAGGCATCGCTGCGATATTGTCTGTAAGGCATGCTCTCGTAACGACGCAGAAATGAAGGCGGCCTGCCCGAAAAACTAATCGCCCGGTATGCTGTATCAAAACGGTTGCGGTTATAATTCAGATAAACAAAATCAACATTCCACTGATCCACATTGCTGCGCTTCTGGGGATTAATCTGACCAGCAATGGAAGCATAGTTAAAAAACCGAAACTGGAAATTATTAGTAAAGAAAATGGTATCAACCACAGGAATCAAAACCTGCTGAAAGTACTTTCCCGTTGAATCCACAAAAGCTGCCAGGGTCATGCCCGCACTTGCCCAGGCAGGGCGCCAGGCAATTTCGGGAATCATCACCGAATCGCAGGGGACAGTCACATAATCGCCCCAAGTAAGCAATTGAAAATTTATCAGGTACATGTCCGGGTTACATCCCTGGGGTGCGTATATGGTATCGCCTACAACAAGGAAATCCAAATCATTGGCGATCAAATACTCATCTACTAAAACGGTAACGCTGTCGATACGGCCCGAAAAAATTGTGTCGCCTGTGGGATATCCCAGCTGCAACACCAACGAATCCGCAGGTTCCGGGCTATCGCCGCGGCCCTGCGGCTGGTAATAAAAGCTTAGATAAACCGAGTCGGATGGGCGCATTTTCCGCGCAATGGGACTAAACAGCGAATCGAGCCTGATGGGCTTCGACGTTAAATAATCAGCAATAAAGGGCACTGAAATGGCGTGGCTGTAAACCGCCCCTGTTTCGTCAAGCACATCAAAGGTAGCTGCACCAATATTGGGTGGATACAATGGAAAATCCTTATTTACAAATACATGCCGATCGAGCCAGAGGTGCTGCTCAGGATATATGCTGCTGGTTGAAAAATCATCAAAAAACGGCAGGGTAATTCCTGACGATTCAGCCATTTTTAATGCCGGTTCAAGCCTTGAAGCAGCAAGCTTTTGAGCCTCATTGAATTGCAATCCTGTAAGCACTTCCTGTGCAAACACCGTGCAGGGCAACAATAGCAAGACAAAAGCGAATATTTTCAATCGAATAGGTTCCATATTAAAAGTCAGGATCGTTTAACAAAAAACGCAGGCTATCGGCATCAATACTGTCATTGCGAGTTAAATTAATAAGCTGCTCAAAATCTGTATTGTTTACTGATCTGTAATACAAGTCAACAGCTTCGCCAATTGACCAGGTTTTAGTATTTTTAATTGAAGGTACAGTGCTGTAAACACGGACATTAACCGTATCGTAGCCATCAAGAAAGATTTCTTCGCCCAAATTGAGGGAGGCAGCGTGCAGTTGCCAGATGGCCTGATGAGGCTTCTGGCCTATTAAAAAAGGAATGGGCACCTCGGTATTCGATCCGCCATTGCCCACAACCAAATCAACCGGTGTACCTTTAAAAACAAGGGTTTTCGGTTCAACAACTTCCCCGTTTATTTCCTGCTCCACCACTGCATTGCGCGCAAAATGGTCAACAAAAAACAGTTTGTTAATATGCAAACCATTGGTATTGAGGGTTACCATAGCCTGACGCAATGAGAGATTCCGCAGATTGGGCATATTCACCTGTTCCGGCATTTGGGCTACTACCGTAAAATATACATTTCGTCCTTGCTTAACCTTTGCGCCGGGCGAAGGGTGTTGCATGACCACGGAGCCATTTAGGCCGTCCTTCTGATAAATGCTATCAATCAGGATGAAATTGAAACTTGTACTATATTTTTCCAACACCTCCATATGAAGTTGCCCCACAAAGTCGGGCACCACATACACCTCGCCTTGTCTGGTATAACTGTCGAGCGATTTTAATACTGCCCACAACAGCACGAGCATCAACAAGATGGCGAGCAGTAAATGGAGGTAAAATTTCTTTTTGCTTAAAAAACTGAAAAAGCCCATTTTTATTAATTTAGCCTGTTCATCAGGTCAAAATCTACAACAGCGTTAAGGGTAGTTTTATTGCCTGAAAGGGGCAAAGATAGCACAATTTCGATTGTGCAATTTGCACGAATTTATTAAGAAGTGCACTTGGATCAAATGATAAGAAACACTTATTGTTTTTTGTTCGCAAGCGGAATAAGGCATAAATATGATTTTTAAAATTCAATCTTACAATATTTTATGAAAAAAATAGCTGTAGTTTGTGGTGGCGATTCAGGCGAATATGAAATATCGGTGCAGAGTGGCAAGGTTGTTGCCAGGCAATTGGATGCATCAAAATATGAGGTTTTTTTGATCACAATCCAAAAGGACAATTGGTACTATATGGATGAAATGGGCCATTCATTTGCGGTCAACAAAAATGATTTCAGCCTGCAAATCCACAACGAAACGATTCACTTTGATGCAGTATTCAATGCCATACACGGCGTGCCGGGTGAAGACGGAAGGCTTACCGGCTATTTTGACATGCTCAAAATCCCTTACACATCCAGCAATCAGGCTTGCACATCACTTACATTTAACAAGGATTTTTGCAAACGGGTGGTTGCTACATTTGGCGTTTCCGTTGCCACAGCTATATTGCTTCGCAAAAATGACCCCATCGATGCCGAGCACATCCTCGAACAAACAGGTTTGCCGGCTTTTGTGAAACCCAACAGCAGTGGATCGAGCGTAGGAATTACCAAAGTTAAAACCTTTGATGAGCTGCTTCCTGCCATTGAATATGCCTTTGAGCATGATACTGAAATTTTGGTAGAGACCTTTTTAGAAGGAATAGAACTTGGCTGCAGCGTTATGCAAACAAAAAAAAGAGGCCTCACCGTCTTCCCGCTTACAGAAATTGTAAGCAAAAAAGAATTTTTTGATTATGAAGCCAAATACACAGCGGGCATGGCCGACGAAATAACACCAGCACGCATTGACGAGTCAGATGAAACTGCTGTAAGCCACCTGGCTTCATTGCTTTACAAAAAACTTGGATTAGGAGGGTTTGTACGTTTTGACTTTATCTTAAATGCAGAAAAAGACATATACTTTCTGGAAGTGAATACGGTACCAGGCATCTCTCCTGCAAGTATTTTGCCCCAGCAGGCCGAAGTAATGGGAATTTCCTTAACCGAATTATTTGGTATGGCCCTGGAAAATGTTGTGGGCGATTAGGAGATTGATTGTTTCAAAAAGGCAACCAATTTCCGTACGGCAATTCCCCGGTGACTGATGCTGTTTTTCAATTGGGCTGGCATTTCGGCAAAGCTTTGGTCAAAGCCATCGGGCAAAAACACGGGATCGTAGCCAAAACCGCCCCCACCCTGCGGTTTTAATAATATTTGGCCATTTACAATCCCTTCAAACGAAACTGTTTTTCCATTTAAAAAACAAGCAATCACTGTTTTGAAACGGGCCTTTCGGTTGGATATGCCCTGCAAGGCTTCAAGCAACTTATTCACATTGTCGGCATAGCTGCAGTCGGGACCTGCATATCGCGCCGAATAAACCCCTGGTGCCCCATCCAGGGCCTCTACTTCCAGGCCGGTATCATCAGCAAAGCAGTCCTTTTGAAACCGATCATAAATATAAGTTGCTTTTTGCAAAGCATTGCCTTCAATGGTGGGGGCCGTTTCAGGAATGTCTTCATTAAACCCAATATCCTTCAAGCTGAGCACTTTATATTGATCAGCAATAATTTGGTTTATTTCCTCCAACTTATGCAGGTTGTTGGTTGCAAAAATGATTTCTTTCATAGACTTATTTGTAACATACATATTATTAGTGGTAATACGTCCTTATCAAAACCGATAAGAGACACCAATACCTGGCATAAAATCGTGGGTTGAAAAACTTCCCGAAAAACCGGTCGGCAGATAACTCTTTTCGCTTTTCAATCCAACCGCATGCACGTAGGATAAATCAATGTGGAGGTTTTCAACTGGTTCAACCGAAGCACCAATCGTAAAACCTACCGCATTCAGGCTGACATCATCAGGTGCAAAATGAAACCTGTCTGTTGGTGTTGGGTCAAAAAAAGCACCGCCGCGAAGCAAAATCGTTTCGCTAAGTATATATTCACCCCCAATACGGGTAGCTAAAACATCTTTATACCTTCGTGGATTGTCCGAATCAAAAAGATGACCCTGCTCTTGAAAACGGAAATCAAGTGATTCGTAAATGCCCCACATTACCCAGTTGAACTCAACCGTAAATAAGAAGGATTCATCCATCCTAAATGACATCCCATAATCGAAACTGGCCGGCAGTGGTAAGGAGACTGAAAAGGTGTTTTCGCCGGACAATATACTGTTCCAAACTGCTGGCATATGAAACACAGCGCGGCCATTAGTCACATTCAATTGTACTTGCGAGCGATAGGACATTCCAATCGCAATATGGTCAGTTGGTGTGAAAAACAAACCAAGGTTATATCCAATATTTGAGGCCTCGCCTTCCATTTCTACCGAAGAAGCTTCACCATAGGGCAAGCCTTTTTGCATATTGAAATTAGCCTTTGCGTAAACAAGCCCGGCACCCAAACTTAGTTGATCTGTAAACCTAAAAGCGATTGTAGGTTGATAAAACACCGTGTTAACCGACTGACGTTGAACCAGCAATCGGCCTGCCCAATCATCAGCATACTTAACTGAATTTACAAAAGGTGTATAAACGCCCAAGCCGAAAACAAGGTTTTTATTCAATCGGATAGCTCCATAAAAATAAAAGGGGAAAGCCGCATTTATATTTGCTTCGGATAGCGCTTTATCGCCTGATCCCAGAAAATTTATCCTTCTGAAAAAACCTCCTGATCCGACAGAGAATTCATGCGCGTTTTTCATAAATGCCAGGTTTCCGGGATTGTAAAAAATAGAGGCTGAGCCATTGTTCAGTGCAGTACCTGCCATTCCCAATCCGGCATTGCTAGCAGATTGCATCCTAAGCTGATAACCGCTTCCCAATACCGTAAAGCTTATCAATAAAAACAACAAAACTATCAAACCCCGTATATGCATCTTTATTTAAGATAAAAAAACGCCGCAAGGTACTAAATCAATCGAAATGAAGGGAAGCAAAACTTAGGGCTGCATCAAAACGAACACCTATCATAAAAAAAAATGGACTTTCGCAAGGAAAGCCTACACTTTCTTGTGTCAAATAGTCGACACTAAATTACAAGAAAGGCACCCGTACTATTAAACAGCATTGATTTCGTCAGAAATTGCTAAAGGCTCCAATCAACAGGTTGAATGCCAGCTGACACAAGCAATTCATTTGCCTGTGAAAAGTGGCGGCAGCCCAAAAAACCCCTGTGTGCAGATAAGGGTGAGGGGTGCGGCGCGGTTAAAACAAAATGCTTGCTGCTATCTATCAGGCGGCTTTTATCAATGGCGTACTTCCCCCAGAGCAAAAAAACAATTCCGGCACGATATTCTGAAATCGCCTTAATAGCCGCATCTGTGAATTGCTCCCATCCCTTTCCCTGATGCGAACCAGCAAGGCCACTTCTTACAGTAAGGGTTGCGTTCAGTAATAGGACACCATTTTTGGCCCAATTGGTCAGATTGCCACTGGCCGGGGCTTCGATTCCCAGGTCCTCTTTAAGCTCTTTGTAAATATTCACAAGACTGGGTGGAATCCTAACACCATCCGGGACCGAAAAACACAAACCATGTGCCTGGCCGGGTCCGTGATATGGGTCTTGTCCAAGGATAACGGCCTTAACCGCCGACAAAGGTGTCAGGTTGAAAGCGTTGAATATCTGGTGGCCTGTGGGAAATACAATTTGGGTTTTCCGTTCTTCTACCAAAAAAGCTTTAAGCTTGCTGAAATAATCAGCTTCAAATTCTGCCTTGAGCACCTGAGCCCAGCTTTCTTCAATGAGTGGTTTTATATTCGACATAAATAAAGCAACATTTAAACCCCGTTAAGTGAAAAAAAAAAATCGTTTCTCTGTTGAAATAAAAACTGAAGATTGGGCCTTCACAAAACAATAATGGCCAAAATTTGTTGTTATTCACATAAATTCTGTTTCTTTGTAAGCTGAAACAGCAATAAATATCTGTGTAAAATTATGAAAAAAATATTGTTTATACTTCTCGCTGCCTTCATTTCCGGAATGGTTTTGTCATCATGCAAATCATCCAGCAGTTGCGCTGCCTATGGTGAAACACACAAATACCAAAGAGAAACCAGATACTGATTTTTCCACATCTTTTCTAAGGGTATGTTGAGGCATCGGTTGATTAATAAAGGTTTAAACAACTATGAAAAGATGGGCATTTTTTTGTATTTCCATTCTTATAAGCTACATTTTTGTAGTTAAAACTACCTATGCCCAAAGGCTGACGAATGCCGACACAGCCGAACTTCAGATTATTTATAGCCACGAGCGGATGGGGGCAGTTATTGCACACACACTTGGGATGGGCGTTGGCTACAAATGGGGCAAAAACACCACCGCTTTTAAAACCCGGGTGATCTCCACTGAGTTTGTCAGTTTTAAATCGCACAAACAAATTAAAACCATCAATCCTTATTTCAACAATGCCAAGCGTTACGTGTATGGCAAGATGAATGATGTGTTCTATTTACGCGGCGGAATTGGAAATAAGCAATTACTCAATCGCAAGCCTTTGTGGGGAGGGGTTGAGTTGCGCTGGCTCTATGAGGGGGGCGCTACAGTTGCCATCGAGAAACCATACTACTTATTTGTTATTTCATTTTACCCGGGAATTGGCAACGACCTCAACTATGTTATCGAATCTCAGAAATTTGATCCCGAGTTCCATTCCTGGGATGATATCTATGGCAAAGCCCCTTTTACAAAAGGTTTGAATGAAATTTCTTTCAAGCCAGGGCTTTATGCCAAAACAGCATTTAATTTTGAATTCGGGGAAGTGCGCACGCGCATGCAATCCCTTGAGGCCGGTTTTATACTTGAGTTTTTTCCGCAAGGTGTAACCATTTTAGCCGACAAGTCGAACAACCGCTTATTTTGGTCCTTTTATCTGAGCCTGTCACTTGGCAAACGCTTCAATAAATACTAACAGGCAAGTTCATCGCTTGCCAGTTGGCAAAACCACCGTCCAGGTTAAGTACATTCGTATAACCCTTACCTAACAGCCATTCACAAACCTGGGCACTGCGTATCCCATGGGCACACATCACCACAATAATCCTGTCTTGCGAAAATTTTGTGGATCTTGTAAATCCTGACAAAGGGACTTCGATAGCAGGCTGCCTCAAATCGGCTTTTGCCACGGCTGTTTCCTCTGGCTCACGCACATCGAGCAAAACAGCTTCGTCATTCGCAATTAGGCGAAATGCATCGTCAGGGCTGATGTGCAGTATGCCTTTCAAGTGAAAATCCTGGTACTTCGGTTGCGGGTATGTCATATATTTTTGATGATTATAATGATAAAAAAAGCCACTACAATTGTGGTGGCTTTCTACGTTCGAATTACATTGTGCGTGTTCTCCGATATTTTATTCGATACAAAATAAGCTTTGCAGCGGTTGATTTACCGATTAATAAACCATGAACTTAAAGGTTCCATTTTGAGAACCGGCTTGCATACGGATAATATAAGTTCCCGATTGCAATTGATTCCTGTTGAGCATAATAGCATGCGATCCGGCAAAGTATTTACCCAAATCAACAGACTGTACTATACGTCCCCGTAAGTCAAAAATCTGGTAGGATACCTCTGAAGTTTCACCCAGGTGGAATTCAACCGAAGACATTTCAGACATTGGGTTGGGGAACACACTCATTTTTAAACGTGCAGCATCAGCCACAGCAGGCTTTTCGTTGAGACCCACAACCTGCTTATAATTGTTGGCCCTGTACAATCCACGTCCAAAGCTGGCGGCATAAACCACACCATGATTATAAACACCCGGGTAATGAATCACCAATGTATCAATATTGATGAGCTGAACTGTATCAAAAGTTTTGGCAAGGGTTTGTTGCCTCAGGTCGAACACCGGAAGGCTTCCCATTTTGGATTGATCGGCATACCAGCTTGGTGAACTGTTGCTGATATTTTCTGTTACAAAAACACCCAGATCCGTACCAACCATTGCTAAATTTGGGTTGCTCATTTCGATAAGTGAAGCATAAACAGGCATTTCGGGTAAGTTACCTTGCTTGCTGGAGAAGGTAGGTTCGTCAGCCAAAGCGTTGGAACTCATAAATACATAGTGTTCGTTGCCATAATTACCAAAGGTTACAATAACCTTGTTGGCATCGTTGGGGTCAACGGCAATGCTGGTGATGGCCCTTGTGATTGGCTCATCAGTACCAGGCAAGTACAGAGGAATTTCAGTAGTAGTGATCATATAATTGTCACCATTCACATCGGCCCTGCTGAAATCATATGCCAGTGCAATATTCGAAACCCTGTAGAGCATTCCATTTGTCATACCAACAAAAACGTGGTCAGCATCTGATGAATGCGCCAATGATTGCGGCATACCTGAAAAACCGGTTGTGTTTTTCGTAAGCACATACCAATCGGGCCTCTTGGCAAAATTCAGGAATTCCCTGGTCATCCACAGCCTGTTTTGCGCAGCAACAAAAAGTGATGTTGAAATCACATCTTTAATGCGCAAAGTGTCGCCTGTTGCAAGGCTGGTATTGGCCGGAAGGGTATAATAGAATGGGAAATCGTTGTTTGCACTCTTAACTTTTAAAACAGAGCCGGCAGCAAAATCTCTTCTTGCAGTGAATGTCACCGAATCCCTGCTATTTTGGTTATCATAGCTTTCCCAATAGCTAAAAGGAATTTTAAACTGGTTTGAAGAAGCCAACACATTGGCAGTTGAGCTCATATAAGAAGTATCTTTCATAAACTGGGCTGAGGTAGTAAAAGCTAAGTCTTCTGACCTAAACATTTGACCACCGGTAGCACTCATAAATATAGCTTCTGGATTGATTGTTGACATAAAAGTGGAAACACCATGACCATTTACGGCTGACCCAATCTGGAACCACAGTTCTTCTCCCTGACGTATCGTATTGCCTTTCCCTGAGATATAAATAATGCCGTGATTTTGTGCGCCGCCAATCACTTTGTTATCTGAACCCGAAGGTCCAACAGTGTAAAACTGCGTGCTAATATTGTTACGGTTACTTGTGGTGTAGGTATATTCAATGCCAGACACTTCACCTTTGAAAAGTCCACCATCAGTAGCAGCCATAAATGAATTGCTGCTACCATTGCGAAAGGCAAGGGTTTGTTGTCCAGCATGCAGGTATGACGGATCGAACTGGAAGAAACTACGTGATTTCATTTCCCAGGCAAACAAGCCTTCGGCAAGAACTTTTCTTCCTTCCCATAGGTTTACACCACCGATAATAATCTTATCAGGGTTGTCAGGAAAAACTTCAATAAAGCTGTTGTTTCCACCCCTTCCCTGAAAGATATTAATAGCGTTGGTAGATGGCAAGATAACTTGCCATGTGTCGCCTTTATCTGCTGAGCGGTAAATACCTGCATGTGTGCCTGTTGCGTTGATCAGGGCGGCATACATCACGTTGGGGTCGGAAGGGGCAATAGCAATTTCAGGCTTGAACACATTGGATGTAGGAAGACTGACGGAGTCGCCGGTTGAGCGGTTCACGAAGTCATCAGCTGATCCTGATTTGGAAATATATACTTTGTTGTTCACAGCTGCCATGATCGTACCATCGGAGCCAACCTTAACGCCAGTAGCACGCTCTATGAGTTCGTTGTCATCTGTATCAGTTGCCGTAAACCAAGTTGTGCCCCCATCCGGTGTGAACTTCAAGCCGGTATTGGTGGCAGCTAATA
>JAGYLH010000008.1 GCA_018400955.1 Bacteroidales bacterium
TGGCAAGCATCAATACGGGGGCTGTTTTGGCCCATAACTGGTTGAACTCAACCAATGTGTCAAAGATTTTTTTATAGGTTTCGTCATTGTTCATGCCCACAACAAAGCGCCAGGGCTGCTCATTGGATGAGGAAGGTGACCAGCGGGCCGCTTCGAGCATGCGGTTAATTTTTTCCGCTTCAACCGCTTGAGGTGCAAACGCCCTCGGGCTCCATCGGTCTTTAAGCAGTGTGTATATGTTGTATGTTGCAGGTGCCGTTTTGTCCAGCATAATAAATGTTTTATTAGGGGTTAAAAAATTTGGTTTTCTACAAATATACAACAAAAAAAAGGACTTTTTGTTTGGGCTTAATGCCTTAGTCCAATACTGTTTTTAACCTGTTCGGCCAAAGCTTCATAGGAGAGGTCACCAGGATAAACAGGGTCGAGGTATTCCACAGTGATTTTTTTCCAGGGCTTGGGGAAAAAATTGCCACGTGGCAAGGCCTCAAAAGCCCCTTTAATTGAAACAGGCACAATGGGCACATTCAGCTCGCGGCTTAGTATAGCAAATGTCTTTTTGAACTCACCCATTTTACCATTCTTGCTGCGCGTGCCTTCAGGGAAAATAATCAGGTTTTTGTTGCTTTTGAGCACCTCAGCCATTTTCTGGATAGATTCTTTTAGGTTAAAATTCAAATCCATGATAATGATATTGTTGCGATTGGCCAGAAACTTGAGCCAAGGCTGGCGTACATGCTTTTCCTTGGCATAAAAATAGGTGCGTTTGGCCTGGTCGAGGCGCAAATAAGCTGCCACAAACATACCATCAAAAAAGCTTTGGTGGTTAGGGGCGATGATGCAGGGGCCATCCGGGATTTTGTTGGCTCCGGAGGAATTGAATCGGAAATACAGCTTGAAAAATATCCTTGATAAAAAGAGGGCTATTTGGCCGGTTATCCATGTGGCCGGAAGTTTAAGCGAAACCCTTTCGTTGAGGATATCGCGCCAGTTGATCTGGGTTTCTTCCATTTGGGTTTTGCGTTCGCTTATCCATTCCGAAAGGTCCTTGATGCTTTTGAACTCAGCCATGGCCGGTGGCTCAGGCGACACCCCGAAAGTTTGTTGCAGCCAGGCTTGAAAACTGACTTTATCAAGCGAATCGAGGCCCAGGTCAATTTCAAGATGATGGTACGGCATGGCCTTGCGTCCTTTTTCCTTTTCCAGAAAATCAGCAATCATCAGGAATACCGGATCGGTTATTTCCTCAAGCACTGCTTCTTCCTGCTTAGGTTTTTCAACCAATTGGGGCAACTTAAAGCGTTGCAATTTCCCCAAACGGGTGCGAGGCAATTCTTCATGGGTTACGTAAAAACGCAAGATCTTTTTGTAATCCGAAACACTTTTATTAAACGGGTCGATTAGCTCAGTACGTATTTGATTTTCAATGGCAACGGGTTCATGGTTTTGAAAGACTTCCATTTCGGGAATGACCATGAGCTGTAATTGGTCGTTCAGCGCAAACACACCACAATCGCGCACCATGGGCGAAGCCAGCAGAACTTCTTCCAATTCAGTTGGATTTACGTTTTTGCCGTTGGACAAAACGATGATTTCCTTTTTTCTTCCTGTGATGTAGAGGTATCCATCATCATCTATATGTCCCAGGTCGCCTGTATAAAGCCAGCCATCTTTGAGCACGGCTGCTGTTTCTTCGGGACGCTTGTAATAGCCTTGCATGATGTTGTCGCCGGCAGCTGTAATCTCTCCATCAACGATGCGTATTTGGGTGCCTTGCATGGCCTCGCCCGGTGAGCCTATGCGCACACGGCCCGGACGCGTAAAGGTAATCATGGGTGCGGCTTCGGTCATGCCGTAGCCTTCAAGCACCTCAAAACCAAGTGTTTTGAAATCGTTGCCCACAGCAGGATCTAATGCAGCCCCGCCGGCAACCAGGTTTTCAACAGCCCCGCCAAGTTTGCGGTGTACTGTGCCAAAAACTTTTTTCGAAAAGGCCTTTGAATCAATTTTTTTTGCCAGGGCAAACAAGTTCCTTGCAACAAAACTTTTATTCACCTTGTCCATAATGCCCTTGCGGATAGCAGCATACAGCCTTGGAACGCCTATGATGATTGTTACCTTATTCTCTTGCAAGGTTTTCATGATATCTTCGGACAGCATAGATGGGCTGATGGCCAGCATGCCACCTTTGTAAAGAGGTGCCACCATGGTGCCAATAAGCGGAAAAATATGGTGCAGGGGAAGCAAAACCAATACGCGTGAGCCTTCATTATAAATGGGAATATGGTCAGATACCGCCTTGATGTTTTGCATCAGGTTGAGGTAGCTAAGCATTACGCCCTTGGGGCTTCCGGTGGTGCCAGAGGTGTAAATAATAACGGCAGTGGGGTCCATTTCGGGCTTGGGCATACTGAAATCTGTTGCGGGTTGGGCTTCAACAGATTCGTGCCCATCAATAAGGTGTACGGTGGTAGTTATGCCTGCAATGGCAATGGCTTCATCCATCACGGCCTTGGTTTTTTCGGTGCAGAAAACCACCGAGGGTTCGCTGTCCTTCAGTATATAACCAACCTCCTTGGCCGTGGCCATGAAATCGACTGGAATGGCAACACCTTGGTGCTTCCATACAGAATAAAAGGCGTAAATGTAGCCGGGCCTGTTTTCCGAAAAAATAACCACTCGCTGTCCATGTTCAATATAATATAAGCCGGCGAAATGCTTGATATGGCTGTGCAATTGATCATAGCTGATGGATTCTGCTCCATAGCGGATGGCGGTTTTAGTGCCTAAGTTTTGTATCATAGAAAGAGAATAAATGAATCTAAAAATCAGATAAATAGCGGCTGTTATGCGGACATAAAAAATCCTTGCAAAGGTAGTTGATTTTCAGGCTTTCGCACAGGTAAGCAAAGGCTTTTACGTTTTTTTAAGAAAATTGGTCAGCGGGGAGTTGTGAGTAAGTATGTTTGAGGGATTGTTTTGTGAGTCAGTGAGTCAGTGATTCTGTGAGTCTTCAATAAGCAATATGAAATCAAAAAATTCTTGAACAGGGGTGTAATATTGAGTCAGTGAGTTATTTAGTGTGCTAAATCTAAAATCAAAAAAAACCCGTTTTTAAGTGCTCTCCCAATAATGAACTATTTTTGGCAGAATAATTTATTCGCTATGTATGCGCAAGCACTAGAGATCATCTATAAGGATAATTACCTTATTGCAATTAACAAACCACATGGCCTGCTGGTGCATGCAAGCCCAATAGCAGCCGATGCGGATACTTTTGCAGTTCAATTGCTGCGCGATCAAATAGGGCAATGGGTTTTTCCAGTGCACCGCCTCGACCGTAAAACATCAGGCGTGCTCCTTTTTGCCCTTGATGGCGACACCAACAGCTTGATGCAAAAGCAGTTTATGGAACAACAGGTGAAAAAAACCTATCATGCTCTCGTAAGGGGCTATACGCCTGACGAAGGAAGTATTGACTACCCTTTGACCAACGATAAAGGGAACACCCAACAAGCCATTACGCATTTTAAAACCCTTAAAAGGGTTGAACTGCCTGTTCCTTTCGGAAAATTCGAAACATCGCGCTATTCGCTGGTTGAAATAAAACCTTTAACAGGCCGGATGCACCAGATCAGGAAGCATTTTGCCCATATTTTTCACCCCATTATTGGCGACAGACCATATGGCTGCAACAAGCAAAACCGTTTTTTTCTGCAAAAGTGGAATCATCATGAGATGCTGTTGCATGCAGTTTCTTTGGAAATGAAGCACCCCATTGAGGGAAATGCAATCTTTATTGAGGGTGGTTATCAGGAACCTTTTATTCGGATAATGAAGGAATTGCAACTTGGAACATCTTAAAATTATGCGCTATATCAATCATTTAACTGATAATTACGAGTGTTTCCATGAATGTAAAATAACGTTTTGCTGTTGGTTTTTGGAGTATTGATTTGTAATCTTGTAGATTAGATTATAGTGTTTAATAGTTCCCATAAGGTTATGTCAGCCCTCGAGATCATGCAAGTATATCCCAACCCGGCTAAAACGGTTACCAGTATTGATGTTGAGGTATCTTCTGCCTGCACAGCCCTGGTGTCTGTTTTCGACATTACAGGAAAAGAAGTTATGAAACAAATGATTCATGATGAGTTGTTTCCCGGTAAGAATACCTTCAACCTGAACGTAGCGCCATTGAACCCCGGCACCTATATTTTAAGGGTAGCAGCAGGTGATCAGTTGTTTACAGCAAGTATGATTATTCGTCGCTAATACATGGGTTTATTGTCTATTTTTGAACTTTCGGACGCTTAATCTAAGTGTCCGAAAGTTTAATTGGTTCTATAAAATGACGGGATTCCTTTATGATACCAGCAGATAACGAAGCAATCAAAGCAAAGATTGTTTATTTTAGAACATTGACTGCCCTTGTGTGTGAACCTGAGAAAGATGTTGTGCAGGCTCCCATCATTTATGATGAATTTGAGCAAGCAATTGCCATCATTCAGCCTGAAGTTGCCAAACAATTGACCGATTTAAAACTATATGCGGTGAAAACACCTGTAAGGGCCTTATTGGTTGAATATGCCCGCTTGTTTATTGGTCCTTTCAAATTACTCGTGCCGCCTTATGCATCGTGTTATTTGGGCAGCAAACTGCTCAACAACGAAGTTTCGGATTGGGTGTTGGCCTTTTATGAAAAAGCCGGACTGGCATTTCAAAGTCATAATAATGAATTGCCTGACCACATTACCATTGAAACAGAGTTTTTGCATTTCTTGCTTGTAAACCGGCAAGCCAACAAAAAATCATCAACCCAGGAAAATATTGATTTCCAGAAATGCTATGATGAGTTTTTGAAGGAGCATTATCTAAAATGGGTGCCATCGATGTGTGCAAATGTAATTGGCCATACCAAACAGCCTTATTACAAGCTGTTGTTTGAGATTATTGAAAAAAGCATAAGATCAGTCTAAGCAGTAAACCCAAATGTCACAGTCCAAATATCATCATTTAACTGCCATTGTCCTTGCCGGTGGCCAGTCCACACGTATGGGAATTGACAAGGGGCTGATGGATTTTAATGGTAAACCATTGATATCGCATGTTTTGGAAGCCCTAAAACCCCTGTGCAGCACAATACTTATCAGTACCAATAAGCCTGAATATGAAGCGTTTGGCTATCCACTCATTGCGGATCAGTACCAAGGCATAGGGCCTATGGGGGGCTTGCATGCCGGTTTGCTGGCCAGTAAGGATACCGACAATTTGCTGTTGTCATGCGATATGCCATTGGTTAATGCCGACCTCCTTGATACTTTATTGGTTCATCGAATGAATTATCAGGCTGTTATACCGGTAGTGAACGGTCAGTCATTTCCAATATGTGCTTATTACAATAAGTCGGCATTGGCCATTCTGGAGGCTGAAATCTCTGCCGGGTTGTATAAAATGCAGCTATTTTTGAAGAAACTCCATGCCCATGAATTGCAGTTAGATCAAAATGTATTTGGTCAGAAATTGTTTAATATCAATACGCAACGGGATTTTGAATCTTTAAAGGAATCCTGAAATGAATTTATGATCGACTTCCGGTGAATTCCAACGAAACACATACTCAGTTCAACAGGCAACTAAGCGGAAAATGGCTTAAAGCAGCAGTAGTTGGTAGTATTTGGGCTGCCTTTGAAATAATAGTTGGAAGCTTTTTGCACAACCTGCGCATCCCCTTTGCCGGCATGTTCCTGGCTGCCGCCAGCGTATTTCTTTTGGTGGCCTTTATGCAGCTGTGGCGCGAAAAAGGCATCATCATCAGGGCAGGGATTATTTGTGCCTTGATGAAATCGATTTCGCCATCAGCCATTATTTTGGGGCCTATGCTCGGAATATTTATGGAAGCGGTGATCATTGAGTTAGTGGTTTGGCTGGTGGGCCGACATATGGTGGGTTATATACTTGCCGGTGCGCTGGCTGTGGTGTGGACCCTGATGCAAAAAATCCTGAACCTGGTAATTCTTTACGGCTTCGACCTGATCAAGATAGCAGAGGATTTTTATCGATATCTGGCCAAACAAATTCCATTTATAGGCACACACACAACGCTGATTGTTGTGCTGATCTTTGGTGCTTATGCTGTTTTTGGTGGGTTGTCCGCTTTTTTCGGCTACAGGACAGGTAGCAATTTTAACCATTCACCTCCATCAATACCAACTGTGCCCAAGCCTGGCAAACAACAAGAAAATCCGTTTTTCGGCATTGATCCCTCGCATCCCTATTCATTCCTGAACCTGGCCCTCGTTCTGGTTGCCATTGTGCTGAACCTTTATCTCATCAACAGCCGTTTGTACCTGTTTGCTGCTATCTCCGGATTTTTATTTATGTTTTTTTGCGCATTTCGCTATAAAAGGGCATTGCGGCACTTAAAGAAGCCATTGATATGGATTCAGTTTTTTCTGGTTATTTTGGTAACCAGTTTTTTTTGGGATTACCTTTCAACCGGAAATCATTTTTCAACCGAGGGGCTTCGGGTTGGTTTGGAGATGAATTTCAGGGCATTGGTAATTATTTTTGGGTTTTCGGCCATAAGTGTGGAGTTGCGCAATCCTTTGATAAAACTCTTGCTTTTCCGCAATGGTTTTTCGCAGCTTTATATTGCCCTCAATCTGGCATTTTCTGTCTTACCCGGCATACTGGAGCAATTGCCACGCCCAAAAAATATCATCCGACAACGTATAGGATTGATGAGGCATTTGCTGACTCAGGCTGACCATCTGCTAACGCAATTTCAAAGCAAGGGATCACCACTTATTTTTATTATAACTGGTGATGTGCATGAAGGCAAGACTACCTATGTAGAAAAATTAATCAGTATCTTTCGGTCACAACAGTATAAAGTTGCTGGCTTTATCGCTATTGGCAGTTTTCAGAATGGTAAACGGCATGATTATAAATTGTTGAATTTATCAACAAATCGAATGCTCGAGTTTGCCAAAGCACAGGAACAGCCCGGATGGGAAAAGTTCAGGCGGTTTTGGTTTAATCCTGTTGCTATCAAATCAGGGATTAATATATTACAGGAAGCACAAGCTATAGCTGAAGCCATCGTGGTGGTTGATGAGGTTGGCCCTATGGAGGTTCAGGGCGATGGATGGCACAATAGCCTGATGCAGCTTGCTTTAGTAAAAAACAAGATTCAATTGTGGGTGGTGCGACGACAGCTAGCAACAACCATCTGTGAGCGCTATGCCCTTGATCCTGATTTTATTATTGATATAGCATGTGCCAGTGAGGAGAAAGCCATGCAGGTTATTCTCGAAAAAGCGGCTGAACGCTCAGCATTTTGAGCAATTTTTTCGACTGGATGCGACACATTTATTGCTATTTGCGTAATAATTTGTTTCAAGCAACTCAAAACAATTACAAGACGCCTGTTTTATAATATTGGGTTGATATACTGTTAATTAAAGTATTTGAATGCCTGAATTATTGATATAGATCAATTTATCGACTTATCTACATCTCTTTTTTTTCTCACATATTTCAACGCTTTGCTATTGCACAGGCCAGAAATTCGTGCTAATCTTGCCATAGAAAAGATACTAATTACTTAAAATTGATCTAAATAAGAAAAACCCCAAATACCCAAAAACCTATGAAAAATTTATCAAAATTATCCATGCTGCTGACCATCATGCTGATGATTGGATTGGCATTTGCAAGTTGTACTAAGGAAGGTCCTGCCGGTTTGCCCGGTGCCGACGGTAAAGACGGTAAAGATGGCGAAGATGGCATCAATGGCCTTGATGGCACAGCAACCTGTGCTGTTTGTCACGACGACAGTGAAGTAAATTTTGCAATTACCCGCCACTGGGAAATGTCGCAACACGCTATGGGCAACACTTATTTGCGCAATTCTACCAGTTGTGCCGGATGTCATACCAGCCAAGGCTTCCGTGAGATTATCCTTACAGGAGAAGGTAATACAGAAATGGCTATCTCAAATCCCAACCCACCCAACTGCTACACTTGTCACAATGTGCATCAGGATTATACCATTGATGATTGGGGGCTTAGCCATGTGGCACCTGTTGCCCTGCGCATCTCGGGTGACGTAATTGACTTGGGCAAAGGCAATTTATGTGCCACCTGCCACCAACCTCGCCAACCGAGCCCAATGCCAGAAGTTGGTGGTGCTGATATTGCCATTGGCAACTTCCGCTATGGCCCGCATTACGGTACACAGGCAGTTATTGCAGCCGGTACAGGTGGTTATGAAGTAGGAGATGGCTATACCAATTCAGCCCACGTTAATATGATTGGCAACAGCTGTGTTACCTGTCACATGGTTGAAAACAGTGGTGAAAATGCCGGCGGACACATGATGAACCTGAGCTATGGCGAAGGCAGTGTTCTTACTACATCTTGCACTTCATGCCACACAAACCCCGAAACACTGCAAACGTTGATGACCGATGTAAAGGAAGATTTAGCTACTTTACTGGCCGAACTGAATGCAAAACTGAAAGAGGTTGGCATCATGGACGAGGCCAACTATGCTGTTGAAGGTACCTGGACTGCTGATCAGGCCGGTGCATTAATCAACCACAACCTGGTGAAGTATGACCACAGCAATGGTGTGCACAACTATCCTTATGCAAAGAAATTATTGGAAAATTCAATTGCTGCGTTGCAATAAGCAATGAATTAACTATATTTGCAACAGGCTTCTTTTTTCGAAAAGAAGCCTGTTGCAGTTTTAAAAATAAAAGTGTAAACTTAACACCTAAATAAATGAAAATAAAGCAGATAGTAGCGGCTTTAACTTTGATGATTGCTTTTATTGTGTCATCCTGCCAATACGATGTTGTGGTTGAACCAGAAATTCCCCCCATTGATCCCGAAGTACCAATTAGTTTCAAGGATGAAATTGCACCTATGTTTTCGGATGCCAATTGTTTGGGATGCCATAGTGGTAACGTTAATCCCAATTTATCCCCAGCAACCGCTTACAACGCAATAGTGCCCAATCTGGTTGATACAGCCAATCCGGAAGAGAGTTCGATTTATTTTGTTCCGGCACCCGGTGGAAACCACCCACAAAAATACTCCGCTGCGCAGGCTGCCCTGCTCAAGGGATGGATTGAACAAGGAGCAAAAAATAATTAAACCAAATACCGCAAAACATGAAAAAAGTCATTACTATTAGCATGATTATCATGCTGTTTGGCCTGATCGTACAGGCACAAGAAGAAAAACCAAAAGACCGTCCCGTCAGGGCTCCTTTTGAGAGTAGCATACTTATTGATAACCAAACTACTGTTGTAGCATCAGAAAAAACTTTGGAATACAATATTCAACATAAGTTTAGCCCCATGAGCAACGGTTTCTCCGATTTGTTTGGGATATATGCCCCAGGTGCCAATATGCGCATGGGTTTTTCTTATGTGCCCTATAAGAACCTGCAAGTTGGTTATGGTTTAAGCCTCCAGAAAATGTTCAGCGATTTCTCCTTGAAGTATACTATTCTGGAGCAAACCAGAAAAAACACGGTGCCAGTTGCTGTTGCCATTTATGCGAATATGGCCATCGATGGACGTAATGAGGAAGCTTTCGGAACAGAGTATAGTTTCTCAAACAGGTATGCCTATTTTACCCAATTGATCATAGGCCGCAAAATAACAGAAACATTATCAGTGCAAGCCAACGCAAGCTATACCCACTACAATGCCATGGAATATGGATACGACCACGACCGCATCAGCGTTGGTTTTAATGGAAGGTTTAACTTTTCACCCCAGTCTTCCATTCTTTTCCAATATGATCAACCCTTGTTTATTGAAAGCATGACGGAATATCGTGAGGATGAGCGCAAAGACCTGTCAAAACCCAATTTGGGTGTAGGCTGGGAAATAAGAACCAGTACACACGTTTTCCATATATATGTTTCATCAGCCAAAGGCCTTATCCCACAAGAAAATGCGATGTTCAACACCTACGATATCGGAGATGGCGATTTAATGTTTGGCTTCTCGATGATTCGTCTTTGGAATTTTTAATTCATTAATTTTTAATTGTTTAACCTAAATAATAAGTAACATGAAAACGAAAACATTTTTTTTAATCACAATGGCAATTGGTGTCTTCTCGCTGATGGCATTTGTTGCACCACCACAAGACCTTAAAAAAGGTGAGCCTTGGGACATCCCGGCTGAGTATAAAGAAATGGAAAACCCTCACAAAGGGGATGCTTCACTCGACAGGCTCGGACGTTCAGCTTATATGAAGCACTGCCGCTCATGCCACGGCAATGCAGGCTTGGGTGATGGCCCAAGGGCAAAAAACCTGGAAACTTTCCCTGGTGATTTTGCATCAGCTGAATTCCAGGCCTATACTGATGGCGAAATCTATTTTATGTCGATTATCGGACGTGATGAGATGCCCAATTACGAAAGCAATATTCCTGATATGGAAGAAAGATGGGCAATTGTAAACTATATCCGTACAATGGCCAAATAGGCATTGCACAATCTGATGGCAACTATGCCACATATTTTATTAAAGGGTTTGCAATCAATCGGCAATTTGCAATGTCAGGTTGCAAGCCCTTTTTAGTTTCAAAAAATTAATCTATGAAAAGTAAAACAATAGTTGCCGTATTCATGCTGATGGTGTTTTGGGGTCAACAAGGTTTGAGCGACCGGATTGTTGATATGGAATCGGAGCCTGCAAACCTTGAAAGTAACAAACATTGTTTTTCCTGCCATGGAGAGCGATTTTATACTTTTGAAAATGAGTTCTCAGGAAGTATAGAGCGCAAGGCCATGAACCCCAACTTTATTTATAACCCGGATGAATTTTATCAGGGCGTTCACCGGCATTTTAGCTGTACCGACTGTCATTCGCCTGATTATGAAACTTTCCCACATAATGCCGAATTACGTCTTGATATGATGTTTTCGTGTATGGATTGTCATGGTGGTGATGATACTTATGCCCAATATAATTTCGACCTGATTCAGGATGAATTTTACAAAAGTGTGCATGCCGACAGACATTTCGAAACTTTTGATTGCTGGAGCTGTCACGATCCGCACTCTTACCGTTTGATGACAAGGGATAATTTCCGTACGGCTGAAATAGTTTCTTACCATAACCAAACTTGTACCGAATGCCACCAGAATCCAGATAAGTACCAATTGGTTATGGATGGCGAAATGCCTTTGCTCGAGGATATTCATAGTTTTTTGCCTAACTACAACTTGCACTTTAATGCAGTAAGATGTATCGAGTGCCATACTTCGCCGCAAGATACTATGTGGGTTGCACACAATATTTTGCCAAAAGAAATGGCTGTAAAAAATTGTGTTGAATGCCATTCCACGAATACCCTCCTCATGTCATCCTTGTATAGGTATCAAGCTGTGGAAAACAGAAGTGAAAGAGGATTTTTTAATGCGATCATTTTAAATGATGCCTACGTAATAGGTGCCAACAGGAATCAATTTCTTAATATTGCCAGCCTGGTAATACTTGGAATGGTTTTGCTGGCGATGATCGGACACATTATTCTACGTATAATTAAGTAAAGCTATGGCTGAAGAAAAAATATATCTGTATCCCATTTGGCTCAGGGTTTGGCATGGTGTAAATGCCATCCTGATTATGCTGTTGATTGCCACCGGCATCAGCATGCAGTATGCAAACCCCGACTATCCGCTAATCCGTTTTGATTGGGCTGTGAGTATCCACAACATTTCCGGAATAATTATGGCCATCAATTATGTTATCTTTTTGCCCTCGAACCTGGCAACGAAAAATCGAAGGTATTATATTGATGGGCTGAAAAATATAGTACCAAGAATGATGCGGATGATAAAATATTACCTTACGGAGCAACCCAAAAAACTGCCATCACCCTTTCCGGTAACTAAAGAAAACAAATTCAATCCGCTGCAGGCCATGACCTACTCAGTAGTAATGGTGTTTTTTCTGCCGGTGGTGATTACTACAGGGCTGGCCTTGCTTTTTCCCGAAACAATTGTCAAAGAGGTGTTTGGTTACAGCGGTATTTTCCTGACCGCCTTGTTGCATTCAGCCATCGGGTTTTTAATTTCAATCTTCTTGATTATCCACATTTATGTTTGTACAACGGGTAAAAAGATAACCGACAATTTTAAAGGTATCATTACAGGTTATCACCACATCCACAAATAGTGTTTTCATGTGTTATTTTTTTTTGCCCTCACTTTGCGTATTTTACAAAGTGAGGGTTTTTCTATTCCGGCTTGAATATCATACATATATGAGGAGCTCTATTTGATCATTTCCAATCCCTCCTTGCACGATTCATCTTCGGGCCTGATGAGCAAAGCTTTGTTGAACAAGGCACGGGCTTCAGTTGATTTGCCCATGCGCAGGTTTACCCACGCAAACATATGCACGGCATCATAATCGAAAGGATAAAGATTAGCGATGCGCTCAAAATATTTGGAGGCCATTTTATATTCTTCCCGGTAATAGTAAATATTACCCATGCGGTAATTGGTGGTATAGTGGTTGGGGTCGATGCGTAAAATTTCGTTGTAATGTGTTACTACATGGTCCCAATTTCCTAAAGCAGAAGTAGGAAGTGCAATACCTAAGCGGGCTTCGATGCTCATAGGCATAAGTTGAATGGCTTTGTTGTAATAGGCCGCAGATTCAACAAACGAACCATTCATATAGGTGAGCCATCCCAATCTAAGGTTGAGTGCATAGGAGTCTTCAATATAAAACTTGCGCAATAGTTCAATGGCTTTGCTGTATTCTCCATTTGCTTCAGCGGCATAACTGGCAGAAAAAGTTTCCTGCAACAGCTTTTCATTTTGGGCGTTTAACACCAAAGTAAATATGGACAATGAAATAGCCAGCAGGCTTGTCCGCATTTTTAAAATTTCCATAATAGACCTCCTTTTAAGTTAAAATTGGTGTAAGTATATGTTTTATAAGTAAAATTCTCCGGATCGCTAAATTGAACATAGGGGCTTTGTCGTTGTATAATATTGCAATCGAGCTGAAAAGTCAACTTTTTACTTAGCAATACAATAACTGATCCGAAAATGTTAAAATCCACTTTGCCCTCCAAATTATACATCAGCGAGGCATTGTCGTCAATGGCATTTTCCAAATTACCAAAATGAATACCAGCCTGCAGCCATAAAGGATTAGCCAAACGAAAACCTATGATTTGCTTATAATGCAACTGTGTTGAGTTGTTTTGCGCCAATGCAGATACCCGGGAATAGGTGTATAGGTTCAGGTTGCGAAAAGGGTAGTATCCAAAAATGAACGAGGCCTGAATCTGGCTTTGCTCATTGAAGTTGGCCTTGCCCAGTGCTAAACCATATGTAAATCCGGGTGTTTCGCGTAGAACTTTCAGGCCAATTACATAATTGGTAAAAGTGGAGTAACTGGTATTAAAGGTATATTGTGATGATAATGTATCATACAAAACCAATAAGGGTTTGTTATTTATGGCAAACACATCCAGTTCGGGAAAGAGTGTAAGCCCTTTGCTAAGCCTGATAGGCAAACTAAGCGAAAATTGTTTTTGTGTGAGGGTATAGTTATAAGCAATTGTATCGTCCGATGAAAGAAGAATTCGCTGGTATTTATCCAGATGTAACTGGGAATAGGCAGCAAACCAGCGCGCTCCATCAAAAGGGGCAAATTGTATTCCGGCCTGGAAGTAGTCGTAATTACCTGACCGGTTCAAGGCACCATACACATTGGGTTCACCTATAAGATCTATTTCATCAATTGCCTGCCCGCTGCCCGAGAATGCATATCCTCCTGCCATATAAACAGCTTTAAGAAAAGTACTTTGGTAAATGTCAGGGTATTGTTTTTCGAGAGCAGCTGCCTCAAAAGCCAGCCCTCCATACTGATAGGATTGCATCAAATATTGCAAGGCGTTGCGGTCGCCAACCGAAAATCTGAGTGCGTTTTCAAACTGTTGGGCTGCCAGCCTGTACTTTTCTTGTGAAAACAAGGCAATGCCCAACCGCATGCGTACATAGTAATAATCATAACCATTATCCAATGCCTTGTTTGATGTTTGGATAACGCAGGTCCAATCGCCTTGTAAATAGCAGGCATACGAAAGGCTGTCGAGTCGGTTGAAATCAGTATTGTTTTGCCCCTGTGCATGGGTGCGAAAGGCTACACATAGCAGCATAAAGGCAGCAATTAGAAAGAGCTGCAGCAGCTTTGATTGTTTTCCGGAGATTATCATACGGCTACCTCCCTGGCAAAAAGCTTGATGTTATCGACAAATACTTCAAATTGCACAAAGCGTCCATCGGTAATGATTAGGTTGGCCTTGCTGAAATACAGCTTTTTGCTTCTGAAAAGCAGCACTGCTTCTGAAGTTAAATGCGCTGTGCTGGTGCTAAGGTCGTCTTCAAATTTCAGATAATTGAGTTTAAACTTGCTTTTCAGAAAGAAGTGAAAAGGAGCAGCAAAATCATGTAAAAACCGGATAACGCCTGTTTTAAAAGCGGTTAAAGGAAAAGTGTCCAGTACTTCCAACTTATGGTAGTATCCAAGCGAAACCTTGTAAGCAGCCAGGTAAAACTGATACAATAAGGAATCTTTGCTGCCCGAAAAATGAATGAAACTAAAAATACTGCCATCATTTATGAAGTAAGCTTTTGCATCAGTTGACTTGCAAACAATATAAGTGCTGTTATACATATCCGATTTCACTTCCCAATCGACTGTAAGGTTTTGTTGATGTCCGGATGAAAGTTCAAACCTGATTGTTTGTCCCGGAACAAAATTGAATGCTTTGGCAAGGGTGTTTGTTTTGCTGATGCCACAAACCACATCGTTTGTTTTGGGTTTGCCATAGGTAACCAAATTCCGTTTTTCGCCTTGGTGAAGTATGTAATTGGCAATGGGATAATCTTTTGTTTTGGCACCAATAAATGGTTCTTCCTGCACCTGAAAGTGCAAATGGGGCAGGGGCGACCGGCCTGAGTTGCCCACCGCAGCAATTATTTCCCCTTTTTTTACAAAACTTCCTTTAGCCACTTTAATACTGCCAATCTTCAAATGGCTCAGCTTCGTATAAAGTTTATTGGCATGGTGGATGATGATGGTATTTCCCCAATTGTTGTTCAGGTTCATTTCCCCAATCTTGTTGTCGGGGATGCCCTCCTGAATTTCTTGTACTACACCATCCGCCGGTGCCAGCACCACTTGTCCGAAACAGAAATAGTCCTTGGCTTCAAAACCATTTGTTTCATACTTCAAACCTTGCTCATCTGTAATTTCAAAATCGAACGCATGTTTCCAATCTTCTTTATGGGTATGCTCCCCATCGTGGGCCTGTGTGATTGTCCAATTGCCCATAACTGGCAGATAAATCTGAAAATGGGACAATACATCAAATCGGCTTTGGTAATTCTTTTGGTTGTAGAGGTTTTGCTCTGGCGAAAAGTATTGGGCTGCAACCATTTCGGGTTTGTAATAGTTCCTTTCCCTGAACTTAAGCATATACAAAAACAAAAGAACCACGATATTAAAAGCCAGCGAATAAGTAGGTAATTGCAGATATTGGAGTACGGCAGATCCTGAAATAATGACAATACTCAAAATGGGCGTTAGCAGCAGGACCCACAAAAAGGAATATCTGGAAGGAATAATGAAAATACCACCCAAAGCAATGGCTGTCAATATAAAATTAAAGCCGATATAGCTATAGCTAAGGTCGGTTAGTTGGGCCCCTATTAAATAATAAAAATAATAGGCACTGAAGAAGCCAAGCAATGATAGCAAAAAAGCAATACGGGAAAAAACCAACAATCCCAAAGCAATCAAAATGCCAGCCAATACATGATACTGAAAGAATATGGCTGCCAGCGACTTGAAATAGGTAAATACAGCTGGATGCAGGGGTAAGTCATTAAACCAGTAATAAAGGTTCAGCATATTGATGCCCCCATAGCGATAAATCTCATTGAGCAAGAAAACACCGCGGTCGCTAATATCCAGTGCAGTAAATTCACGTGTAGCCAGACTCACCATCCAAATGGCCAGCAAAAAAGGCCAGCTCAGATAGGGAAGGCCATATTTCCCAAGAAAGCCTTCAAGCCAGATAGTAAGAAAAAATGTGAATAGGGAAGCAAATACGAGAACTGCAAAAAACGGGAATCCAGCCTGGTAGAACATACCAATACCAAGCCCCACAAGTAAACTGTTGAACCCATAAAATCCTTGCGAAATATAGTTGCGCTTGAACCCAATAATCGTTGCGGCCAAATTGGCTGTGAGCACAGCAATAAGTCCACTCATACCCGCCAGCCAATCAAAAAAAGTGATGGCCAATATTATGAATGCCAATATTTTATTCTTCGAAAAGAAGACCTGACTATAGCTATAGAGCATGCCTTCAAGAAAAAGAATCCCGTTTTTTTCGGTATTTTGCATCAAAATTATTTTGGGTTAAGCCTTTAAATCCTGCCTCAAAGGTCGAAATTTTTCAAATGGGCAGGAAGCAGTTCCATCTTTTCAAAATCATCCATAGTTTCATGGCGACGGATCAGGTGCGCCTTTCCTTCCAAATCAATAAGTACCACATTGGGCCTTAAGGTGATAAACTGCATCCATTGGGTCATATTGTAAGCACCCACATGATGCACCACAAAATGATCGCCTTTGTTGAGCAGTGGCATAAGTGCACTCTCCCTGATCACATCAATATTCATGCACAAGGGGCCATAGATAGTGGTTTCTTCCGTATAGGAAGAAAACTCCTGTGCCGGACTGATTTTGTGGTTATACCAAAATGAAGTGAACAAAAGGTTTACACCAATATCAACGATGGTTGTTCTTTTGCCAATGGATGAGCGCTTGTTGGAGATAACAGTACCCAGCAGGTAACCGGCTTCGTCCACCAGGGCGCGTCCCGTTTCCAAAATCAGCAAGGGCAGGGCATCGGGCGGAAATTCTGCATTCAAAAGGGCAGAGGCAATTGTTTCGGCAAAATCTTCAAAAGACGGAATGGTATCCGATGCCGGCAAATAGGACCCTTTGAGGGTGTTTCGCGAGGGGAACCCGCCACCCAAATCGATGTATTTCACCTCGTGGTTGTAGCGCCTTTTCAGGCCGAGGGCCAGGTCGCTCAGTTTGCTTGCTGCTATGCCATAGGCTTTTGGGCTGAGCATATAAGTGCCGATATGGCAATGCAGGCCCACCAAATCCATCTTTCCACTGGCCATAATTTTATTCAAGGCATCCCAGGCCTGACCATTTTCATAATTGAAACCAAAACGATCCCATATGGGATAAACGCCTGTATCCATATTTACCCTGATGGCAACCCGTGGCCGTTTTCCGAGTTTATCTATCAGCTCCATGATGGTATATAACTCATCCAGGTGGTCAATATGGATGAGCGAATCGTTGGTAATGGCTTTGGTTAAATCGCTCACCGTTTTGTCGGGTCCGTTAAAAATGATGCGTTTGCCGCTAACACCGTTTTTCAAGGCTTTGTCGTATTCAAAACCCGATACCACTTCGGCCCATGATCCTTCCTGGTGGAAAATATTGCATACCGCATCCATATAATTGGTTTTGTACGACCAGGCAAACTGTACCCGCGGATAGCGCATTGTAAAAGCTTTAAGGGCTTTTTTATAGGTGCTGCGAATGGTCTTTTCAGACATAACAAAGAGCGGGGAGCCATATTCAGCCAGCAGGTCTTTTACGGCCAGGCCATCAATATGTGTCATTGGTTGCCGGTCTGCTTTACCGCCATATTTGTTTGGCATTTCATTTTCCATTCTTTTAATTAGCGGGCGCTCGTATCTTAGTTTTTCCATGATTTTAATTGATTGAAATAGTTTTGTTGAAATAAGCTTACTTGGGTAAAAATCTGCATTTATAATTCCCCTGAGGTTGAAATTTGCTGGAATTCTTCGATATCTACGATCATATCCCAGCTGTATCGGACAAACATTTTGCCGACCTTATAGTCTTTAAAGGGTTCAACTTTTTTGCCCAAAGCCATATTTACGAGTGCTTCAGGGATGTTTTGTCCAACGCCTACGCTCAGATAGATCCAGGCTGGCATGCGGGGATTGATTTCGAGCAGGTAAAAATCACCTTTTTTATCTTTCATGAGTTCCAGCTCAAATCCACCACGCCATTTAGTTTGACTGATAAAACTGTTGGTGAGGGCCAGCATTTTTTTATCTGCAATAGAAACTCCGCCCCAGGCCTTGCCTTTGTCGGTGATGTATTGCTTGCGCATGGGCACGGCGGCAATGGTATTGCCATGTCCGTCGCCCAGGCCGGTAACATTGAATTCGGTGCCATGCACAAATTCCTGAACCACAACAGGTGAGCCCCATTTGGCAATAATGCGGTGGTAATAGGATTTCACCTGCTCCAGATTGTAAGCTACATAAGCATCATAATATTTGCCTTTTACAAGCAAAGGGTAATCAAAGGACTTGCCTACATTCTGCAGCTCAGACAGTTCAAAATACACCTTGCTTTTAGGTACATTGATGCCGTATTTCTTGCCAAATTCATTGAGGTTCACCTTATGGCGTTCTTCAAACTGTTCAAGTTCGGGCAAAAAAGTAGCAATGCCCATTTCGTGCAGCCGCTTTTCGAGACGAATAAAAGGATATAGTTCTGCATCAAAATTTGGGATGATTACATCTAGTTTCTCTTTTTCATGAATGTATTCCAACCGTTCGAAAAGTGTATCAATCCCTGCTGATGGGTAAGGAATATGGTAGGTTTTATCAACCAAATCGTGCATAAAAATCCCTGGTTCGAGCGACTCATAAGCCAGGCCAATAATTCTGCAATCAAAACTCGGTGCCTCACGAAGCGCACGAATTACTGCAATACCCGGGCCGGGACTGTCGATGGTGTTCAAAGCCGAAACGGCAATAGTTAGTGGCTTCTTAGTCGTCATTTTCAATGAGCAGATAAGTTTGCATCAAATCCATAAAATCGTCATAGTCTTTTTCGAAAGAGGCCTTTTCAACCTGGTATTTTTCCATCACTTTTTGGGCAACTTCATCTCGGCCATTGCCTTCCTTTATAAATGTAATAATATCGGCTCCCAAAGGGTTTACCGAAAAGGACTCGCCGGTATCAGGATTAAAAATAAGCCCCGAAGCACTGACAGCAATATTTTTCTTTATCATGGTTTCAAAATATTTTATGTTAAAATATTAATTTATAATTAGTTTACCTGCGTCTGAGCGGTAGTTTCCAGCCTTTATAATATATGTGTAAATGCCTGCTGGAAAACCCATAGTTGGCAGGCTGATATGGTTGGCTTTTGCATCAATCACCAGCGTGCGTATTTTCTTTCCGTTCATATCAAAAATTTGTAGTTCCGCTGATTGTATGTTTGTGGGCAAGGAGTAGCTGATAGTGCTGAAGGTTTTTGCAGGGTTTGGAAAAGCGGATGGGTTATGCGAAATGGTGCCGGGTTCTATACTTTCAATGGAGACAAGATTGCCCGGAAGATTGAATATTTGTGTTTGAACTGTGTACGGACTTAAAGAATAATTGAACACATACGCTTGTAATTTCGTTCCAAGGGCGGGAGCCTCAAATACCGTAACATAAGCACAACCTGGCAAAGCCAAGAGTTCCATACCATTTTCCTTTACAACCTTGGTGGTATAGGTATAATACTGGTTTACTTCATCATAGCTGTAATAGGTGTATGCCAGGCAAAGGCTGTTGTCGGTGGAAAACAGATTTTCGGATACATATTTAATATCATACAAATAATGATTTGCCGGCAGGTTCAGGTTGATGGTTTTCCATAAACTGTGGTTGGTGTTGTAGATTCTACATTGGTTGCTTGCCACATCCATCAGGTAAAACTTATGCCCCGAAAGGCTAAGGTCTGTATAGGTTCCGCTGTAATTGTAGGTGCTTTCAAAAGTGATTTGCGCCTTCAAAGTGCCACCCAAAAGCAGTATAAAGAATGACAACATTAATTTCTTCTTCATTTTTTAAGTTTTAATGATACCACAAAAGTAAATGAACAATGATTCTTAAGATTTATAAGATTCCCACAAAATTGTATAAGATTTTATGGTTTTAGAGAATCCAGATTTCTTTGACTTAAGTTTGTGCCATAAATGCTTTCAATTATGGTAAAGAAAAGATTTGCCTTACCTGATATTTTAAAAGGGATTGCTGTTGTACGTATGGTACTCGTACACTTATTCGAGGTGTTTGCAAGCCCCGAAATATCAAGCAATCCACTGAATAATTTACTCTTGTTTTTGGCAGGTCCCCCGGGGGCAGCCCTATTTATGGTGATTATGGGGTATTTTCTTGCCGAATCGGGTAAGGCACTGGGGCAGTTAGTTTATCGTGGATTTAAGCTTATTGCGTGGGGCCTGCTTTTAAACCTTGGTTTGAACTTGCACCTGCTAATCCTGATTGTTACGGCCCAAGTAGAAATGAACCCATGGCCCTCTGTATTTGGTGTGGATATTTTATTTTTGGCTGGATTTGGCATGATTTTGATTAGCTTAGTAAAGCGTCTGATAAAGAACAGGTTGAATTATTGGGTAGTTTTGTTTGTTGTGGTGTCAGGAATTGGCAATTTCTTGCCGGCTTACGAGGGTCAGCAGGTCTTGCTTGTTTATCTGCGGGCTTTTTTTGTTGGCAATGCAAGCTGGTCTTATTTTCCAGTATTTCCCTGGATGGCCTATCCGGTCGCCGGTTATATTTTCTACCTGCTTGATAAGCAGTACAAACTGTCTGATTTCACTTCTAAAGGATTGGTTTACATAGCAGTGGCATTGGCAATTCCATTGGCTGCTACATTCAGGCAAGGCTTTTCTGTTGTTATGGTTCAGTCAGACTATTACCACCACTCAACTTTATTTTCAATTTGGTTGCTGGCAGTGGTTGCTTTATGGGTTATCTTGATTCGATTGTTAAGCATGAAACACGAAAACAATTTCCTTTTTTCCTGGTTTCAATGGATAGGGCAGCGGGTAACCAATTTCTATGTGATACAATGGCTGCTCATTGGCAATATTGGCACTTGGCTTTATCAATCGCAAAATGGCTGGAGCCTGATGCTCTGGTTTGCTGCCATTTTATTATTCACAAACCTTGGCGTGCTTGCCTGGCAGTTTTTAAATCGCCGTTTAAGCTGAGTTTTTTTATAACTGACGTTTCGCAGAAGATTTAACTAATTATGAACTATAGTAACAGTCTGTTTATAAAGACTATAATACTGGTGAAAGTGGGAGTTTATAGGTTTAGTTTCTGCTTTAGCCCCCATATCCGCCGGGGCGGATATGGGGGCAACAAAAACAACTAAATACTTATAATCATCGAATTCAAGCTATTAATGAAAATGGACAAACTTATAATACAGATTATCAGTATTATATCAAAATCCGTGAATTCTCTTGCCATTCATTGCCAGGTCGTTACACAATGTGCGAAACATCAGTTTTATAATATTCCCATCCGGTCAGCAATCCAGGTCATTGATATGGAGAGCACAAAAGCCAGCAAAGGCGCAACAATCCATATAATCCAAAACTTGTGTACATTGCTTTGGCTGAAAATATTCCGCCAGCCCAGTTTAGCGCATCCTATAGCCAGTATGGCACCCATATTCAGTTGCACCAGGGATGCCGGAATGCCACGAAAAAGCGAAACAGTGAGTAATAAACTGGCAGTGATAAAAGATATGGCCGTTGCCGACAAGGGGCCAAACTGAACTACTTCCTTGCCAGTTGAGTTCAATACCTTATGCCCGAAAAATGAACTCCCGATACCAAATGCAGGGGCTATCACAAGTGTTGATAATACCATGATTACTACAAAATTCTTTTCGCCTGAATCAACCCCCAATTCATTCATGACCATAGACGCAATGGGGCCACTGGCATTGGCTACATTGTTGGCACCAATGGCAAATGCCACATAAAGTGATGAGAGTATTACCAATACGTGCAGTATGGGGTGGTTGCGCAAACCATCAAAATCAATATAGGCGCGCTTTTTCATGGGAGTATAAATATACTTGCCTACAGCATATGTAAGGGAAAACGAAATCACAGGTAAAATAAACCATGCTGGTATGATTTCCAGAAAGAGCTTGTCCGTTTGAAGCACATCAAAATACATAGCAACCCCGGCCAAGGAAAATATGGTTGACTGGCTGGTTGATTGTGGAATGCCCAATAAGTTTGCCAAAAGCAGCGACAAAGCCACCGAAAGCAAAATGATGGATGTGAGCGTAATTGTCATGCTTTCGGCCGGCAGTATGCCTTTGCCAATGGTAAGGGCCACGCCTTTGCCGGCAACAATGGCACCGGCAAAAACCATGATGCCAAACAAACCGGGAATTAAACTACGGGGAATAAGGTTGGCACCATAGGCAGCCGAAAAACTTGGGGCTGTTCCACTACCACCCATGTTTATTGCAAGAAAAAGCGCAATAATAAAAGGCAATACCAACTGACTATAAACAGGATCGAGCATGGGTAGTTCTTGCTTTTGCAATGACAAAATAACAACAAAAATCCGTTTGATCAAAAGAAAAACGGGCAAGAGGCATGGTCCATTTACCATTACGGTTCATGAAACAGCAGAAAAGTATATGTATGAATTTAACGGTAAAGACAACGATAAGCGGTGTCGCTTTCCATTTTCACCTTAAATTTCACATTTTTTTCAACCTTGAAAGTTTCAAATTCACTGTATGATTTCCACTCGGTTTCGCCGGGCTGTTGCACAAGCATTTTCCCTGAAATCACGGTCATGAATTCTACGGAGCTGGTTCCGAATTCGTATTCACCGGCGGCCATTACGCCCAAAGTGGCTGGGCCTTCAGTGGTTTCAAAAGCGATTGATTTAACTTTTCCGTCGAAGTATTCGTTTGTTTTAAACATGGTTTTTAATTTGGTTTATGTAAAAATATCCTAAAATGGCTTGTAGCCAAAAAGCTTTCTTTCCTTGATGCGCTTGGCAATAAAATTGGGGACCAACTGCTCCCATTCCGGGTCTTTGCGCTGAATGCGGTCGAGCACCATATGCGAAAATATGTCCATATATTTTGGGTTGGCCATGGGGATGTCAAGTATCATACGGTTTACGACCAAATGCTCGTGCAGGTATTGCGTTTCAGGCGGAAATTGCAGGTTTCCAATGGTAAACAACTCATTGTTATCTTTGTCGAAACTGGGATAAATATACATTTTCGCGTTGGAGGGGAACAGTTTGCTCAATGCTTCAAGGATGCCACCTTTAAGGTGCTTATAATAGATTTCATCGAGCACTTTCTCAAAAGTCATGATTCCAATCACCACGCGCAATTTGGTGATCCTGAATTGCGTCATATAGTTCACGAGTTTGTAAAACTCCTTGAAATTGGAAACCATTACATTCTGGCCAATATCATTTAGCAAATCAACCCTATCGAGAAAGTCGCGTTCATCAAAACTACCGGATTCCAACAAGTTGTTCAGCGTGATTTCGCAAAGCGGTAAGGTGCTGAATTTGTCGTAGTCCTCATCTTTTTTAAACAGGCTAAAACTCGACTTGAGGATGTCAACCCCGGCATAGGTGATCGGCCTGAAACTGCCCCTAAAGACCAGAACATTTTTTTTATAAAGCATATCGTCAGGCTCTTGCACGTGACCATAGCGATCGAACATGATGGCACTTGTCATGCCGTTTTTTACCAATTGCACAGCGAGCAGGCGGTTGTCAACATACGACAGCTCGGGGCCACTCATATGCATCATGGTAATCTCAACGCGGTCGTTCGAAAGGTTGTCCAAAAGCGACTGCAAAAAACTATTGGGCCATTCCCAGAGGTAAAAACAGGCATACACCAGATTTACACCCAGGATGCCAAGCGTGTTTTGTTGCAGCAAGCTGTCATTTTCATGCAGGCGCACATGGATAATAATCTGGTTGGGTGGGCTGTTTTCTTTTAATTGAAATCGCACGCCCATCCAACCATGGGCGATATTGTCCTTTTTAAAATTGAGGGTGGAAACGGTATCGGCAAAAGAAAAAAAGCGGTTTCCTGAAGGTCTCGATGGTCCCAAAAGTTCGACCAGTTCGGTGTATTCGGTATCAAGCATCAGCTCAAGACGTTCGCGTGCCACATAGCGTTTTGATGATTTATCTTTACAATACAAAGCGTCGCTATAGCTTTTGTCGTAGGCCGAAATGGATTTGGCAATCGTGCCCGAAGCTCCGCCGGCCTGAAAGAAAAAACGTGATACCTCTTGGCCGCCGCCAATTTCGGCAAAGCTTCCATAGATGCTTTTGTCAAGATTGATTTCCAGCGCTTTTCGATGTACAGTAAGAGGTTCACTGTTGTTTTGCATAGCCGCATTAGTTCAAATTCGTTGGTTGCAAAGATAAGGCAATATGGCTTGCCCAGCCAAACTGCCTCAAATACTTATCTATTGTGCGTATGACAAATGCATAAATTGGGTTGGGGTTTTGGTAAACCCTCAAAATGACATCGATGAAACTAACTACCTTATTTATAATGGTTATTTATTGGCCTATTCTACATACGATTAGGCGAAAACAGTATAGAAATAATCAGCGGTTTCATAATTTTGTAAAAATAGGGCCGATGGAATTAGCAGAATTAGTGTTGTAAAACTCGAACAAATGGCCGGCAGGTTAAGGGCTATTGCCCATCCAATGCGTATCGCTTATTGAAATGCTTTCGAGAGAAAATCAGCTGAGCGTAACGGAGATTTATAACCGTCTCGAAATAGAACAAGCTGCTGCTTCGCACCACCTGAACATCATGAAAACAAAGGGGTGTTAAAATCAAAGCGTGATGGTAAAAGATTTTTATTCGCTGATGAGCAACACCTTATCAGATATTATCCATTGCATAAGTAAGTGTAAGGATTGTTAGAATTTTCCTTGAAACCCGTACAGTAGTGTTTGGATGCCTGGATAAAGACAAAAAAAACAGAAGGCAATGTATAAACACTACCTTCTGTTGAATATTATCTTAAGGTGGTAAGAGCGACTAAGTCGCCTGCCGCTAATATTCGTCAGATACAGTCGTTTCTTTCTGCCTTTAGCTCTTCTGAGTCTTAAAACCCTGCGGCCATTAGCAGTTGCCATTCTTTCCTGAACCGTGTTTGTTCTTACGTTTTCTGTTCGATGGTTGAAAAGTACGTTTCATCTTGCCTTATTTTTGGGAGTCAAAGGTAAATATATAATCTGTTATTGCATTCGAATTTTGAATCTGTTCAAATTATTCTGAAAAAAGTTTTCAGGCAGTTGTTGCAAGTCTTTCAAAAGAAACACAAAAACCCTTTTGGCGGGCTTGCCTGACCGCATAATGGTAATGGTGTCCGGTCGTAACAATTTCAGAAAACAATCCTGAGTAAATCACCTCCAGGATGTGTATAGTAACGGCTGTCAGTTAAATACCAATAGTTGTCCCCCAATGTAAACCCGCCCCGCTCCTCATTGATCCAGATGTATTTGTGCAGTCTGTCGGGTCTGCCCATGCCCAGCACTTTCATATTTAGCGGTCGTGCCACATAATAATCCAAATTGGCGAGAGGAAACCAGTTTTCGGCTACAATGGCATCTGATGCTTTCATGTTTCCTTCATCCAGATGCCTCTGCCTCACTTGTTGAAATGATGGTTCCAATGCACGCCATCCATACATGTCCAGGGTAATGTCGTGGCGGCCCAGCCGGTGGTAGGGATTGTCGTGCCACATGGGAACCAACCCCAATTTTATTTGCAAACTGCCTATCAGTAAAAGGAAAAGTAAAAATCCCAAAGAAAATTTGATGATACCTGGTAAAAAAAGCGGGTGTTTGGTTCTGTTTTTTGTTGATAAATAGGCAGCAGCCAGAAGCAATAAACCGCTGTATGCCGGTCCGCTCCAATGGGGCAGGGTTGGCCTGAAAAGGGCAAACATCAAGAAAATCATTATCAGCGGAACAGATGTTAAAAGCAATATCCGTTTGTGCGACTTTTCCAGCATAAACCTGCCACGTAGCACGAACGTCAATGCGATGGCTATCAGCACAAAATTAAATGGATTGGCATAAATGAATTGCCCAAACAATTCGCGTAAAAAAAGCTCAAGGCCAATGCCCGCAGTAAATATATTTACCCTTTCGCCTTGAAAGGAAAAACTAATCCAGTTGTTTTGGATATTCCAAACGAGTACTGGCAACAGGCAGATGAGCGAGATCAGAATGGCAGCATACAAAGCCGGTTGCCTGAGCCAGGGGCGTGCATAAATGATGATATATAATCCAACGCCCAGCCAAAGGAATATGCCTGTGTATTTGGAAATCATACTGAGCCCGATGGTCAGCCCAAGCAAAAGCAAAAGCCGTTTTCTGCTTCCAGTGACTTGTCCTTCGCCAAAAATGTGCAACATCAGCAGCAGCGAAAGCAACCAAAAGAGATTTTGGGGTGTGTCGGGCAAAACAAAGATGCCTGTCAATACAAAAGCATAAATGGAGGCATTGTACAAAAGAGCAGCAAAAAAACCTGTGCGTTCGTCCCTTATCATCTTCCCCATTTTATACATCAACAAGGTGTTGATTGTCATCAGAACAACGGATGAAAAGCGGATAAATAATTCGCTATCAAACAAAAGGTTCAGGCTAAAGAGCTGTATAACCCAACCAACCATGGGGGGATGGTCAAAATGGCTCCAATCGGGGTACAAGGCATAGGTCCAATAATACACCTCGTCATTGCCAAGCTCGAGCCAGGCAGCCAGAAAAGTGCGTATTACGACACTCATTGTAAGCAACCAAAGCAAGGCCTTTTTATATGAAAAATTCATTCCCATTTTTAGTCAGGATATCATTTGTATAGGATAATTAATTTTTTTTGGGTGTTTTGCCTAAGGCCTTTCCCACTTGCCATTTATAAATAAATCGCAGCAACACCACAATGAGTATAATATATATACCTCTGTATAAACTTGTTTTTGTGTGGTTGATTTTGGCCAGGAATTGCCGTTCGGGATTTGGTGAGGGATGCCGCGTAATGGGGTTTAGGTAAAAGGCGGTAGCATCCGGAAAAATAATTTCGGCACGCACATAGGTGTCATCGGGCCGGATAATATAGTTGCCGCTATGGCTGCTGTTAGTTTCACTCAATAATATGCCCCCCTGACCGATAAAACGGAATTTATCTGCTTGGGTGCTTACTTCTATTTTAAAGGTATCCTGCATGAGCTTTGCCGATACCAGGTGAGGAATGGTTTTTGAGCGTTCTATCTTTTCCTCCATGGGTTCGTTGTAGATCAATTTAAAATCAACACCATAAGATACCCCTTGATTTAAATTCCGGATAATGGTTTCCCGTTTTTTCTCGGTTGCGTTAATCATGGTGAACCTTCGCCCCACTTCATTGGGGTTAAGTACGTTGTGTGCGTCGTCGTTGGCCAGCAAATAGACCAGATGACCATGCGATAAGGCGGTGTCCCAGTGCGGTATAGATACGTCCATATTTGAAAGGGCCTCCAGTAAAGCATATCTGCTAAGGTATTTCATGTCTTCAAAAGTGTAGCCATTCCGCAACCCAGGATGTGCCAAGGCCACCAGCTCGTTGTGTTGGGCAAGTTTATCGATAATCCCTTGCTTGAGGCTTAATGTTTGAAAAAATGGGTAGTCGATCCAAAGAACTTTTTCGGCTCCAATACAAACCTGGTGGGTTTTACGAATGCCATAGCCATGTTCATAAACTGGAATAAAGGCTTCGTCTTCGCTTTTGTGATAATTGATACGTTGATAATCAGAAGTTGCAACATGGTCATAGCCAAATAAATGATAAATACTATCAATCATTTCATTCGTGTTGTTACGTCCATCAGTAACGCCACCCCATGCCCGCGATTGCACCTGAAAATTATATTTAAGCCATTGTTCGGGATCAATATCCTGGTAGGGGTTGTTGATGTATTCGCCTGAAAATGGGGATGGTTCATCAAATTCATAACGTGGTGCTGTTAGATAAAACACCAGAATAATAGCCAAAACAAGCAATATCAGGTATCCGATTGCCCTCAGAAGAAAAAAGAAAAATTTGGAAACGAGTTGTTTTATCAACATTGCTTGTGTTTTATGCTTTGCAAAAATAGGCAAATAGAAGCATTTTTGTGGGATGTGTTAAAAGACTTAGGCCGCAGGTGGGTTTATTTATTTTCTGAAAAAACCTTTGCTGCTTAAAAATGATGGATTCTGGCTATTCTTTATTGTGTGGCGACGAATCTCAGCTTACGCGCCCTTCTATGGGTTCAATTTGGGTTTTATTTTACATAACACTTGCATGAATTGGCGGATAAACAAACTATTTTCAATTGCTTATTGACCAAAAAACCATTAGGCGGAAGCTTATAATTAAATTTTTTTTACATTTGCATCAATTCCATTATTGAGAACAGAGCAACCATTTTTCGCATATTGCGTACAAATCTCAAAAATGGAAGAACCCTATATTTTAAAAACAACCCATTGATATGGAATCATTCCGGATATTTATAGTGGAGGATGATGCTTTATACGGCGAGATGTTAAAGCATCACTTATCGTTGAACCCTGATAATGAGGTTCATTTATACAAAACAGGATCCGACTGCCTGAAGCATCTTTATAAAAACCCCAATCTTATTTCGCTTGATTACAGCTTGCCCGATATGTCGGGGCTCGATGTGATGCGTGCCATAAAAAAGGAAAATAGTGATGTTCCTGTGGTAATTGTTTCAGGTCAGGAGGATATTTCCACAGCTGTTGCCTTGTTGCGCGAAGGGGCTTACGATTATTTTGTAAAAGACGACGACACCAAGGACAGGCTATGGAACGTAATCAAGAAAATTCGCGAGAATTTGCAATTACGTAGCGAAATCAGTTACCTCAAGGAAGAGATTGGTCGGAAATATGAGTTTCGGAATGTCATAAAAGGAAATAGCCCTGCCATCAAGCAGATTTTCGGATTGATTGAAAAGTCCATAAAATCAAATATTTCTGTTTCTATAACTGGCGAGACTGGTACCGGTAAGGAGCTGGTTGCTAAGGCTATACACTACAACTCCCCAAGAGCCAAAAAGCCATTCGTTGCCATCAACGTTTCAGCTGTGCCGCGCGATTTGATCGAAAGCGAAATGTTTGGCCACGAAAAAGGAGCCTTCACCGGTGCCGTCACACGCAAAATCGGTAAGTTTGAACAGGCCCAGGGTGGCACCATTTTTCTGGATGAGATTGGTGAAATGGACCTGAATATGCAAACCAAACTTTTGCGCGTATTGCAGGAACGCGAGCTGACCCGTGTGGGCGGCAACGACCTTATTAAGATTGATGCCCGCGTAATTGTAGCCACAAATCGAATCCTGGCCGACGAAGTGCAAAAAGGAAACTTCAGGGAGGACCTTTATTACCGCTTGCTGGGCTTGCCAATTGAATTGCCGCCACTGCGCTACAGGGGCAACGATATTATCATTTTGGCCAAATATTTTACCGATGAATTTTGCGCAGACAATAAAATGCCCAAACTCAGCATCACTGAAAGTGCACAGCAAAAACTGATGAAATATCCCTTCCCGGGCAATGTGCGTGAGTTGAGGGCTGTAATGGAATTGGCAGCCGTACTTACTGATATTGATCACATTGATGAATCACATATTTCGTTCAACTCTACCGATTCGGCAGGTAGTTTCCTTATGGAAGAAAATACATTGGAGGGATATACCCGAAAAATAATCCGCTATTATCTGCAAAAGCACAACAACAATGTTTTGCTTGTTGCGAAAAAACTGGATATCGGAAAATCTACCATTTACAGGATGATTAAGGAGAAACAAATATAAATCTGCAATATGCCCAAACAAAAGGACAGGTCATATAGCCTGAAGAAACTTATTGATTTTATTGGAGAAGACGAGGCTGCCATTCACAATATGGTGTCAATTTTTTTAAGTTCAACACCCGATCTTCTCGCTAAAATAAAGGATGGTTTTGTAAAGAGTGATTTGGTTGCTGTCGGGAAAGCAGCGCATATGCTGAAACCGACACTTGATATTTTTGGGGTGGACAATATGTACAATCCCATTCGTCGGCTGGAGGTATTGGCCAAAAGTGCTGACAGTGGCAACGAAACCAAAAAGATTATACAAGACCTGGATGAAACCCTGAAGGTGGTTTTTCAGCAAATTAAAGAAGACTATCCTGAGGTGTAGCTTTATTTTCCCTATCCTTTGCGGCCAATTAATACCTTATTGTTGCGTTTCAATACCATCTTTTCCGCTAAACTTTTTCAAGGCTTTTTTTCTTACAATTAGTTTAATAGCTTTTGGTACGATATCAAAATCGAGCGGGGATGTGCCAAGCGATTCCCCATCCGTTTCCAGGAAAATTGAATGTCGTGGAGTAGATGTAATGCTGATGTGCTGGCCTGAAAATGTTTCTACTTCGGGCATTTGAACAAACGAGCCATCATAGAGCTTCTTTATATTGGTAATCACCCTGAATTTGGATGTCTTTTTGATAATGGTCATATCAAGTATGCCATCATCGGGAACAGCATTGGGCAGCTGCATCATGCCTCCCCCATTGTACTTGCAAACGCCAATGCTCAGGCTGAAAACTTTTCCATCAAAAGCCTCTTTTCCATCAATTTGGATATTCAGCTGTGTATGTTCATATTGAAACAAACCCGTGAGCAGGTTAAACAAGTATAAAAACGCACCTCCACGGCCTTTGGCTTTCATCAGGTTGGTTTTTTTGGCTACAAGTGCATCATAGCCCATACCCGCCATATTCACAAAATAGCGGCTTTTGTCAGCAGCATCATAGCGGTATTTTACTTTGCCAACGTCCTGCAAAAAGGTTAGCTCGTTATGCAGTATCTTGATGGCTTTCTTGTATTTTTTTGGGAAATCGTACATACGTGCCCAATCGTTGCCTGTGCCTACGGTAATCATACCAAGAGTGATATCGGTTGAGGCAAAGCGTTGCTGTTGAAAAATCCCATTGACCACCTCATTTAAGGTGCCGTCGCCGCCAACAGCAATTATTTTCTGATACCCCTTTTCGGTAATCAAATCACGGCTGAGTTCAATACCTTGAAAGGGCCGCTCAGTAAATATGGCGTCAAAATGAAAACCTTTATCAATAAGCAATTGATTGATGATTGGCCAATCTTTTTCGCCGGCACGCAGGCCAGCATTGGGATTAACGATTATGAGCCATTCGGCCGGGTTGTTGTTTTTAGTCATACATCTTTAGTTTAGATCAAATTCTTGCAATACCTTCTCGTATGTTTTGTATGTTTCCAGGGCCATGATGTGGCTGTCAAATTGTTTCGCTTTATTACTTGCATTTTCCACCAAGCAGGCTTTTAAATCATGATCAGTTAGAACTCTTTCCATCTGATTGGCAAGGCCTTGTGCATCGCCAACTTCTGCCAGCAGCCCGCTTTGGCCTTCTTCCACCAGTTCGGGAATGCCTCCTGCTTTGGTGGCCACCACCGGCACCTTCGCCACAAATGCACCTAAAATACTTGTGCCCAATCCTTCGGTTTTGGATGTCATCAAAAAGGCATCCAGGCTGCCCAGCAATTGGGGGACATCTTCCCTGAATCCGGTCATAAATATATGATTTTCTAATTGATTGCTTGCTATTTCATTTTCAATACGCACACGTTCAGCGCCTTCGCCAATTATCACAAAGTACCAATCATGGTGTTTGCGGGTCAGTAAAGCGGCTGTTTTTACAAAAGTAGTATAGTCTTTATGGGGTGCAAGGGCTGCTGTATTGCCGATGAGTTTGGCCGTAGAGGGAAGTTTTAATTCTTGCTTCAGGTTTACCTTAGAGCCAGCAGCCTGCTTAAACCGTTCTAAATCAATCGAACTGTAAATAGTGATTGCTAATTCGGGATGTTTTAGGCTGGGCACAAGTATTTTTCTGATTGTTTCAGAAACACAGATGTACGCACCAATGGCCGGATGCCTGTATTTAAAGCGTGAAAAAGTTCCGGTTCCAACAGGAAAATCGACCCGCCGGTGCACAACGATCGGGCATTTATTTCTTAGAAAAACGGCTGCCGTGATGGCCATACTGTGGGCATGGCTGTCGTGGCAATGTACAATGGATATATTCAATTTGCTGCACAGCCGCGATAAGTGCGGCTGCCTGAAGAAAACGGCCCAACCATTTTCTTTGAGAAGCTGAAATGCTGAATGTTATTCAACCGGCAATAGTTTTCCATTGCAAGAGGCGGCAACGCAAAGCACGATATTTTGGCATCGATCGCTGTTTGCCGCTATCAAATTGGCCCAGTTGTTAGCAACCACCCGCGCCACGATTCGGCTGTTGATACATGTACAAAATGGTCACTATGGCTGATTTTTGAATAATAAAAACGCAAAATGTAAAACAATAAGCTGATACACGGCTTTTTGTCACTTTTTGTGAGCACACACGATCATGGTTTCGCCAAACAACAAAGCCTTTGAAAACATTGCTTTTAATCTCCTTGTTTTGTGCGGTAGTACCCTCTCTTTTGCCTGCTTTTTGGTAAACCATGGAAGTAAAAAGCCGGATGGAAGAAAAGAACAAGCAGCCCATAAAAAGCCAGCTAATGGCTTTGATTCGGTTAATTAGTAATGGTTTCAATACGGAAAGCCATTTGTATGGAACATATACCTTATTTCGGGGAGTGAAACCATGCCAATGTGGTGCAACAGTGAGGGGTTTTTCATCCAGCGGACTGGTGCATTTGTGGTGATGACCGGTGAGCAACCATTTTGGTCCGAGAACGCAAGGGCGCTGATATTGGGCGTGGAAACAATAAACTGTCACCACTTTTCAGGATGCCGGTTTACTTCGCTAACAAAAAAGAATTGCTTGTTGATATGTTCAATGCCGTCGATGCAAACCACCACATCAACCGATGCATCGGCAAGGAAGGGGTTTGGTCATATCACCCTGCTCAAATTGTTGTGATCAATTTCCGAGAATATTTTCTATATCAATGGCAGTGACATTGCGGTAATTATCCAACAGGCGTTGCACAAACGCCCCTGCCCCAGAAGGGATATCACAATATGGCCATCTTTTTGGGGTATTGATCAGGTCAAAAATCACTTCATGGGTGTTTTTAGAAGTGTTAATCGGTATGTTTTTATAGCTGTTTCTCATGGGGTTGTTGCCTTTTAGACTTTTGGAGGGCTTTTAGTATTTGGTATTCAAATTTTTGACCTGGCCGACAAGCGGGCAATATGCCAGCCATATTTGCCATCGAACACGCGCCAAAGTTTGAAAAATATACCGTAAAGGAATTTGAAAGGCGAAGGCCGAGAGATAATTGCTTGCTGCAATAGCTTTGCGGCCATTGTTCGTGACCTTTGTGCTTTGGGGGCGGCATATTTGTAATAACATTTATGCTGATCGATGCTGCTGATGGAGTAATGCAACAAATAGCCCGGCAACAAATGGATTGGCTCAGAGTCGTCAACAATCAGTTTTTCGTGCAAATCGCCTGACCAATAAGCGCTCCCTTTTTTAAAAAGGCGAATTTTTCTGTCGGGATACCAACCGCTGTATCTAATCCATTTCCCGCAATTGGTGATTCTGTTCAGCTGATAAGCTTCCTGATGAACCGTGTGCTTTCAAGTCAAAATATAGGAGGTCGCAGCTCCCTCATCCAAAACCTCATCCGCATCTATGGACAAAATATAGGGGTGAGTAGCTTGCTCGTTGGCCCAGTTCTTTGTTTGGCATAACCCTCCCAATCGCGTTGGAGAAATCTGATATTTTCATGCTGTTTGCAAATAGTTGTGTTATCTGCTGAAAAGAGTCAACCACCACAATTTCATCAGCAACCCCCTGAGGAATTGAGGCAGCGTGTGATGTTTTCTTCTTCATTTAAGGTTATAATAACCGCCGAAATTTTGCTATGCTTAGGTTTTGGGTGTCAAGGTACAAATTCTGTAGCCACCTGCAATTTGATGTTTTTGGGAGCTCTGCTAATGGGCGCCAGAAATAGGGCGAAAAAGGATGAGTACCGTAAGAGCTCAAGCCTGCCGATAAGCATCAGGAACGAGAGCAACCATTTTTGTTACATCAAGAAAGCATAATTATCAACCGGACCAACCATACCAATACCCGGGCCAATGTTTCCCAAGCTGGCTATAGATGCCCCAATGGAGGTTTCAAAATCATATCCCAACGAAGAAATTAATATAGTAGCCATCCCAAAAATCAGTATATACATCAGGAAAAAGGCCATCACTTTATATATGATATCTTGTGGAACACTTTTGCCATTGAATTTTACCGGTAGTACGGCATTGGGGTGTATGGCCCGTCGCAGTTCCATCCATGAATTTTTAATCAATAACAGTTGACGGATAATTTTCATACCCCCACCGGTTGAGCCGGCGCTGCCTCCGATAAACATCAATGCAAAAACCAACATCCACAACATGCCGGGCCAGCTAAGGTAGTCGCTGGATACAAATCCGGTTGTTGTGAGAATAGAAACGACGGTAAACAAGGCATCCCTGATGGATTGTTCAATGGGAAAATGTTTGTTTATAACCAATCCGCTGGCAATGATAAGAGTAACAATAATAATAACAAGCAAATAGGCTTTGAATTCCTGATTTGCGAAAACCTTTTTAAACTGCCCGTGCAGGGCAAAATAATGGAGGGTAAAATTGGTTCCGGCCAGTATCATAAACAATATGATGGTGTAATGTGTAATTGGCCCAAAAGCTGCGATGCTGTCATTTCGTGTGGAAAACCCACCTGTTGCCATCGTTGAAAAAGCATGGTTGATGGCGTCAAAAAAATCCATTTCACCCACGTATAAAGCACCGGTGAGCAAAGCTGTAAGGATAACATAAATACCCCAAAGCCTCTTGGCTGTTGCGGTTATGCGCGGGTGCAGCTTGTCGTAGGTTATGCCCGACATTTCGGCCATAAACAACTGCATGCCCCCAATACCCAAAATGGGCAATATAGCCACTGAAAGCACAATAACGCCCATACCCCCCATCCAATGTGTCATGCTGCGCCAATACAGTAAATCCTTTGGCATGGATTCAATATCAGTGAGTATGGTAGCCCCGGTAGTGGTAAAGCCCGACATGGTTTCGAAAAATGCGTCTGTGAAATTTGGTATTTCACCACTGATTATAAAGGGCAGGGAACCAAAAAGCGAGATAAATAACCATGAAAAAGTGACAATAATATAGCCTTCGCGTTTTCCAACTTGCTTGCTTGCTTTTCTGTTGGAAAGCCAACCCCATGCTCCAAAAGCAATAGTAATTGCAGCCGAAATGGGAATAGCCAGGCAGTTGGGGCCGCAGTATAAATAGGTGAATGGCAGTGCAGTAAGCATAAAAACGCCTTCCACGATTAATAGAAACCCGATGATGCGGATAATAAGGCCAACATTGATATTTCTGAAAAAACTCTCAGACATTTTGTTTTCTTTTGCTGTTTTAGCTAAATAGCTTTTCTACTCTATTGATAGCATGTGGCAGGGCAAAAACAACTACTTTATCGTCTTCTTCAATCTGCATTTCAGCCGTTGCTATAAAGCTCTTATCACCGCGCACAATGCCGCCGATAATGGCCCCGTCCGGAAAATTTAGCTTGCCAATGGGCCGTTTGGTAACGGCTGATTTCTTCCGGGTGATCAGCTCCATAACATCGGCATCAATTCCGCTAAGGCATTTTATCGATGTAACGTCGGCACCCATGGTGAAACGGACCATATAGCCGGCAGCAATTAGTTTTTTATTGATAATGGTATCAATGCCAATGTTTTGTGAAATATCAATATAATCGATGTTTTCAACAAGGGCAATGGTACGTTTCACACCCATCTTGCTGGCATGCAGGCAGGTAAGTATATTTGTCTCGGTGCTGTCCGTAAGGGCTACAAAGGCATCCATGCGCTTGATATCTTCATCATCAAGCAACTGGATGTTGCGCGCATCACCGTTTACAATAAGTGTGTCTTCAAGATAATCCGACAGGGCAATGCAACGATCTTTATCAATATCAATCAGCTTGATGTTTTTTGTTTTTTCGAGATGTTTGGCTGCCAAACGCCCCACCCGGCCAGCACCTATGATCATTAAGTTATTGATTTCATAGGTCATTTTACCGCCCAGGGTAAGCAAGTGGTCGATGGCCCCGGGTTTTGTTATCACATATACCAGGTCGTTGGGCAAAAACATATCTTCACCTTTGGGGATGAACGTTTCGCGCTTACGGTGAATGGCTACGGCCCTGAAATCCATTTGTTCATATTCCTGAGAAATTTCATTCAGGGTTTTGTAAACAACCGGTGCTTTTTCCTCCAGTTTAACCAAAATCATGGAAAGCTTACCATGCGAGAAGTCGAATACTTCAGTAGCGGCAGTTTGTTTGAGCAGGCTTATGATTTCTTGTGCAGCAATATCTTCCGGAGAGATCAGCGCGTCAATGCCTAATTCCTGATAAAGCTGAAGGTTTTTGGGGCTCAGCTTGTCCATGGTATTCACACGGGCGACTACCTGTTTGGCCCCCAACTTTTTGGCAAGAATGGCAGTCATCAGGTTAATTTGCTCCTCGTGCAAAACTGAAATTACCAGGTCAGCATTTCTGACATGTGCCCGTTTCAGCACGTCAATATCGGTGGAATTGCCGGTGATGGTCATCAGGTCAGCATACGAACCCACCATTTTCAAAAGGTCTTCGTTTGGGTCAACGATAGTGATGTTGTGATTGCTGCTGCCAAGTGCATGGGCCAAATGCAAACCAACTTCCCCGTCACCGGCTATTATAATGTTCATTCTTAATTGCGCTTTAATTGAGGCCGCTAAATTAGTTTTTTTAGGTGAACGGCATTAACTTTAGAAGCGATGAAGCTGAACTCTATATATTCCAATTCAGGGCTGTTAACAAGTTCAATTTTGGATTGACAAATGGATCTCTTTGTGGGCAAAAACACTGTTTTAACTATGTTTTAAATTAGTCACTGATGTTTCGCACAAGCTGCATACAATCATGCTTCAAATTAACACGTTGTATATTAAGGGCTTAGTGTTGATGTGATTCGGACTTTTCGGTTGAGTTACTGTTTTTGCCCCCCAACCCCCCAGTAGGGGGCTTTGAGACGATGGTAGGTTTTACAATTCGAAAGCTGTCAACTTTTTTCAGGACGTGACGAAAAAAATAAAAAACGTGATTGTAAAAAAGCCCCCTGCCGGGGGGTTGGGGGGCTATAAACTGTGCTTCGCACGCCAAAATCATTATGCATTAACCATTTAATCAACGAGTTAAAGATATTTTTATGAAATGGAATTATTTAAACAGCAGATGATCAATTGTTTAAAGAAAACACCCTTATACTTCTTCCCTCAGTACCAAAATCTTAGCTAATGTGCGAAACATCAGTTAGTCATTAAGAAACTGGGATATAGAACCTATCAGTAAACAATTTTAAAGCGGTCCCAATCCATGCCCACATTAAATTTTTTGCGAAAACCATCCAGCTCAGTCAGGCTGATGCTTTCCTCGATCAGGGCTTCTTCGCCCGATTTGGCCTGGGCTATGATCTGGCCTTTGGGGTCGATCAGGCAGGAATCGCCCGCGTAGTCAATGCCCAGCCCGTCTTGGCCTACCCTGTTAACGCCCAGCACATAGGCCTGGTTTTCGATGGCACGTGCAATCAGCAATTGTTTCCAGGGCAAAGTGCGCACAGCCGGCCAGTTGGCTACAAAAATCATAAAATCGTATTCGAACTGTCCATTTTCGTAAGTGTTTTTGCACCATACCGGGAAACGCAGGTCGTAGCACACAAGGGGGCGAATATTCCACCCTTTCAGGCGTGTGAGCAAATGCCCATCGCCCGGGCTGATGCGCTCATGTTCGCCACCCATGCGAAAAACATGGCGTTTGTTGTATAGTCTGTGACTGCCATCGGGCCGCATCCAAATCAGGCTGTTATGGTATTCTTCACCACTTTCCATAAGCATGCTGGCACAAATAACGGCACCTGTTTCGTTGGCTTTGTGCTGCAGCCATCTGAAACTGCTTCCATCGGGTTTTTCGGCCCATTTGCGCGGATCAACAGGAAAACCGGTGTTGAAGGTTTCGGGCAGCACAATTAAATCGGGCTGTGTTTTAAGGCCTGCTATCAATCTGCTAAAATGCAACTGATTGGCCTTGTGGTCTTCCCAATACAATCGGGTCTGTATAAAGGCAATTTTTAAATCTTGCATAATATTTCTATTGCTTTGTCGAGTGTTTTTTCAGTTTTGGCAAAACAAAAACGCAGCAAATGCTGGTTGAATTTGTTGTGGTAAAAAGGAGAAACCGGAACAGCTGCTATTTTATGTTCCTTCACCAGCCATTCAGCAAACTCCATCTCAGGCATTTGGCTGATGCGGCTGTAGTTGAGCAATTGAAAATAGGTGCCGAAGCAAGGCACTACATCAAAGCGCGATCCGGTGAGGCCTTGCACAAAATAATCGCGTTTTTGCTGATAAAAAGCCCCCAGCTTTTCATAATTGGCGGGGTCGCCTAAAAAGTCGGCAATGGCATACTGAATGGGTGTATTGCTGGCGAAAACAACAAATTGGTGCAGTTTGCGGTATTCAGCCATCAGGTTGGCAGGTGCCATCACAAATCCTGTTTTCCAGCCGGTTGCATGAAATGTTTTGCCAAAAGAACCCACCACAAGGCTTCGCGACAGCAATCCGGGCAGCTCGCAGGCACTGTAGTGTTTTTTGCCATTGAAAATGATATGTTCATAAACCTCGTCGCTTAAAACGATAATATCCGAATCACGCGTAAGTGTGTCAAGTCGGTGCAGGTCGTAGCCATCAATCAGGCTTCCGCTGGGATTGTGCGGGCTGTTGATGATAATCATCCGGGTGCTGCTTGAGATGGAGCGCGTTACCTCTTCCCAATCAATGCGGAAATCGGGTGCTTTAAGGGCAATGTGCTTTACCAATCCACCGCAAGCACGCACCGAAGGGGCATAGCTGTCGTAGGCCGGTTCAAAAATTATCACCTCATCGCTTTCCTTTACGAAAGCGGATATGGCTGTATTGAGCGCTTGCGTGGCCCCTGCAGTGATGTTGATTTCATCCTGCCAATCATAGTCAATGCCATAACTCAGTTTCACCTTTGATGCTATGGCCTGGCGCAAAGCCGGCACACCCGGCATGGGGGCGTATTGATTGTAACCATTTTTCATATAGTGGGTTACGCGATCAATCAGCCTTTCATCAATGGGAAAATCCGGAAAACCCTGAGAAAGGTTTACCGCCTGATGTTCCTGCGCAAGTTTCGACATAACAGCAAAAATGGAAGTGCCTGTCTGCGTAAGTTTTGATTGCAAATGACCGTTGAAATGGGGCATGGTTTTCTGTTTTGTTTGTAACCTACAAATATAAGGTTTTTACCGTTTTATGATTTTTGAATGTGCTTTGTTTTTGTTACTTGGAAGGAGTTCGGTAGGCCATTCAACGAAAATTAGGGAATTCTCAATAAAAAATTAACTAATTTCGTTGGTAGGAATGGGCATTCAAACTGTAATAATAATGGGTAAAAAAAAACAATTTAAAGTAGGTAAATTTATAATTTCAGCAAGACATTTCATGCCCTTGTTCGTCCTGTTAATGGCTTTCATGCAAGATACGGTTGCGCAAACTGACTACACCTGGTGGAATAAAAAGCACAATTGGGATGGCCATACCCATTGGACGAAATATTATATTTATTCCCCCGGTTACTTTGGGCCCAATGCGCTGCCCGTGCCTTCGATCCCTGATGGGCGACTGGGAAGTAAAAACGAACTTGAGTTTGGTTGGGCAGGTTTTTTTGCTCCAAACGAAACCACACTGAATGGCTTTAGCCGTTTGCGCTACATAATCGGCCAAGGGCTTGCCGCCATTGAACTCAATTATGTTTTCCTGGAATATTATAAAACAGATACCCTGTTGCGCGATGAGCGATTTGCCCGCAGTTATGAAGTAGAAGGATTTGCTGTTGGGGATGTACATATCGCCACTATGATTACCTTGGTCAGGGATAAAAAGTGGCCTGATATGCTTCTCAGGGTGAACCTGCAAACGGCCTCGGGCAGTAAACTGAGCGATGCCCGCTACACTGATGCCCCGGCCTATTATTTTGACTTGCTTTTTGGTAAAGACTTGATCAATGAAAAAGAAAAGCCCTATCAATTGCGTTTATACGGAAACCTGGGTTTTTATGCCTGGCAAACAGGCTATTCGATAAACCGGCAAAATGATGCATTGCTGGCTGGTATTGGCCTGGCCCTGATCAGGGACCGACACCGCCTCTCAGCAGAAACCACCGGATATTTCGGCTACCTTGACGAACGCGATAAGCCCGTTGTGCAGCGATTCGCCTATCAATTTACTGAAGGAAATACCTTATTCAAACTTTCTTTTCAAAAAGGGCTGCATGATATTTTTTACAACAACCTGAATATTTCGCTGATTTATGTTTTTTAATCCTATTTGGTATTAAAAACGAGCTGTTAAGCTTTTAGAGTAGGAATCAGGCAATTTTATTTGGGTTTATGCCATAGGCCTCGCGGTTGATTTTTGAGAAAAAAATAATGCTTCTTTCATAAAAGGTTCAATAATGATTACTACTTTTGCACTTTAGAATCATTATAAATAATCAAAAAATTACTTAAAAATGAAAAAAACACAAAAATTATTACTGTTAGTTGCTCTGATTTCCATATCACTGGCTTCATGCAACAAAATTAAGGAAGCCCTCGTAGTTGAGTTCGATGCTGTATTTAAGACCAATCTCAATGCCCTGGTTTCTCCCGGCACCTTAAAAGCCACTGATGGCACTTTTAGTGTGAGTTCAACAATTGATCCCTTGTCGAATCCTGATATGGCTACTTATGCTGCATTGATTCAAGAAATTAATGTAACTGAAATTACCGGCTTGATAACCAGCATTACCCAGCCCACAACCCTTGAAACCGCTACGGTTACCATGTCGTCTTCAGGCTATTCTGATGCGAGCTGGTTTTTTAGTGATGTTGCACTCAACCAAGGCACAACACTTACACTGGACAATGCCAATGGACAGTTCGACAATATGCAATCCATATTGGAGTCGAACAATGAGTTTACCGTTGAATTTAGCGGGTCCACCACCGACGATGATCTTGAGTTTGCCATGGAAATTACCATAAAAACCAAGGTTAAAGCCAGTCCATTATAGCCTCTGCATTGTTTTAATCCTCATTTTTTATGGAACCTAGGCATTGCAGACAAAAGCCTGGTTCTTTTTGATCAATATCCTCTACATAAGTGCTTGATTGCATCACACAGGGGGGGAAGTAGCAATGCTTCAGGCCTAAGGTGTGTCCCAGCTCATGTATGATTTCCTTTTTGAAACGTTCGAAAAGCAGGAACTTATTCGGTTTCATACCATAATACTCGTTTTTCAGTCTGTGCAAAGAGGCAATGCCTGTGCGTCCATTCAGGAATGCCTGGCCAAATATGTATGTAAGGATAGGAATAAACAGGTCAACAGTGAACAATCCCAACACTTTTGATGCCTTAGGAGGTGCCATGGCATCAACTACTTTAATCAGCTCATTGCCGTTGTATTGTCTTCGGTTTGGGTCGAAAAAATCGCTCAGGTCCAAATGGCCCTGTGTCAGGCTCACCGGATAATTCAGTTCGGTAGCAATTTCAGCAGCTATTCGCTCCAAAAATTCCATATCAAATTGTCCGTATGCGATTAATGAGATTGTATGCATATTCTACTGGCCTCAATATCAAGCCTTTCCTATACAAGATGGGTTGTCAGGCTGATTTGTTTTACCGACCCAAAACGCCTCATTCCGGTTGTTTCAGATCAAATTTTTTAATTTTGTTGTACAGGGTAACCCGATCCACCTTCAGTGCTTTGGCCGATTGCGAAATATTCCATCCATATTTGTTCAATATTTGGATAATGTGTGCTTTCTCCAGGTCTTCGAGGCTTTCATAGCCGCTAATCACGCTGTCTTTGGCCAAGGGCAAGTCGCTCAGCCTGATTTTTTTACCATCGCCGATAACAATTGCCCGCTCGATCATATTTTCGAGTTCGCGCACATTGCCCGGATAATCGAATTCCTTCATGCGTATCAGTGCTTGTTCGTCAATGCTGATGGGCTCTTTGTTCATGGCTACACAATACTTTTTAATGAAGAAGTTAACCAATAGCGGAATATCACTCGGACGTTCGCGCAAGGGCGGCACATTGATGTTTACCACATTGAGGCGATAATAGAGGTCTTCTCGGAAGGTGCCTTTTTCTACCATGCTCTTCAAGTCGCGGTTGGTGGCGCATATCACCCGAAAATCGGAGCTGATTTCCTTGTTGCCGCCCACACGCACAAATTTCTTTGTTTCGAGCACACGCAATAGTTCAACTTGCATTTTGGCTGAAATGGTTGCAATCTCATCCAGGAAAATGGTGCCGCCATCAGCCATTTCAAAACGGCCCTTGCGGTTGTACATGGCACCTGTAAAAGCACCTTTTTCGTGCCCGAACAATTCACTTTCGAGCAGGCTTTCGGATAAGGCACCGCAATGCACACTTACGAGCGGGAAATACTTTCGGGGCGAATTGGAGTGTATAGCCCTTGCGATCAACTCCTTTCCTGTACCACTTTCGCCGGTGATAACCACTGAGGAATTGGATTGAGCCACGCTCATAACTTCTTTAAGCACCTGCTTCATGGGCTCACTATCACCTACAATATCATCGACGTTTTCAAGTTCGGTAAACTTTTCCTTGAGCGCCAGGTTTTCCTGCTCCAGTGTAATTTGCTTGGCTGCATTCTTGATAAGATGCGAAAGTTCGTCTGGATCAAAAGGTTTGGTGATATAATCAAAGGCGCCGTCTTTGAGTGCTTGCACAGCTGTATCAACTGTTGCGAAAGCTGTCATGATGATGACGATGGATTTTTTGTTCAACGCTCTGATTCGTCGGTGCATCTCCATGCCATCCATGCCGGGCATTTTAATGTCGGTTATAATAATATCAAAGTTCTTGGTTTCGATTATTGAAAGTGCCTCTTTGGCATCTTCGGCACATTCAACATAGTAATCGTCCTCAATGAACCAGTTGTACAAAGAATCCCTCACGGATTCCTCATCATCAACAATGAGTAGGGAAATTTGCTTAGCCATTTTTAATTCTCCTTATTTTTTAACAAAGGTAATGTGATTGTCATTGTTGTGGATTGTCCCTGCACCGACTGCACGCCAATTTTGCCTTTATGGCTGTTTACAATGCCATGAACGATGGAAAGGCCTAAGCCTGAACCGCCTGTTTTTTGCTTGCTCGAAAAGAATGGCTCAAAAATATGCAGCTGGTCAGCCTCCGGAATACCTGTGCCATTATCCGAGATTATGATACAAACATGGTCAGAGTCGGGATTCTCCGTTTTGATAACTATTTCCCCATTTTCGTTGATAGCTTCCTTACTGTTGACCAACAGGGCGATACAAGCTTGTTTTATTTGATTTGGACTGCAAAAAATCAGGTCTTGTTCGGCGACAAAGTGCGAAATAAATTCAATATTGGCAATTTTCATGGGGTGCGACATGATGTTGAAAGTTTCGCGAAGTACTTCATGCAGGTTCTTGGCTTCAAAATTCTTTTGGTCTTTGCGTGAAAAATCGAGTAGGCCTTTCACAATATCCCCACACCTTTTGGTTTCCGTTTCGATAATTTTCAGGTGTTTCATCATTGAGTCCATTTTGGGCGGGGGCACTTCCTGGTTGTTGAGTTGCTTTTGCACCAACTTGGTGTAGGTAAGTATGCCCGTGAGTGGATTGTTTATTTCGTGGGCCACCGACATGGACAGCTTGCCCAGGGATGCAATGCGCTCAATATTAATCAACTCATTTTGAACTGCGCCTAATTCCTCTGTTTTTTTCTGCACCTTATGCTCCAGCTGTTGCGACCAGTTTTGCAATTCAAGGTTGGCCCTTTCTAAATTGTCCAGCATATTGTTAAAGGCAATGGAAACAGTGCGAATATCCGACAATTGGTTTGGTTCAACATTGAGCCGCATTTTTTTATCGCCGCTGGCAACCGCCTCACTGGCCAAAACAATGGCGTTAAATGGTTTTCTTATGTTTTTGGTGGCAAACAGCACCAGAAAAACCAGCAGCAGCACCGTCATAATGGTTGCCAGGATAAAAAAGTCAACCGATGATTCGCGCAGGGCCGAGTCTAGTTCATTAAGAGGAATTTTGATGATGAGTGATCCCAGCACCACATCCGTTTCGCGGTGTACCCAATGGCACTCCATGCAGGAAGGTTCGTTTAAAATGGGCGACCGGATCAGCAAATGCCTTTCGCGCCGGTATTTCCCAAACAATCCCAAGCCATTGGTTGAGTCGAGCACCACATAGGACTTTTCATCAATTTCTTTTGGCTCACTAAAATAACCTTTGAAATCTATTACTCTTGACAATGAATCATCTGCCTGGGTGGTATATACCAAACTTTCAAATTCGTTGTACATATTAACCTCATCGATATTGGGCAAACGGTTGATCACATCAAGGGTGTTTTGCAGTACGGCTTTGTCATTTTCAAGCATTGAATGATACAAAGCACCTTGTACAAAATGTCCGACATTGAAGCCGTTTTGATAAATCACCCTTTCCATAAAGCGCTCATTTACTGATCGGAATATAATTCCAAAAAGCAAAAAGAGAAATATGGATAAAATAAGGATGGAGTAAATGACCTGCCCATATATAGAGGACCTGATTTTTTCATATTTCTTGAAAAATGAAGGGCCTCTTTTTTTATCGTTTTTAGTTTGGCTTGTGGTGTTCATTTTTTGGTTGTGATTAGCGTTTAAAGCATATCAGGGGTAGAAGTCAGTTTCTTGGTGTTTGTAGTTTTTGCAGTTTAATAAAATGAAAATCAATATTTTGAAAAGATCATTGATTTGTTTTCAATTGACTGAATAACACATGCAAGATACAAAAAAAGAGTGATCTCCCATTAACACTTTTCGCCGCACCACGCTATGGTGATAGCTTGGCCGGCGAAAAGCAGGGTTCGTATCGGGGGCAAAACCCCCACTGTAAGTAGTTTAAGTTGTGGCAGTCATAAAGTTCTTTTCGAAATCCTTCCAAATTTCGCCGGGCATTTCGGCCAGGGCATTTCTGCTGATTTCACCGCCGTCTTGCATGATAACCATTGAAGGTTCAGGTGAATGTGCTTTCATACTCTCTGCCATGAAATCCTTAAAACGTTCCACTTCGCGCTTCGACCAGTTAATGGCATCTTCGGCCATGTAGCAGGCTTGTGTATCGGCCATCCAGTTGTTAGGCTTCACTTTGTAAATCCATCCTTGTCCGTAAGGGTCTTCATTCAACATTTCAGGTGTTTCGTGCAGCATGTGGTTCGATTTAAGAACCTCGCCTGAAACAGGGGATACAATTTTCAGTTTTTTGCCGTTTTGTCCTATTTCGGCAATCACATCACCTTTGTTGATTTTGTCGCCTGGCGCTTTCAGGTTGTTAATCTTTACTTCGCCAATGATATTCAGCAGCAAGTCGTCCAAACCAATGCGTGCAGCACCGCCTCTTTCGAGGAAAGTCCATGTGTGGTTTTTACTGTAGAACAAACCTTGTGGGATTTTCAGCAGGTTGGCTGAGAGAATTCCCAACGCTTCATTCAGTTTTTTAGTAGCTTTTGCTTGTCTGTTCAGTGCAATCCAAAAAGGCACCAGCAATAAGAAAAATGCTACAGTGATAAGGTACTCTATTCCCTTGGTCTCGAAAATGTTGTAATAGCTAAATCCGTCCATTTTATTAATTTTTTAAAGGTTAATTTTTTGTAGTTTTAATTATTGATTAGTTGTATTTATTTCTTTTAATGTGCGCCTTTGGCCCAATCAGGTGATTTGCGCAGCACGGGCATTCTTAAAACAATCCAGCGGAAAACCCATATCTGAATCAGAATTACTGAAACCGATACAATGATTTCCCAGATGGTTGGTACATATCTTACCGGGGCATCAATATTGTAAGCGATGAGGGAGGTATTCATGCGGTTCAGAAAAATACCAACCAGTGTGAGTACTGCAGCAATATTAATCAGCCTGATGTTTTTGAGTTTGAACCCATATAGGAACATAAACATGGGCACCACCACAAAAGGAATCATTTCGAGCAGATACCACCAGCCCCAGCCTGTTCCCAGATAAACCCAGTTTTTTTCGTGGGCAAATATGATCACATGCATAAAGAAGTAGGAGAACATGCTCAGTGCACAAATGCCTGCCAGTCCTACAAATATGGGGTTTTTGGCTTTGCGGTAAGTTTCGTCAAGCTGATAGGCAAATAGCTTCCAGCAAAGAGTAACTACGGCAATTACAAGTGCAAGACCGCCAAAAACACTTTGAATCACAAACATCAACGGCATATATTGGTTGTACCATAAGGGGTGAACCTTGCCTTTGGCCAGCATAAAGAGGCCACCGATACCGGCCTGGTGAAGCACCGAAAGTGTGATCCCAAACACGACGGCCACCAAGGTGATGCCTGCCAGGAATTTGTGTGCTTTGCGTGCATTGAGCCATTCGGCCACCGAAGGCGAAAACTCCAACATCAGGCAAAGGATATAGAGCATAAAGTGCCATGCTACCAAAAACAGGATAGAGCTGACGCCATAATCATTTCCGATAATCACATTAAAAATATCGAGTGGGCGGCCCAACTCAAGGATCAGGGCAAATGAATAGAATATATAAGCCAGCAAGCCATTTAGTACAGCCACTTTTAAGATGGGGTTATACTTTTTAAGGTGTAGCACATGGGTCATAAAAACAAGCACATAAGCTCCACCGGCCATGGCAACGCCCACAACCACGTTAAAAGCTTTCCAAATTCCCCAGGGCATTTCCTGCGTTAGGTTGGTAACTGAACCCAGGCCATACATAAACCTGTAAACAATAATACCAAGGCCCAAAAGTATAATCGGCAAAGTGATGATATTGAAAGCGGTGAAAATTTTGGTTTTAGGCTTCAGTTCGTTTAAAAAGAACTTCCAGATATTGTTGCCTTTGTTGTCTGCGTATTGAATTGTTGTAGTCTGGTTCATAACTCTTCCTCCTCAGTATTTTGGGTACGTACTTTTGTGGCTTCATACACTCCGAGCAAAAAAGCGGGGAGCAATAAATCGACTGGTGCAATGGATGAAACAAACCCTTTGGTAAGGGCCGGGTAGGATTTCAACTGGATTTTGTTGTTAAAACCAATCTGTTCAACAGGAACGGATGAAATTACCAACCAGCTTGTTCCGCCAGCTTCTTTTTCGCCATAAATATGAGGATGATACGTATCGGGGTTTTCGAGCATGCGCCTGCGTGCTTCATCAAGCAGTTCGCGGCGTGTGCCAAACATCAGGGCATCGTATGGGCAATCGGTAACGCAAGCTGGTTTTTCGCCATCTTCCCACCTGTGGTAGCACATATTGCACTTCACAATGCGTGGGTGGTTGTTATCGTATTCAGCCTTGGGTATTTCGAAGGGGCATGAGATCATGCAGAAACGGCATCCCATACATTTGTCTTCGCGCCACACTATCGGGCCTTCTTTGGTTTTATACAATGCTTGCGTCAGGCAGGCGGTGTAGCATGCCGGTTCGTTGCAGTGCATGCACTGATCCTTGCTGTATCCCTCGCTGCCATCGGGCAAATTGTACCAGTTAACTACTGTTCGTTTGGTTGGGTCCAAACTTCTCTTAATATCAGTATTGGGTTCGTCCTCAGGGAATTCCATATTATGCGAATCAGCACATGAAAACTCACAGGTTTGGCACCCAACACATCTGCTGGCATCATAAAGTACTCCCATCAGCTCAACACCATCGTCGCTTGCCGGAGCTGCTTCGAGGCTTTTGCCCAAGGCCAGTGCCGCACCCGCTGCACCAAAGGCCTTAAAAAATGTTCTTCTGTTTAAGCTCATTTTTGATTTTGATTAGAATTATTTTGATTTGGTTCAGTTTTTCGATCTCTACTTAATGGTGTCAATGAAGTTTGTTTGAAACTCTTCCCACACCTCTGGCTCGGCGTTTTCGAGCACATGGCTTTTCAATGCACCGCCATCCTGCATAACAGGGGCAAGCTTATTAACAGCATAAGCATTGGCCAAAACATCTTTCAGGCGAGAGAATTCTTTCTTCATCCAGCTGGCTGTTTGGTCGGCCATCAGCATAAACTGTGTTTCTCTGAACCAGTTAACCGGCTCAATATGATAAACCCAACCTTCAGCATAAGGTGCTGAGTTGAGCAAAGAGGGCTGGTTAAGCAGTTTTTCATTGATGGCGTTTACTGTCCCGGAAACAGGCGAATAGATATTCAAACGTTTTCCGTCCTGAATAATGGTAAACAGGTGATCACCTTTTCTAACTGGGTCACCTGTCTTTTTCATCTCGATACGACTGGGCGTTCCGGTAATGTTTTGCAGGAAATCGTTGATTCCAACTTCTACTTTTCCATTTCTGTTCATAAACGCCCAGGTGTGTGTTTTGTCGAAATAAATCCCTTTGGGGATTCTAACGGTTTGTTCATCAAAAACCTCTAGCAACTGAGAGTTGGATTCGAGAACTGTTTTTTTTTTGCTCTTCATGTACTGAATTGTAACATCTACTCCGATTACTGTGAGTACGAATGCTGCGAAAATTAGTGCTACCATTTTTTTAAGTTTTAAGGGTTAATTTCTTTTTTGTTTTGCTCACACTATTTCAATTGCCGTGCCAAAACTCATAAACACCTTGAATACAGGTATATGGATAAATAGTTGATCAAATATTCAACAGGCATGTGTAAGTATATTCAACACTATAATTTTAATAAATCATTAAAAAACTAAATAACAGAGTGTTAAGATGTGTGTTGAAATAATATACACCTGTTGTAAAAATCAACACATAATAAATTGGGTAAGTTTATATACCATTAAAGAACAGTTATACAGATATATGCATTATGTGTATATATATTCAACGAGTTAAGTATCGGCTGTATTTTTCCCCGAAAAGTATCAGCAATCAGCATTATCCTTATATTTGTTTCGTTTGAATCCTTTACCATTTTTTAAAGCAACCCAATATGCTCGTAAAAACATTTGGCAGTGCCTTGTTCGGAATCGAAGCCATTCCCATAACCATTGAGGTGAATATTGATAAAGGCATACAGTTTTTTCTCGTTGGCCTTCCCGACAGCGCAGTAAAGGAAAGCCAGCAAAGGATAGAAGCCGCCCTGGGCAATACCGGCTATAAATACCCCAAGCAGAAAATTGTTATCAATATGGCCCCGGCAGATATCCGCAAGGAAGGTTCTGCCTACGATTTGCCCATTGCAATAGGTATCATGGCAGCTTCGGGGCAGATTGAAAATGAAAAACTCGGACAGTATATCATTATGGGTGAATTGTCGCTGGATGGGGGTTTAAAACCCATCAAAGGCGCACTGCCCATTGCGATCAAGGCAGTAAAAGAAGGCTTTAGCGGACTCATAGTGCCAATAGAAAATGCTGCTGAAGCCGCTGTGGTTAGCGAGCTGGCTGTTTATGGAGCCTCCAACATTCAGGAAGTTGTTGGATTTTTCAACAACGAAGGCAGCCTGGAGCCTACTGTTTTGGATACCAAAAACGATTTTGATGCCCATATTAACCAATATGAGTTTGATTTTGCCGACGTAAAAGGGCAGGAGAACATCAAACGGGCATTGGAGATTGCTGCATCCGGAGGGCATAATGTGATTTTGATTGGACCGCCCGGTTCGGGCAAAACCATGCTTGCCAAAAGATTGCCTTCCATTTTGCCGCCCCTGAGCCTTGATGAAGCACTTGAAACCACCAAAATCCATTCGGTTTCGGGTGTGTTGGGGCAAAACACTTCGCTGGTGCCGGTGCGGCCATTCCGCAGCCCGCACCATACCATTTCGGATGCAGGCCTGGTTGGGGGTGGCACTTATCCGCAGCCCGGTGAAATTTCGCTGGCTCACCACGGGGTTTTGTTTTTGGACGAGTTGCCCGAATTCAAACGCTCTGTGCTGGAAGTGATGCGGCAGCCTATGGAGGACCGCGTTGTCACAATTTCGCGTGCCAGGATTTCAGTTGATTTTCCGGCCAGTTTTATGCTGGTGGCTGCCATGAACCCTTGTCCCTGCGGGTATTACAACCATCCCGAACAGGAGTGTGTTTGCAGCCCGGGCATTGTGCAAAAGTACCTCAACAAAATTTCGGGCCCGCTGATGGACCGCATCGATTTGCATGTGGAAGTGGTGCCTGTTCCGTTTAAGGATTTGGCTGACAGGCGCAATGGCGAAATCAGCCAACTGATCAGGCAGCGTGTGATCAAGGCGCGCCAGATTCAGGAAGCAAGGTTTAAAATCAATCCGCAAGTGCACAACAACGCACAGATGTCGAGCAAAATGCTGCAAACCTATTGCGATATTGACGAAACGGGGCGCACCCTCCTGAAGAATGCGATGGAGCGCCTCAGCCTTTCGGCCCGGGCCTATGATCGTATTTTAAAGGTGAGCCGCACCATTGCCGACCTCGAAGAAAGCGAAAACATCCGCACCGAACACCTGGCCGAAGCTATTCAATACAGGAGCCTTGACAGGGAAACCTGGGGTAGTTGAGGGGGCCATTGGAATATGAGGCAAGCTCAGCCTGCAAGATAATAGCGGCTGAAGTGCAGCTTCAGCCGAACAGGGATTAGAACAATTTTATCCCTTCTTCACTGGCCCTGATTAATTTTTCAAGCCGCTTCCACCTGGTGGCATCCTGCTTGGCACCCATGATCCAATGAAAGGCTGTTTTGCGGTATGAAGGTGCCTGATGTGAGAAAACCCCCCATGCTGCAGCCTTTGATTTGAAATGTTCTTCCAATCCGGCGGATAGTTTTTCGGGCTTGTTTTCGTAGCTGTATATCTCCGATTTATCATCCTTTCTGTGGCTGAAAATTTCGAGTCCGGCAGGTGCCATCAGCCCTTGTCTGATTAACTCATTTACTTTGATGATATTAACCGCGCTCCAATTGCTTGATTTCTTGCGTGGCGTAAACCGGATGCAATAGCTGTCGCCGTCAATTGATTTGCGTATCCCATCTATCCAGCCGAAGCAGAGTGCCTGGTCCACGGATTGCGACCAGGTCATATTGTGCTTTTTGCTGTGCACCTTATAAAAACCTACCCACAATTCGTTGGCTGTTTGGTGGTTTGCTTCAAGCCAATGGCGAAAAGCAAGTTGGTTTTCAAAGAAAAAGGGGTTCATAGATGATTGTTTAACAGGCCTTACCAACCCAGCAACCAGGCAAAAATAAGCGGTGCCACAATGGTAGCGTCTGATTCAACAATGAATTTTGGGGTGTTGATGTCCAGTTTGCCCCAGGTGATCTTTTCATTGGGAACGGCTCCGGAATAAGAGCCATAGCTGGTGGTGGAGTCGGAAATCTGGCAGAAGTAGGACCAAAACGGCACATCGGTCCATTCCAGGTCCTGATACATCATGGGCACCACACAAATGGGGAAGTCGCCGGCAATGCCCCCCCCAATCTGGAAAAAGCCCACACCTTTGCCCGCGGAGTTATTGCGGTACCAATCTGTAAGCCATACCATATAGTCGATACCGCTTTTCATGGTGGTGGAAGTGAGTTCCTTTTTTACGCAATACGAAGCAAAGATATTGCCCATGGTAGAGTCTTCCCAGCCGGGCACGACGATGGGCAGGTTTTTTTTGGCTGCGGCAAGCATCCACGAATTTTTCGGATCGATTTCATAATAGGGCTCCAACACACCTGAAAGCAGCATTTTATACATATATTCATGCGGGAAATAGCGTTCGCCATTACTTTCGGCTTCCTTCCATATTTTGAAAATTTGTTTTTGCAGCCGGCGGAATGCTTCCTCCTCGGGGATGCAGGTATCTGTAACCCGGTTAAAGCCATTTTCGAGCAGCTCCCATTCGTCTTTCGGGCTCAGGTCGCGGTAGTGTGGCACCCTTTTGTAGTGCGAGTGGGCTACCAGGTTCATCAAATCTTCTTCGAGGTTGGCGCCGGTGCACGAAATAATATGCACCTTGTCCTGCCTGATCATTTCGGCCAGCGAAATGCCCAGTTCGGCGGTACTCATGGCACCTGCGAGGGTAATCATCATTTTTCCGCCTTCCAGCAGATGGGTTTCATAGGCTTTGGCGGCATCCATCAGGGCTGCTGCGTTGAAATGCCGGTAATGGTGCTGAATGAAATTCGAAACGGGGCCTTTTGTCATGGTTTTCTTTTTTTTGCAAATTTAAGAAAAAGCGGACGTAAGCAGTATGGGGTTATTCGGTATAGGAAGTTTAAAAACTTAACTGCTATTTCTCTATTAAATACTATTTATTTTGAAATGAGCAACCTAAAGCATTATGCCTCAGTGTATATAATTTAGAAACATTCTAAATTTTAAATCAGGTGGTGCACTTTCTACAGTTTTTGACATTAATGAGTGAGGATAGTTAGCAACCGGCACAATTCTACCGCATGCAACACTTTCACACATCGAGCCACTCGGCGAGTACCCAAAAAGGCATAAACAGGCTGATTTGTTTGTTGCAGTTACTCTATATATCATATAATCAATCTATTACCCCCCCCCCTCAAATACAAGCCCGCACCGATTGGGCCAATTTTGTTTTTAAAGGACTTTATGGATGCTTTAGCCTGCTATGGGCTGTCCATTACAAATCTTCTGGCAACACACTATGTGCAGGTTTGCACAACGAAATACATTTTTTGGCTGGGGAAGAATAAATTCGACCGAACAACCGCCATCCTTGTCCGCGCAGGGCGCGGGGGTTGGCAGCCGTTCGGGGGACAATGAACGGGAATAAGTAACCACCAAAACCTGTAACCGAATTATTTATTTAAACTTATCACAATGAAAACGATAACTAAAATTGGAAAAAAGTGCAAACTTGCTGTATTAGCCCTGATGGTTTTATTCATGGCAAATCAAGGGCAAGCGCAACTCGAATCATATTTGCAACAAGCAGATAGCAATACGAATTATTACACCATAAGAAGCCAAATGTTCAATTACTTGGATAGTTTGAAGAACGTGATGGATTCAGCAACTTTCTACTCAGGAGCCGGTGAATTTAAGAATTTCATGAAGTTTGATAAAAAATGGGCACCACGTTTATACCCTGATGGCAAATTTCACTCCTATTTTGAAAAGGAGGCGAATTTTTATAATAATACGGCACGAGACTACAACTTTTATACAGATGAACCATGGAAAGAGCTCGGGCCGGTAAGGGATGCCCCCGGTACATCAAATGGTAAAAAAGGCATTGGCCCCATGGAGTTTATTAGCATTTTCGATAATGGCACAATCCAATCTACGCAGCATTTGTTAGCTGGCTCATTGCCCGGGGGGCTTTACTATTCTGACAACGGTGGGGAAAACTGGGTTAGTGGAGGCACCGATAAATGGGCAAGGTCCGGTGTTGGAAGTGCTGTTTTTCACCCAACTGATGAAAATACCTGGTATGCATCCTCAAGTGGTAACGGTAACAGAGGCCGCAGTAGTTGGATAGGAATGGTTGGTGGAATTTATCGCACATACGATAAGGGGCTCGAGTGGGAGCAAATTGCCGATTATACTAGTTTAACTACTGGTTCTGCTACGATTATCTATAAAATAGCAATTGACCCCAATGATGACAATATTCTTTATGTAGTCACCAATAAAGGGATATTAAAGACATCTAACTTGAATGAAACAGAAGCTGAAGATGTTGAATGGGAAAACATTCTGCAAGGAAGATTTTTTGACCTGGAAATTAAACCGGGGAACAGCAATGTTTTATATGCGACCGGTAGCACAGAAATTATTGGAGCTATGAACTGGAAAATTTTCATCTCCAGCGATAAAGGCCAGAATTGGTCTCCAATGGTATACCAACCTGATGCCAACCTCACAAATGGTTTCGATGTAACAAAACAAGCCATTACGATCGAAGTATCAAAAGCAGAATCAAAATTAAACTACCTTTATTGCCATATTAAGGATTTTGGCAATTGCGGTCTTTATTACTATGACTTTGCCGGAGGAAGTAATTGGCATGTCATTGGCAACTATTCGGAAACATTTAACTTCGGCGATGGGCATGGTTTTGGTGTGGATCAGGTAAATGGTGAAAATGTGATTGTATCATATAACATATACATGAACCAATATCAGTTGAATAGTACCACGCCAGCACCTCTTCATCCTGTTCATCACGATGTTGAAGATGTTGTATTTCACCCATATGTTTTAAATAAGGTATACATTGCAACCCACGGTGGTATTGAGGAAAATTGGCCTGAAAACATAAATTTTGATTTTAAACCTTTATATGATGGCCTCGGTGTTGGGCAAGTTGAAGAGATGTCCACCTCTTTTACCAATCCCGGTTATATTATCGCCGGTTTCGACCATGACGGGACTAAGCTTACGGATGGAGATTATGTGCCTGACTGGACAACCGATTGGAAAGTTGTTTTGTGGGGTGATGGCATGCAACCACTAATTGACCACAAAGACCCAAATAATATGTGGGCTTCATGGCAAAAGGGTGGTTGGAGATTAAGTTTAAATGTTTTCGAAACAAACAGCCTAATCCCAAATCCTTCACCATCTGGGACATATTGGAATTCTTACGGCATCTTACATAAAGAAAACCCATCAG
>JAGYLH010000080.1 GCA_018400955.1 Bacteroidales bacterium
TGTTCATTTTAAACAAACCAAAACGGATATTTTCGGCAACAGTTTTATGGGGGAAAAGAGCATTGTCCTGAAAAACAAGGCCCACATGGCGCTTTTCGGGGGCTACAAAAACACCATTACCATTCACAATACTGCCATTGAGAGTCAGTTCGCCACTATCATGTGTTTCAAATCCGGCAATCATGCGGAGCACAGTCGTTTTGCCACAACCGCTTTCGCCCAATAAGGCAATTATTTCGCCAGACTCCATCTGTAATGAGAAATCTTTAACAGCACGGTCGCCTGTATTGGGATACTTCTTGTTTAATTTCCTGGCTTGTAGCACGATCATTTTTTTGAAGATTTTGATAACAAACGGTTTAACAGAAAAACAGGCAGTATGCCTGCCAGAATAATTACAAGTGCTGCGGGCGAAGCTTCAGCAATGCGCTCATCGGTAGCATATTCAAAAGCACGTATGGCCAGCGTGTCCATATTGAAAGGCCTGAGGATCAATGTGAGTGGCAATTCTTTCAGCACATCAATAAAAACCAGCAGGGCAGCGGCCACCATTGGGCCTCGCAGCAGTGGCAAATTAATGCGCATCAGGGTTTTCCATTTGGTTGCGCCCAGGGAACGGGCCGCCTGGTCGAGGTGTATGGAAATACGTGCATTGCCACTTTCGATGCTGTTGAATGCAACAGCCATAAAACGTACAACGTAGGCATATACCAATGCCAACAGGCTGCCGGTGAAAAGAATGCCTGTCAGGCCGGTTTTCCTCAATTGCGTGTCAATCCACAAGGAAGTGACCAGCAAGCCAATGGCAACGACAGCGCCTGGTATGGCATAGCCCAAAGTAGCTGTGCGGGTGATCAAACGCAGCATGTTCGAAGGAAAAGTACGTACGCTAAAAGCAAGAAAAACGGCCAGAACTACGACCACAACAGCGGTAATCAAGGCCAAGTAAAAACTATTGGTCAGCAAAGCGAAAAAGTCAGTTCCAATCACGTCATAAATAGAAAAAGACCAGTAAACAAAAGCGAAGACTGGCACCAAAAAGCCTAGCACAAAAGGCAATGCACACAATGCGAAAAATAACCATCCATAGGATGCAGCATAGCGGCCCGGAACGGGTATTTTGTTGGATGATGCAACCGTAAAGCGCCTGTTTTTACGTTGGTATCGCTCCAGTAACAGCAATCCCAGAACAAACACCATCAAGTAAACCGAAAGCTGAAGTGCCGCCCCCATATTTCCAAAAGCAAACCAGGCTGAGAAAATTCCGGTTGTGAAAGTGTCAACACCAAAATACTTGACCAACCCATAGTCGTTAAGCACTTCCATCAAAATTAATGAAATGCCTGCCACAATCGCCGGGCGCGCCAATGGAATTGCTATTTTGCGATATACCTGAAAAGCGCTTAAACCCAGGGATGCACCCACTTCGAGCATATGTGCAGATTGTGTTTGAAAATAGGTTCTTGCAATGAGGTAAACATAAGGATATAAGGAAATTGAAAAAATTAATATCGCGCCGGGAAGTCCAAGCAGGTCGAAAAACAGAAACTGTCCTGTATCAATTCCAAAATGTTTACGCAATAAAGTATAGAGGGGAGAGGTGTAGTCCAACATGCCTGCATAAGCAAAGCCAGTGATATAGGCCGGTATGGCCAAAGGAAGAATCAAAGCCCACTCAAAAAAGCGACGGCCCGGGAAGCGATACATACTAACCAACCAAGCGGCATTCACCCCTATAAAAAAACTAAGTACGCCTACGCCGAGCATCAGCAGAAAAGTATTCCAAATATAGTTGGGAAGTAAGTTGGATACAATATGCCGCCAGATTTCGTCAGCAGGTGTAAACAGACCTGAAAATACAACCACAAGTGGGGTTATTATCAACAAGCTGATAAAGAACGCTGTCAAAGTCCAGCGGCCTGACCCATGCATGCCGGAAATCTGTTTTAAGCTTCGCCAAAAACTCATGGCCAGCCAACCCTGTCAAAAATAAACATCGCCTCGGGAAGAAGACCTCCCAATTCTGAAATATTCAGGGTGTCGCCTTTAAATTGGCCCCATTCATTCAACAAATCAGGCATTAAAGCTGAAGAAACAACAGGATATTCAAAATTGCTTGCTGATAGATAAGCCTGTGAATCATCTTGCAGGAGAAAACGGATAAGTCTGATTGCATTATCCTCGTTGTGTGCATGAGCTGATAGCCCCAGACCACTCACATTGATGTGAGCACCGCGACCCTGTTGATTTGGAAAGAAAAGCCCCATTTCGGAGGCAATCCGGCGCTCTTCTTCGTTGGAGGAGCGCAACAACAGTCCTAAGTAATAGGTATTTATTATGGCAATATCACCGATGCCGGCAGCAATTGCCTTCACCTGATCGCGGTCATTACCGCGGGGGCTTTGTGCCATATTGCGCACAAGGCCTGCAGCCCATAATTCAGCTGAATCCGCTCCATTGGCGGCAATCATCGAAGCCATCAAACTTTGGTTGTAATGGCTTTGCGATGAGCGCACAAGCAAGCGGCCCTGCCATTTTTTATCAGTGAGGTTTTCATAGGTGGAAAGTTCAGTTGGGTTTACGCGTTCGCGATGATAAACCACAATTCGGGCGCGTTTCATCAGTCCAACCCAATAGCTTTCCGGATGTCGTAAATGAGCAGGTACCCGCTCCAGAATTTCAATATCGGAAATGGGGCTCAAAATGCCTTCGTCCACAGCGCGCGTCAACCTGCCCACATCAGCAGTAATAAAAACATCAGCTGGTGTATTTTCGCCTTCTACCAACATTCGGTTAATAAGCTGATCACTATCCCCTTTTATCAGGTTTACCTCAATGCCAGTCGATGCTGTAAACTGCCTGAACAACTCTTCATCTGCCTGATAATGCCTGCCTGAATAAACATTTACTTCTTCTTTTGCCGATTCACAGGACGAAAAACCCATAAAAGCTGCAATAAAAAAGATATAAATCCGATACCCCATTTTCATAGCCTTAAATTTTCCGCAAAATTACTTAGAATCTGTCTAAATAAGCATCTTTATCATTATAAACAGTGCAATTTCACTACTATTAGGTAGGTGATTCTTATCAGGTATTCCACTCGATAATCAATCCAACCGTCCACAAATAATCTATGTGTGTCCCAGCTGGTAATTTGTATTGTTTCCAGCTTTATAGCGTGATATAATTTTTATTTTATTGAAAATGAATTAAATAAAGTGATATTTTTAGTATTCTGCAAGCCTATGCCGAAGCATCAGGTTTTTTTAGTCATGTTTCAATAAGCCAAATTTTCTTAATTTTGACTGGAATTCGCAGCAGGTATGAAAAGAATCTTAATTTCCCTTTCATTTTTTCTTTTTATCTTGACGCTCCAAAGCGAGTCGTCCGACTACACCTTAACCCTCTATACCATACCGGCAAACAGGCAAATGGATTTTACATCACCACAGCGTTTGGCGTGGAGTGCCCTGGAAAATGCCATGCATGTAAGTTTTAAAAGCCGTAAGCATGCTATGGGCCATGTTTTTGTTGAGATTTCAGGCTCCGATGGTAAAGTGTTTACTGGTTCAACCAAAGAAAAGCTGCTCCGTTCAGGACGTGATGAAGTGATGAGCGGCAGTGGTTTGGGCATACTTTTTATGGGCATTGATGGCCGACTCGAATTTGATGAAGAAATTACCAAAGACCTCAATTACCATTACAAAAGAGGAAGCATTGCCTTTATTGAAGCCAAGATTAGCCGCGAAAATTACGAACGTATTCTGTATTATCTTGAAGAATATCAGGCACGTGGTTATGACGCTATTTATAATGGATTCAACAGCCCCCGCGAAGGACTTGGTGCCGGATGTACGGCTTTTGGCCTGAGTTTTTGAAGTGGCCGGCATCCTTCCCTGGCATTGGTCAGCCAATGGTCAGTATCAGTAGAAGTGCCTCACCGCCTAATTGGTGGCCGATCAATAACAAACGCATTCCCCTGGAAAAGGTTTTTTACCGGCACATGGGCCAAAGAGCACGAAGATTCAAAAACATTCACGATTACAGACCCTTACCTGATATACTATTGGATACTGAACATTGGCAACAGTTAAACACAGATGTGGAAAAGGCATGGAAAAGCTTGGGGCGAATACAGTTATTGAAGCGGTTCTCCGTGGAAAAGCCAAGGGTTTGGTTGTTGATTTCAGCCATATTTCGCCACCAAACGAACCCATTTTTATACAACCGGAAAGGGAGATTTACAATGCCTCAAAAGCATTAAAATAGACAGGATGCTTGTCTTAAAGCAAGCATATTGGTGCATATCCCAGCTCAAAAAACTTTGTTAATAACTCAACGCATTTTGAAGGCATGTTTGGGCAGCTATTTGATCAAAAAATTGTACATTTGCAAGTTCTTGGTTTTACATGTTAGAGGTTCGCAATTTACATGTTTTGAGCACAAAAGCAAATGTTTTTTATAGAATGTACAATGATTGCAGACCCTGCCAAAGCAGGCCGGGCACAAGCCTCATATTGAACCCCAAAAGATAATTTTTTAAGCAAATGACAGAAAAGGAAAAAAGAGACTTGGCAAACAGCCAATATACGGCAAGCAACATTCAAGTATTGGAAGGCCTTGAGGCAGTGCGCAAACGCCCTGCCATGTATATAGGCGATATTGGCGAAAGAGGGCTTCATCATCTTGTATATGAGGTTGTTGATAATTCTATCGATGAAGCTATGGGTGGTTATTGCGACCGCATCGAAGTAATCATTCAAAAGGACAACTCCATCAGTGTGCTTGATAATGGCCGCGGTATTCCAACAGGAATTCACGAAAAGGAAGGCCGCTCGGCACTGGAGGTTGTAATGACTGTGCTACATGCCGGTGGTAAATTCGACAAAGGCTCTTATAAGGTTTCGGGCGGACTGCATGGTGTTGGTGTTAGTTGCGTAAATGCGCTTTCATCACAATTAAAAGCCGAGGTATATCGCGATGGCAGCCATTTTATTCAGGAGTATGAGTGTGGGAAGCCATTGTACGATGTAAAACCGATAGGTACTTCTGAAATCAATGGAACGCGCATAACTTTTAAGCCTGATGGCAGTATCTTCCAGTCAACCGTTTATGAATACAGCATACTGGCCAGCCGGATGCGCGAATTGGCATTTCTGAACAAAGGCATTACAATTACCCTGACCGATGAGCGTGAAAGGGATGATGAAGAAAGTACCAAAACCGAAACGTTTTTCTCGGAAAACGGCCTGCCCGATTTTATCATGTACCTGGATGAGAACCGCGAAAAACTCATTCCTTTTCCCATTGCCATCGAAGGTGAGCGCAATGATGTCCCTGTAGAAATCGCCATACAGTACAACACCTCTTTTGCTGAAAATTTACACTCTTATGTGAACAATATCAGCACACATGAAGGAGGAACACACCTGGCAGGTTTTAGGCGCGGACTCACCCGCACACTCAAATCCTATGCGGAAAAATCGGGCATGCTGGCCAAACTTAAATTTGATATCAGTGGCGACGATTTCCGTGAGGGGATGACAGCCATCATCTCAGTAAAAGTGCCTGAACCTCAGTTTGAGGGCCAAACAAAAACCAAGTTAGGCAACAACGAGGTGATGGGTGTGGTTGACCAGATTGTAAGCGAGCATTTGTCCAACTACTTAGAAGAGAATCCCAAGGAAGCGAAAACCATCGTCAATAAAGTGATTTTGGCTGCTACGGCCCGCCATGCGGCACGCAAAGCCCGTGAACTGGTGCAACGCAAAAGTGTGCTTATGGGATCAGGCTTGCCCGGAAAGCTTTCTGACTGCAGCGAGCGCGACCCCGCCCTGGCCGAAATCTACCTGGTGGAAGGCGACTCCGCAGGTGGTACAGCCAAACAAGGCCGCGACAGGCGCTTTCAGGCTATCCTGCCACTCAGGGGTAAAATCCTGAATGTGGAAAAAGCCATGCCGCACCGCATTTTCGAAAATGAAGAAATCAAGAATATATTTACCGCTTTGGGCATTACCATAGGCACTGACGAGGACAGCAAAGCCCTCAACCTGGACAAATTGCGCTACCACAAAGTAGTGATTATGACGGATGCTGATATTGATGGGAGCCACATCGCAACATTGATCCTCACCTTCTTTTTCCGCTATATGAACGAATTAATCGAAAGGGGCTATGTGTATATTGCCACACCGCCACTTTATTTGATCCGTAAGGGTAAAACAGAAAAGTATTGCTGGACAGAAGATGACAGGGAGAAACTTGTGAAAGAGTGGTCATCAGATGGAACTGAGAAAGGGATTCATATACAGCGCTATAAAGGGTTGGGTGAGATGAATGCTGAGCAATTGTGGTCAACAACCATGGATCCGGCTTACCGTACTTTGCGTCAAGTAACCATCGAAAACGGTGTAGAAGCTGACCATGTTTTTTCCATGCTGATGGGTGACGAAGTGCCGCCAAGGCGCGAATTTATCGAAGCCAACGCAAAATATGCGCGCATTGACGTTTAAATAATTTTTACGGCAACAGAAATATATAAACAGTTGACATTGATTTGTCAGCTGTTTTTTTTAGCCATACACTGCTCAACTGCGCTCAATGCGTTTGCTCCTGGCCAGCAGTTCCATTAGTTTCCGGGTTTGAACAGGTTTGTACAGTACATCGTCCATGCCGGCATCCATGTATTCCTTGCGGCTTTTTTGCAAGGCATCAGCGGTTAACGCTATGATAAGTGGTTGTTTTTTTGCAGGCAATTCCTGTCTGATACGTCTTGTTGCTTCAAGGCCATCCATTTCAGGCATTTGAATATCCATCAAAATGATGTCATAGGTTCGTTGCCGCATAGATTCCAATGCCATCCGACCATTTTCAACCAATTTAGGCTGGTAGGAATGCCTGTTCAAAATACCCTGAATAATCTTTTGGTTTATCGCATTATCTTCAGCTACAAGTATTTCCAATGGATGGTATTCACCCAGATGCTCATCCGCCGTGGGGATATTCTGTGCTGTATTCAACTGATTGCCCTGATCTTGCAAAATCAGGGAAATGGTTGTTTGTAACTCCCAAATATTGACAGGCTTCAACAGTATCACAGTATCTTTGCGAATAACTGTCAAGCGGTCGTTGGCCTTGTCAGGATTTTTGAATAAAATATGAGGCATTTTCTTTTTGGCCCGCACCCGATCAACGAGTTTCAGGTCAAGCTTTTTGTTATCGCGTAAATTGGTAATCAGCACATCAAAATCGTTAAGCCAATCGCCAAAAACAGGTGACTCCTCATTTGTAAAACGGATTTCGAGTTGCAGTCCCCAAAAAGCAAAATAATCTTTAAGCAATTCATTTTCAAGTGAATTAGCTGTTAAATAAAGCACTTTTAATCCTTTGGGAATTTGCCTTACTTCTTCTTCCTGTCGATTGCTCAGGTCCTCTTCAGTTGTTTTAAGCGGCAGTTTAATAGTAAATACTGAACCTTTACCAACCTCAGAATCAACATGTATGCTGCCATTCATCATTTCCACCAGGTTTTGACAAATGGCCAGACCCAGACCAACGCCGCTGTCCTTGGTATTGTTCACGTCCAGTTTTGTATAGGGCTTAAAGAGTGTTGGAATCAATTCCTTTTCAATTCCTTTTCCGGTATCTTCTACTGAAATGCACAACTGGGATTTATGTGAATTGCAATAACTGACTTTCAGTTGCACATAGCCATGCTGGGTGAACTTAATGCCGTTTTCCAGCAAGTTTAGGATAAGCTGCCTGATGCGTAAATCATCTCCAAGAATGGTTGTCGGACAGTTGGAGGCAACATGATAATTCAAATCTATTTTGCGGTTGATGGCGTCGGGCAAAACGGTTTGTATGCATTCGTGCACATTTTCATAAATGCTGAAAGGATGCTCATGTATTTTAATGAGCCCAGCCTCAATTTTCGAGAAGTCGAGCAGATCATTTATCAAACCAACAAGCTTGTTGCTGCTTTCGCGAATCAATTGGTTGTAATAGGATTGCTTACCACTCAATTCAGTGTCTTGCAGCAATTCCGACATGCCTGTGATGGCGTTGAGCGGGGTGCGAATCTGATGGCTCATCCGTGCCAACATCCTGTCCTTATAAGCCAAAGCTTCCTCAGCCTGCGCATGTGCTTTTTCGAGCTCATTCCGCAAGTTTTCGCGGGCAATGCTGGTGCTGATAATTTTGAGCATTTCAGCGCCAGTGGTCTTTCCACGGATCAGATAATCTTGAAAACCAAGCTCAACGGCCTCAATCGCTTCTTTTTTTTGTTCGACATTGCAAATCAGGATAAAAGGGATTTTGCTGAAACGCTTCACCAATTCCTTACGCATGTTTTGGTTATCAGAGTCATCACTTTCAAGCGCCATAAGCACCAATTCATGCCGGGCTTCTGACAGCAGTTGTATAATTTCCCCGTTGTGGCTGGGATTTGTGTATTGAATAGCTGTTTTTGGTGAAGCTTCTTTAACAAGCTCTTCAAAATCAACATAATCATTTTTGCTTGAACTAATCAGAAGTAGTTGCAACATGCTTTTTCCGTTTTTAATTTACGGGGCAAGGTAAGAAATAATTTGGCAGGAAGCGTTTGGGGTTTAGCGTTTGGCGTTTGGCGTTTGGGGTTTGGGGTTTGGCGTTTTGGCGTTAGGCGTTAGGCGTTGGGCGTTTGGCGTTAGGCGTTTGGCGTTGGGCGTTTGGCGTTAGGCGTTTTGGTACTTCGGCTCCGCTCAGTGTAAACGTTTGGCGTTTGGCGTTTGGGGTTTGGGGTTTGGCGTTTGGTACTTCGGCGCTCAGTGTAAACGTTTAGCGTTTTGGCGTTTCTATTGTGTGAACCCATTTTTAATGGCATAGCGGATAAGGCCTGCAATATTGGACACTTCCAGTTTTTTCATCAGGTTGGTGCGGTGGGTGTCCACGGTGCGGTGGCTGATAAAGCAGTTTGTCACCAATTTCTTTGTTCGACATGCTCGGCAATCAGTTTCAGAATTTCAATTTCGCGTTCGGTAAGCAAGGCTTTTTGTTGTCAAAACCTTAGAGTCACCGATATTTCCCATATTTTGCGACATCATATTCATTGTAAGTATCAAGAAAAATATTGTCCACCTGCCATAACCCTTTGATGGCCAACTGCAACTCATCCTGATCCGTATTTTTAATAACGAATCCTTTGGCTCCCATATCAGAAAACTTTTAACAAGGCCTTTCTTCGTGCATGCTTAATACAATAACCTTCAATTCAGAAATTGCTTTTGAATATGCTGCATGGCTTCGATCTGTTCATTACGGGCATGTCGATATCCATCAATACCACATCAGGCAATACGATTTCGAGCTGCCTATGAGTTCAATGCTGTTTTTTTGCCAGCGCAATGACTTTGCATTGATCGCCTTGCTCGATGATTGATTTGCCTTCTGCTACCAATTGATGGTCGTCCGCTATAATGAGGGGATTTTTACTGTTTGCCATTGGTATTCTGATCGTTGCAAGTGTTCCACTTGCTGGCTTGGTTCCAGTTAAATTCACCCATGAATGGTTTCCACCCTGCTATTGATATTATCCAATCGCCGATGCCTTCGCGTTTTGTTTTGTCATAAATAAAGCCTTTGCCATTATCTTCAACCAGAAGTACCAGCATTTTCGTTTTTAAACAATTCTGTACACTCACCTGGTTAGCAGCAGCATGTTTGATGATATTGATACCAATTCCTGACAAATGCGGTAAAGGCCAATTTCAATTTTTTCATCCAAACGGGAATCAATCCCATAATGTTCGAAGTTGTAGGGATACATTTGAATGACGAAATACTTTTTCGAGCATATCACCAATAGCTGGATTATGCCCTCTCTTGTAAAACTTTTGGCATCATCTGATGCGAAATACTATGAACTTCGGCAGCGGTATCGTCAAGTAAGGCGTTTGATAGTTTCTTAGGTTTTGCTCTGCTCAGGCACCTAGTAGCCAGTTGGAATTGTATATTTGCCATGCCAGCTGAGTCCGCTAAGTTAAGCGCTTCAACGCTGTTGTGCAAATCTTGGCTATGCGTTTACGCGCTCTGTTTGCGCGGTTTCAAACACAGCTTCGAGACCGGCCTCCCTTTCTTCAATTACAGCCAGGTTTTTCTCCCCTTTCTTTTTGTTTTTCAATGATTTGTTCCAAAAGAGGGCAATCATCATTATAAAGAGCTGCAAATGCCCAGGCCTGTGCGTTGGGTATGCAAGTGGCTGATGCGCAACTTGTTTTCGTTTGGATTTCGAGTTGCTTGATGATTTCCTGATTGTTTAAGAGCTTGATTTCCTTCTTTTTCTCTCGTTTCGAATAGTGCTTCCAGAAGCGTTCGGCAATCCCCGCGCGTTCTTTCACCCACGAGGCTGTCGTTAAGTGCCATCACCTGGTTTCTATAGCTTAGGGCTTGTTTGAAATCCCCAAAATGTTCATAAACAGCGAGAGTCCGTCGAGTGCCATCAGGCGTTTGTCGCGTGCCTTTATGGATGTTGACAATAATGGCGGCTTGCTCAAAAGCTTGTATGGCTTTTAGTTTTTCTTTCAAGCATTAGCAACACCCTAGCCCATATTTGATTGGGCACAATGCCTGCTCATGTTTGTTGTTGATGATGCGGTTCAACCCATATAAGCTTGTTGAAAGTATTTGTGGGCATTGACATAATTGCCTGTATAATGCCATTATTGCCCAAATTGTTTAGGGATTTGTGCTTCGTATTCCTTTTCGTTGTAACGACTTGCAATGGCCAATGCATCTTCCAGGATGATTTGATTTTCATCATGTGCCCCCATCTGTTGGTATATGCCTGATAAGTTGGACCTGGCAGGAGCTGAGCTTGCCATAATCATTTCCGCTATCATCTAGCAATTGCAGGTTTTTCCTGTGAATTTCCATGGCCTTTTCAAACTGGCCTAAGTTCACGTAAACTACTGCTATATTGTTAAGTATGCTGCTTATGCTAAGAGGTTGTTGCATGGTTTCGTAAAACCTGTTTGCCTTTTGATAAGCTTCGATAGCCTGTATATAATTGCCCGAATATAAATGTATATTGCCCAGTGTTTTGAAGCTATTTCCCTGGCTCTTTACATCTTTTTGCAAGCTGTCTGTTCGGATGCTGAATAATACAAGTTCAAGAGCTTGATCTTTTTTACCTTGTTTTATCAAAACATTGGCCAGGTTCGTACTGGCCCGCGATACACGTTTAATATCGTTGATTATTTGGGCTTCTGATAAGGATTTGTTAAGAAAGATTTCAGCACTATCAAATTGATTATTGATCAAAAATACTAAGCCCAAATTGTTGTATGCATCTGTCAACAAGCTGTTGTCTTTTATTATTTCGGCAAGGCGGAGTGATTTTTCCACATGCATGCGGGCCTCGGGAATATGGCCGATAGCTTGATTGTATGTATAATTCAGCGTGTGCCAATAATATTGCTTCTGGTGTGTATGCCATGTCAATGCGCCTATTTTGTTGGCATAAAACTTCAGTGAATCCAGGGATTTGTCTTTAAATTCGTATCCAAGTGCGTAGTAGGTTTCAAGCAATTCCTGCTCACTTTCGGCAATACGCAAGGCCTGCCTGAGCGAATCTATTGAAGCCGAAACAAGGATGGGCTTTGTTGTAAGAATCAACAAGGCAAATAATATCAGGAAGGTAATCCTTATGCTTTTCATTACGCAGGTATTCTAATGATGGCTAATTTTCCGCCTGAAAGGCTCGGTTGCCGGTTTAATTCCCCCTTGATGGTTTCAACGCGTGAGTTCTTATTTATCAAGGCGATTCTATTGCTTTTTTTCTTATTAAAAGAAAAGCCTTTCAGTATCTTTCGGTTCGAAACGTAGTATATTTTACCTTGTCTGGCAGGTATTATTCCGGAGAATGCGAGACAAACCAAAGTCGAAAATATGGCTCTAAGGTATTTTCGGATCATGTTTGAGGCTGTTTTTTACGCAAAGCTAAAAGAATTATGTTAATGCGGTAATACATTGCCTAAAAAATGTATCTAAATGTTTTTGAGGTAGTTCTGTTATTTGATTCACAATATTGTGGTCCGGTGGCAATAAATATCGCTTTTAGCGGCCTGCTTGAGCGTTTTTTGTTAACAATACAGTTTTAAATAATATATGCGATATCGTTGAAAATGAGCGAAATTTTTCGTATTATTGGAGTGGCATATTTTAAACCGAATTGAATATAAAAAACCCTCCACATCATGAAAAATTCACTGCAAATTTTCGTTGTAATTTTATTATCAGCATGTTATGCGCAGCTCCATGCACAAAACAATACAGTTAATAGCATCAACTTTTTCTATCAGGAAGACCTGGATAATTTCCTGATTGAACACCCAAATGCTAATGAGGTGCTTGGTTCGGTCCAGATAGGTGCATATATCCACGATTTAAGCCCGCTGGTGAATATTACCAAAATCCATGGCATGCTGCGGATTCGCCATAATCAATTGCTGCAGGATTTGTCCGGTCTGGAGCAATTAGAATCAATCGGTTCACAACTATGGATTGAAAGGTGCAGCAACCTGGTTGATGTAAGTAATTTAAACAGCCTTAAATCAATAGGGGGTATTTGGCAACGGGGTTTATACTTTGTTGACAATGTATCACTAACAGCCATTGACGGTCTCGACCAGCTTAGAGTTGCCGGTGGCGAATTTATTATCGAAGGCAATACGGCACTTCAGCATATTAATCTGCCTGCAATTGATTCGGTTGGCAACAATATCCTTATTCGTAACAACGAATCGCTGACATCAATTTCAGGTTTTGGTGATTTAATAGGAGCAGGTAATATCTTGATACATGGCAATGCCCAATTGCCCCAAATAGCTGCTTTCAATGCCCTCGAATCCATTGATGGCAATCTGAGCATAAGCAACAATACAGCACTAAACCAATTGGATGCTTTTCATAACCTGATATCAATAGGAGGGTATCTGCGTATAGCCGGTAATGCAAACCTGAACACAATCGACGGATTGGGACAGCTCATTAATCTTGGTGATTATTTACGTATTGAGAACAACCCTTCTCTGACTTCTATTTCCGATTTTGAAAATCTTGAGCAAATTGGTGGCAAGTTGCTCATTTCAGGGAACCCTGCCCTGGAAAACTTGCAAGGCCTACAAAATATTGATGCTGCAACCATTGAAGAGCTCTATTTGGTGAACAATACAAGCCTGTCGGCCTGCGATGTGCAAAGTATTTGCGATTTCCTGCTTGCTGATGACGGATACGCTTATATTATTAGTAATGCCGCGGGTTGCGAGGATGCTGAAGCCATCAAATCGGCTTGTGTGGCTTCTGTTGACAGCCGGGATGCACCTATGGCATTCACGGTGTATCCCAATCCTGCAACGCAACAGTTTTCCCTCAGGGGACTGTCAACAAGCCCCGAATCTGTTCAATTGATCAATTGGCACGGACAGCAAATGATGCTTCAGGAGAACCCGGCTTCAAATACCTTTGATGTTCGTGGCTTGCCAAAAGGAATCTACCTGCTGCGTTTGAAAATAGATAGGGCCTACCTGCATGCGAAAATTCAAATACAATAAGTTTAATTTTGCGATCAGAAAACAGCTTTTTTTTAAAATATGCGAATTGATTTCATAGGCCTGAAAAAAACCAACAACATCTGATATGGCGCAAAATATTACTTACCTGGCATATGGCGAAAATGTTGCTTTAAGAGAGCGATCAGTTGAAATTTTAAATGCATTTTTCCAAAATGGGCCATACAACTTGCAACAGCAAGCATGCCCTGTTTTTTTTATTGCGAGTGGGGGGTCAGAACAGTTTGCGAAAGAAGCAAGCAGAAATCATAACAACATCATACTTCTTTGCCACAGGGAGAATAATTCTTTTGCGGCTGCCATGGAGATAGCCGCATATTTGCGCAAACAAGCAAAAAGGGTTGCGGTTGTTGATGTGCTGGCCACAGGTGCTTTCCAAAATTATAGCTTGGTGCTTGACACCTTTAAAGCACTCGATAATCTGGCAGGGCAAAAGGCTGCGCTTATTGGTGATGTCTCAGACTGGCTGATTATTTCCGATATCGATAAACAGCTGATAAAAGATAAATTAGCTGTTGAACTGATGCACTTGCCCTGGAGTAAGCTGGATAATTATCAGGACAGGGAGCCTTCCCCGGAATTTTTACAATTTTTTCCGCAGACTGAAGCGGAAGCATTGAAAGAAACAGCCAAAGTTTACCAATTACTGACAGAAGTGGTGCAACAGCAAGGGCTTTCAGCCATAAGTGTTGAGTGTTTTTCCATGGTGCGGCGCGACAGGGTTACAGCCTGCCTGCCTTTGGCTGTGTTAAACAGCAAGCAGATTGCGGCTGCCTGCGAAGGCGATATTTGCAGTATGATTGGCAAGATGCTGATAAGGTCAGTAAGTGGTGTGGTGCCCTGGCAAGCCAATGTAGCAGAAATTAAAGATGAAAGTATTTTGTTTGCACATTGCACAGCGCCACTCAATATGCTCGCATCATTTAAAATTACCACACATTACGAAACAGATTGTGGAACAGCCATTCAGGGTATATTCGAAAAAGGGGAGGCCGCTGCTTTTCGTATTAACAACAGCCTGGACCGCTTTATGCTTTTGCAAGGCGAAATCACCGGAAGTCCCAACCATGGTTATGCCTGCCGCACCCAAGTGAAATTTGTTACTGACAGCCACCAAACGAACCTCCTCAAAAACCACAGCCTGGGAAACCACCACCTGCTTTTTCCGTCAAAGCATATCCCCGAAGTAGAGCGCTTAATGGTTGCCTTGGGGATTGACCGGGTAGAATAGGAGGGCGTAGATCTCAAAAAAATGCTTTGAAATTTTATGCTTTAGCGGTATCTTTAGGCCTATAATTTAAAACCAAATCCAATGAAAGTAATTCTCATTCTTTGTTTAGTTTCCTTTAGCAGCCTTGTTTTGGCGCAAACCGATGTGGATGGATTCCGCGAATATAAACTGGGCACACCTTTCGATGAAATGTCGGAAGGATTGGTAAAAAGCAGCAGCCTGAACCCGGGCTACCAAGGTTATGAAAAGCCGGGCGATGATATGATGTTTGAAGGCATTGAGGCGCATACCATCATCTATATGTTCAAAAAAAAGAAGCTGCATGTGGTAAGCATTGGCATCCATAATGATGATGTGGAAAAAGCTGCCGCAGCCCTCACCGCTAAATATGGGGATCCCTCTTTTACCGAAAATGCTTTTATAAAAAATTACGAATGGGAGTTTC